>NZ_JBWKUH010000005.1:0-316404 GCF_059420745.1 Sphingobacterium sp. GW821-FHT03E03
TGCTGTTGAGCAGGGCTTATATTCTATTATCGAAGATTAAAAACCGTATTCTTGTTCGATTTCCAATACAATACCTTCGTCTACCAAAACACGACCGCAATGTTCGCAGATAATGATTTTTTTACGTTGACGAATCTCAGATTGCATCTGAGCCGGAATTTTATTGTGACATCCTGAGCAGCTATCACGATCGATAGAAACGACCGCCAAACCATTTTTGAAAGAATTACGTAAGCGGTAGTAAACTTTTACCAAACGCTCCTCAATATTAGCTTCCGCTTCAGCAGCTTTAGCTAATAAAGCATCTTCCTCTTTTTGGGTTTCAGAAGTAATTGTTTCCAATTCTTTCTTTTTCCCCTCAAGTTCGCTTTTGCTATACTCCAGGTTACCTACTGTAGCATCGTAGTTTTCTGTTTTGTTACGAATCTCGAACTCAGCTTCTTTGATTCTCTTTTCACAAACCTGAATCTCAAGACCTTGAATTTCAATTTCTTTCGAAATAGCGTCATATTCACGATTATTCTTTACCTCATTTAACTGCGACTCATATTTTTTGATAGCAGCCTGTGCATCCTTAATCATGTTTTTACGCTTAACGATCGAATCTTCTAAATCGTCTAAGTCTGTTCTGATCTTCTCAATACGAGTTTCTAAACCCGCAATCTCATCTTCAAGATCCGCAACTTCCATAGGCAATTCCCCACGAACCTGGCGAATTTTGTCTATTTTAGTATGTACGGCTTGTAAAAGCCATAGTGCTTTCAATTTTTGTTCTACGGTTTGTTCCATCAACTGAAGTATTTTATAGGATTTGTATCTATTTCTGTTGTTAAGGTTGCAAAGTTAGGAAATTTTTTCGTAATAATGTCGTACAATAATTCTTGCGTAAATTGTTCGCTCTCAAAATGTCCCGTATCCGCGATGATAATTTCACCCTCGGCATCAAAAAATTCATGGTATTTATAATCAGCTGTCACAAAAAAATCCGCTCCAGATCGTTTTGCTGCACCTAATAAAAAACCTCCTGCGCCACCACAAACAGCTACTCTGCTGACTTTTCTACCAAGAAGTGCTGTATGGCGAATAACGTTTAGTTTAAGATTTTCCTTCAAATAAGCTAAAAAATCCCGTTCATCCATGGGTTCGAGTAAATTACCTATCATCCCAGCTCCAATTTCCACTGTCGTATTCTGCAAATCGAAAAGATCATAAGCCACCTCCTCGTAAGGATGCGCTTCATAAAGCGCCAAAAGCAGCTTTCTTTCAATTGAACGTCTATAGATCACCTCGATCCGTGTTTCTTCAACACGTTCCTGTGTTCCTATTTCGCCAATAGTAGGTTCAGATCCCGCCAAAGGTCTGAAACTTCCATAACCTGCAGTATTAAAACTACATTGATCATAATGTTTCCCAATGTGACCAGCTCCAGCATCAAATAATGCAGTCCTGACTTCTTCTACATGGCTCCTTGGCACAAACACAACCATCTTGCGCAATACACTGGGTTTCGATTCCAATATAGCCTGATTAACCAATCCAAGTTTATCTGCTATCTTTGAATTGACCCCGCCAGTGACGTTATCCAGATTGGTATGTATCGCATATAGCGCAATTTTATTTTCAATAGCTTTTATGACAGTGCGTTCCACATAATTCTTGCCATTGAACTTTTTTAAGCCTTTGAAAACAATGGGATGATGTGAAATAATTAAATTACATCCTTTTTCGATCGCTTCCTGTACAACATCCTCCGTACAATCCAACGAAATTAATACTTTGGTAATCTCCTGATTTGCATCGCCTACGATAAGTCCGGCATTATCATAAGATTCCTGCAAATCCAATGGAGCCAGCTGCTCCAAGTATTGAATAACTGCTTTAATTTTCATCGTTTATAATCACCTCCTTTTCTCTAAATTTATCGTGTTCTTCTAAAATTCTACGGTTCGCACTGATGTTGAACCAATAGTTAGCCAATGTGACAAAGTGCAAGATGACCAGTACCCCTGAAATAGAAATAGGTAGCGGGATATTTGTCGCCAAATAAATCCACGCATATAACGATCCTTTCCGAAAGGTTGGGTTTTCCTCTACAGCTATCTTACGATCATAGAACTCATTAATGAGGGAATCTCTCAGTCGAGAGGCGACCTGAAAATTCCAATAAATATTGATTAATGGAATCGCGACCAACCAAGATTGATTGGGTGTCATCAATCTATTTTCCGCTGCGATCAAGCTTAAAGTTCTGCGAATAGTATTCGCAAATAACAACCAAATAATAATCCGTATCGCTACTAGACCTAAGATTGTATAGAGTACTTCGGGCTTATTTAATTCTTTTACTAATTCTTCCTGCGTCATTGAAATATCTTGCTCTTATTTATTTTTCCTGTGATAACAAATCTACTAATTCTTTCAGCTTTTTTATTTGCGGATTATGATCTCCGACCAATTCAACGATTTTAAAATGACGTTGTTTAGCTTTCGCGTAAAATGGATAAAAGTCATCTTTGTCCATTGCCTTACCTTCTTCGTAGGTCAAGATATAAGTAGCAGGAATTCTCTCCCTTTCTGGGTTTCTTAAACTGATTTTATCAGTCATCGTTTTCAAAGGGTGGGGGACGTCCCGCGGAAACTTACTTTCGTCTTTTACCCAAAATGGAATAATAAAACCTTCCTTCTCAAATTTCAAAAGACCATTGTCCCCTGGCTTTACCATCAAACTCAAGACCGATTCCTGATTATCAGGAAGGATGGCGTCTAAATATACCAATTTTTTTATTCTATCCGGAAGACTGTCTGCTACACCCGTTATTATCATTCCACCATAGCTGTGTCCAACCAATACAATATCTCGAAGATCTTCAAATAATATCGTATTGACAACATCGTTGATGTGGGTCTGTAAACGAATAGAAGTATCCGCTAAATGATAACGTTCTCCCAAACCGGTTAGTGTAGGACGGTATACTTTATGTCCTTCTTTTTCTAATTCATTTGCTGTCTTTTTAAATTGCCAGGCGCCACCCCAAGCACCATGAACAATAACATAAGTAGTTTGCTGTGCATAAACAGATTTTAAGCCTACAACTAATGAAAAAAATAATATAAAATAACCTAATTTATTAAATTTCATTACATTATGTTTAGTCAAATTAACACGTCACTCCTCCTAAATCTACTCAACAATTTGCTATGTTCCAATAAGCGTTTTCCATTTTGCAGTCGAAAACGATGTATGTGAGTAATTACTCATAAAACTACATCTAGCTTTATACTTGTTTAAAGATAGATTTCATATTAAAACTGCCCTAACAGATAAAGCAGGGTAGGGGAGAACTCAACACAACTTATTAGACATAAAGCAAAAATATTGTTGGTTTTTTATGGTAATCTTCTTTCTGTTTTTTCCAATCAGCAATGGTTAGACTCTTTATAGACTCGTCAGTGGAAGTCACATTACAGGCTACGCAAAGCTGGGTATTGGATTTACAGTTTTTTAGAATATCTTCGAGAAGATGGTTGTTTCGAAAAGGTGTTTCAATAAATATCTGAGTTTGCTTCTCGCGCATAGATTGTAGCTCTAGATCTTTTATTTTCTTCGCACGCTCATTTTTATCAATCGGCAAATAGCCATGGAAAGCAAACTTCTGTCCACTAAATCCGGAAGCCATAAGTGCTAATAGGATGGAACTGGGACCAACCAACGGTACCACTTTTATCCCAAGCTGATGAGCACGAGCAACCACAGAAGCACCGGGATCCGCTACTCCCGGACAGCCGGCCTCCGACATCAATCCTACATTTTTTCCTTGCTTCAATCCCTCGAAAAAATCATTGATATTTCCTTTGTCCCGCGCATGTTTACCATAATCATGTATCGTCAATTCACTTTGAGGAATTTTTAATCCTGCCAGTTTGAGAAACTTTCTCGCCGTCTTTTCATTTTCCACGATATATTCGTCCAATGTATTGATTGTCTCAACCAAATAAGGAGTAAAAGATTGGAATGCAGCAGCATCGCTCAAAGGAACGGGAATTAAATATAATATACCTTTTGCCATATACAAACCTACTAATTAACGACCATTTGGCTATAGTAATTTTAAACTTAGCATAATTTAACCGTTAAAATTGATTAAGTTTGCGAATTTTAAACTCATTATTAGTATTTTAGCATAAGTATTTGTTGCAACAATAAACATCATCCAAATGATCACACAAATTACAGAAGGCGTAAAAATCTCGGTTGAAACCATCTATCAATCGGAGTATTCTAATCCCGACCGTGAACATTTTATGTTTGCTTATCACATTAGCATAGAAAATTTGAGCGATTACACGGTACAATTGATCACTCGTTACTGGAAAATATTTGATGCAAAAGGCGACTATAGGAAAGTGTCGGGAGAAGGTGTTGTAGGCGAGCAGCCTGTTATCGAACCGGGCCAAGTACATCAATATACTTCGGGATGTAATCTCAACAGTGAATTTGGTTTCATGGAAGGTCATTACAATATGATCCGTTCTTTGGATAATAGCAGTTTCCAGGTTGAAATACCACGTTTCAATCTGATTGCGGATTATGCATTGAATTAAGTTTATCAAGGTAATATCATTATTGCCGATTTATCACACAACGAAGCTTTTTTCGCATCGAATAAGAAACTATTTCTTTATTTTTGCATGCATTCTAAATCAACTTGTTACTGAGATTATGCTGAACAGGATAATTTTGTTCCTCAGCCCCTAGTTAAACATAGCATAGAAAGCCATCCAATAGATTTAATTAGTCAGCAATCAACAAAGATTATTGATTCAATATATAAATAATTGAAAATCAAATATAACAATACAATTACTTGATTTTCAATACATTAAAAAACCATCAGGGGTAATAAATTCTTGAATGGAATTTTATTGTATTAAAATGACTAAAATTAATTTTAGGGTGATATAACGTGAGTATTTTAGCTACAGAACAAGTAAGCCATTCCTTCCATGATAGGTGGCTTTTTAGAGATTTACACTTCGGACTCCAAAAAGGAGAGCGGGTGGCTTTGGTCGGAATAAATGGTACAGGCAAATCAACATTGCTATCTATTTTAGCGGATCGTACCTTGCCAACATCAGGAAAAGTTGTCAAAGAAAAGGGTATAAAAATAGGCTTTCTCGAACAAGATCCTGATTTCACAGGATTAAAATCAATCAATGATTTTATATATAGTGCAGACAACGATCAGCAACGTCTAATCAGGGAATATGAAGAACTTCTTGAAAGTACTGATATTGATCAAAAAAAATTAGAAGATCTTACTGAAAAAATAAGTTCATTGAATGCTTGGGAATATGAGCATAATATAAAGACGATTTTAAATCGTTTAAATATTATGGACTTTCAGCAGGACATAAAAAGTCTCTCCGGGGGACAACGTAAAAGACTCGCACTGGCCAAACTTTTGATAGACGAGCCGGATGTATATATACTAGATGAGCCAACCAATCACTTGGATATAGAAACCATTGAATGGTTAGAAAAGTTGCTGACCACTGGTAGCAAGACAGTCCTTTTAGTCACACACGACCGCTACTTTCTGGATAATATATGTACAGAAATCAGAGAACTGGATAGGGGTAATCTTTACATTTATAAAGGGAACTATTCCTATTTTCTGGAGAAGAAGTCAGATAGAGAAACTATCGATGCGGTCATGGTCGAGAAGAGCAGAAATCTACTTCGCAAGGAATTGGAATGGATGCGGCGTCAACCTCAGGCACGAGGTACGAAATCAAAATCCCGCATCGAAGCTTTCTACGATCTCGAAGAAAAATCCAAATCAATAAAAGGAAATGATTCTGTTCAGCTTAGTGTAAAAGTAAGTAGACAGGGTTCTAAAATTCTTGAACTAGAACATGTATCCAAGCATTATGGAGCGAAAGAAATCATAACAGATTTTTCTTACACATTCAAAAAAGGTGACCGTATAGGTCTAGCGGGAAAAAACGGAACTGGTAAATCAACCTTTTTAAATCTTATCACAAAAGAGGAAACTCCAGATGCCGGAATCATAGCAGTAGGAGAGACCACTGTATATGGATACTATAAGCAAGGGGGACTTGAAGTAAATGAAAATGATCGTGTACTTGATGTTGTAAAAAATGTTGCTGATTATATTGAGATGGCAAATGGAGAAGTGATTACAGCATCTCAATTACTCACACACTTTTTGTTTCCTCCAGAGAAGCAATTTGGTTTTGTCAACAAACTTAGTGGTGGGGAAAGAAAGCGTCTTCAATTGATGCGGGTATTAATGAAGAATCCTAATTTTCTTATACTAGATGAGCCATCCAATGACCTGGACATTGACACATTAAATGTATTAGAAGATTTCGTTGATAATTATAGGGGCGTACTTATATTGGTATCCCATGATAGATATCTATTGGATAAGTTGACAGATCAACTTTTCATATTTGAGGGAACAGGTAAGATCCGTATCTATAATGGAAACTATGCCGACTTTAAATCAGAACAAGACGAAATCCAAAAATTAGAAAAGGAAAAACAAAAGAAAAATAGTCAAGACAAAGCTAAACCCGAGGTAAAAGAGGAAAAGAAAAAGCTCTCATACAAGGATCAACTTGAATACAATAAACTGGAAACAGAAATAGAAAATCTCGAACTACAGGTAAAGACAAAGACTGAAGAATTAAATCAATTAACAGATCATGTTAAGCTTTCAACATTAGCAGAGGAGATCAAAACTATGCAAGATAAGATAGACCAAAAATCGGAACGATGGTTATATCTTGCAGATTTTATGTAAAATTTTCAATTGAGTTTCACGTGGAACGTAGATAAAAGAGTAAATTTGTAAACAAATAAAAAGCCACGTTTCACGTGGAACAAGGATATAGAGATGTTTAAAAAATACAATGTAATTGTAGTAGGTGCAGGGCATGCCGGATGTGAAGCAGCAGCAGCAGCAGCTAATCTGGGTTCTTCCACTTTGCTTATTACAATGAATATGGGTGTGATAGCTCAAATGAGTTGCAACCCCGCTATAGGTGGTGTAGCAAAAGGACAAATCGTAAGAGAAATAGATGCAATGGGAGGATATACAGGTATCATTGCAGATAAATCAACAATTCAATTCCGCATGCTTAATCTTTCAAAAGGTCCAGCGATGTGGAGTCCACGTACACAAAATGACCGGATGCGATTTGCAGAGGAGTGGAGATTACAATTAGAATCTCTGCCAAATCTAGATATGTGGCAAGATACCGTCAAAGAGGTAATCGTTAAAAACGGAAAGGCATGTGGAGTCATCACTTCTATGGGAATAGAAATTGAATCGGATGCTGTTGTCCTAACAAACGGGACATTCTTAAATGGCGTAATCCATATCGGTGACAAAAAATTTGGTGGTGGTAGAACAGGAGAGAAGGCTGCTACAGGACTGACGGAACAGCTCGTTTCACTGGGCTTCGAATCAGGTAGAATGAAAACCGGTACTCCACCAAGAATTGATGGCCGTAGTCTTAACTATGGTCTCATGGAAGAACAATGGGGTGATGAAAAGAAAGGAAGATTCTCCTATACAGATGTAGAGATGCCAACAGCACAACGCTGTTGTTGGATTACATATACCAACGATAAGGTACATGAGATGCTTCGTACGGGCTTCGAAAAATCACCAATGTTTACTGGACGAATTAAAGGTTTAGGTCCCCGTTATTGTCCCTCAATAGAGGACAAAATCAATCGCTTTGCGGAGCGTGAGCGACACCATATCTTTGTGGAACCGGAGGGTTTCAAAACAGTGGAAATTTATGTAAACGGATTTTCCACATCACTTCCAGAAGATGTACAGCTAAAAGCACTACAACTTATACCCGGATTTGAAAATGCAAAGATGTATCGTCCGGGATATGCAATAGAATATGACTATTTTCCACCAATGCAGCTCGATCTGACATTAGAAACCCAATTGGTAAAACATCTATTTTTTGCTGGGCAAATTAATGGTACCACGGGTTATGAAGAAGCTGCGGCACAAGGATTCCTTGCCGGTATAAACGCTCATCAACGTATCAATGATGATAAAGAACTTATTTTAAAACGATCCGAATCTTATATTGGTGTATTAGTAGATGACCTTGTTACAAAAGGAACAGAGGAACCCTACCGCATGTTTACCTCTAGAGCAGAACACCGTTTATTACTTCGTCAGGATAACGCCGATATCCGTCTTACACCACTAGCCTATAAACTAGGATTAGTTGGAGAAGAGAGACTAAAGAAAGTGCAAGATAAAATAGATAACTCCAATAACATCATTGAATACCTCAAACAGAATTCGACGAATCTTGAAAAGATGAATACGGTATTGGCAGAAGTTGGATCCAGTGCACTTGCTCAAAAAACTCGTTTAAGTAATGTACTAGCCAGACCACAGGTTAGCATCCAAGATATCATCAAAGGCGATGAAGCCTTTGCTCAATATGTTTCCCAATTTGATAATGAAACAATAGAGCAGGCAGAAATTAATATGAAATACGAGAGCTATTTTGAAAAAGAAATAGAAATAGTCAATCGCATGAAGAAGATGGAAGATAGAGAAATTAATCCTGATTTCGATTATAGTTTACTAACTTCACTATCAATTGAAGCAAGACAAAAATTAGCGAAGGTCAAACCTAGAACATTAGGTCAAGCTTCTCGAATTTCGGGTGTATCACCATCAGATATCAGTGTTTTGATGGTACACATGAGTTAATTAATTGATTTACAGATAATTATAAATAAAAATAAACAAGCTTAAAATAAGCGATTTAAGACAATATTCTATTTTTTATGACAACTTCTTTAAAAAGTAATAAAAGTAGTTCAGAAAGGCTAAAAAGCAGCTTAAAAACGAGATTACTTATTTTAAGCATGTTTATAATGCTTATTGGCTTGTCAATACAATGTGCAAGTATACAGCAGCCAACAGGAGGACCAAAAGACTCTATTCCTCCAAAAATTCTGATGGAAAGTCCTACGAACTTTTCGAAGAATTTTACCGAAAAAAAAATCGTTATTACTTTTGATGAGTATGTCAAGCTGGCCAATCAGCAAAAGGAATTTAGTATCACACCGGATATGGGAAGTAATCCCCAATTCAAAGTAAAGAAAAAAAATCTGGAAATCACCTTACCAGATTCACTGGAAAAAAATACAACCTATAGTATCTACTTCGGTAAGGGCCTTGTAGATTATAATGCAGGGAATGCCTTAGTAAATTATGCTTATGTATTTGCAACAGGCGATAAAATTGATTCGCTCAGTATATCAGGAAATGTAAAAAGTGCGATGACAAAAGAAGTATTAAAAGAAGTTAAAGTTCTTCTAATACCCACAAGCCAGGATTCTATTTTTGGAAAAAAGAAAGCCAATATTTTCACAATAACAGATACTGCTGGAAACTACAAACTAAATAACCTTCGTGAAGGAACATATCGTATATATGCTCTCCAAGAAAAGAACAATGATCGGATCTATAATGCACCCGATGAAGAAATAGGCTTTTTGAAAGATTCCATCGTATTAGAACGGGACCTTACCAATATCAATCTAGAAGTATTCAAAGCTGTTCCAAAAAAATTCCGCACGCAGGAAAAGAAATTTGAGAAAAATGGAAGTGTGCTGCTCATTTTCAATAGAAGAGTGGATAAACCAAAGCTTAATATTCTGAACGATGAAGTCAATAACAAGGATAAAATAGTACGATTCTCGAAGAGTTCCGATTCTGCGACGTTGTTTCTTCCCAACTTAAAAATAGACTCACTCAAACTCGTTCTAACAGAAGATGAGAAACCTTTGGATACTATTCTTGTCAGAAGAGGAAATGTGAAAATAGAACAAGTTATAGACCCACAATTTACACCAAATAATGGTAAAGTGGATAGGATCAATCACCTTCAGGTATCAGCTTTTACCCCGATAAAAAATATAGATAAAGCGAAGTTGAAGTTCAAAGAAGATTCTCTTATAAGAACAAACTATCAATTGGCAGTGGATACAAATGACTCCAATATTTACCATATCCGTTATAATTGGAGAAAAGAGAAAAAATATCAGATAGAATTTACAGAAGGTGCCATAACAGGATATTTTGGGGAACAAAATAAAGAGAAAAAATTCGATATGACTTACGATGATAGTGAAAACTATGGGGATCTAATATTTGATTTTACGGATCTGGATAGCAATACAACCTACTTGGTCGAACTGATTAATGAGAAAAAAGATAAGATATATAGAATAGATAAGATCAATAGTTTTAATCCATCAGTAGCTTACAAACAGTTTCCGGGAGGAAAATATACCATACGTGTCATTCGCGATGACAATAATAATGGAATATGGGATACCGGAGATGTTGAGAAGAAGACTTTCCCTGAGCCTGTTGTCTACCTAAATAAGGTTTTCACGATACGTGCAAACTGGGAACAAAAAGATAGCTTTTCATTAAGTGGACTCAAAAAGGAATAAAATTGAGACTAATTGTAAAAAAACAAGAAAAAAAACTATTGCTAATACGTTTAAGCTAAAACCAAGAACTATATAATACATAGTTATGTGGTAGCTGCTGTAAAAGCGCTTTCTGTTCATCAGTCAGCGCTTTTATTTTTTTTGCAGGAACTCCAGCATATAAATACCCCGATTCACAACGGGCATTTTCTAAAACAACAGCGCCAGCTGCAATAATTACATTGGACTCTACCACCGCATTATCCATTACTATAGCGCCCATCCCGATCAGAACATGATCTTCTACGACACATCCGTGCACCATAGCCTGATGGCCAATATTAACATAATTACCAATGGTAGTTCCGCATTTTTTATAAGTACAGTGGATAACAGCGCCGTCTTGGATATTGGTATAATGACCTATACGAATATAATTAACATCCCCGCGAATTACCGCATTGAACCAAACCGAACAATGGTGTCCAATCTCTACATCACCAACAATGGTCGAATTGGGGGCCAAAAAGCACTCCTCTGCTATCATTGGAGACTTATCTAAAACAGGTAAAATAAGAGCCATATCTACTAAAATATCGTGTCCTGTAATATATCTGAATGCTGTGGATAATCTGTTGTATAATGCAAGCCCCTGCTTTCTTTTCTAAGCATAGCCGACTTGGTTAGGATATAAGCGACCTGGATCACATTCCGTAGTTCACAAAGCTTCACAGAAAGCCGAGTATTACGATAGAATTCCTCTGTTTCCTCATATAACAAATGTAGGCGTTTGAGTGCCCTTTCTAATCTAAAGTCTGACCGAACAATACCAACATAATCACTCATGATTTTTTGGCATTCGCGCAGATTATGACTAACTAAAATATCCTCATTAGAAAGGGAGGTCTTAGAGTCATCCCACTCGGGGACATCGGAAACATGGCTTATAGCTCCAATGGATTTTGTAGCATCCAAAAAGATCCTATGAGCATATACAAGCGCTTCAAGCAAAGAATTAGAGGCCAATCGATTTGCCCCATGCAATCCAGTCGATGAACACTCTCCACAGGCATACAGATTACGTATGCTACTTCGTCCAAAATCATCCACATAAATTCCACCACATAAATAATGGGCAGCCGGAGTGACCGGTATAAAGTCTGTAGCCATGTCCAATCCTATAGAAAGACATTTCTCATAAATATTTGGAAAGTGCTTAATAATATCCTTCTTATCTCTATGTGTAATATCCAAATACACATAATCTATACCTGACCTCTTCATTTCAGCATCTATAGCACGCGCAACAATATCCCTTGGAGCCAAAGATGCCCTTTCGTCATATTCCTCCATAAAAGACTCACCATTTATCCTTCTAAGGATCCCTCCGAAACCACGAACGGCTTCCGAAACCAAAAAAGCAGGTGAATCTTTCGGATTATATAATGAGGTAGGATGAAATTGCAAAAATTCCATGTTACGCACCTTTCCCTTCGCTCGGTAAACCATTGCTATTCCATCCCCAGTAGCGATAGTCGGATTAGTTGTACTTGAGTACACGTGCCCCGCACCACCAGATGCCATAACAGTCACCTTACTCAAAATCTTGTCTACAAGATGCGATGAGGTATCAAATGCATAGATACCATAACAGGTAATATCTTCCCTATTCTTATCAACATACTCCCCCATATGATGCTGGGTAATCAAATCGATAGCAAAATAATGAGTAACCATTTCAATATTAGGATCGTTGTGTGCTTGTACCAACAACGCTCTTTCTATTTCGTAACCTGTTATATCTTTATAATGGAGAATACGATGAGCTGAGTGCCCCCCTTCTTTAGCTAGGTCATATACCCCAGATTCCTCCTTGTCAAATGAGGTGCCATACGAAATAAGTTCGGCAATCCGATCCGGCGCCTCTCTAACTACGTTTTCCACAATTTCCAAATCACATAAACCATCACCAGCTATCTGAGTATCAATGATATGCTTCTCGAAGCTGTCTGACTTATCCACAACGGCAGCCACTCCCCCCTGCGCATATTTTGTATTAGACTCATCCTCATTGGACTTAGTGACTATCAACACTTTACCAAATTTAGAAGCTTTTAATGCAAAGCTCAATCCGGCAATACCTGATCCAATGACCAAAAAATCTACCTTTCTATCTGCCATATATTTTAAAATTCACAAACTATCCCCAAAAGTGATGGTTCAAATTAACGAAAAATGTGGAAAACGTGTAAATAAAAGGTTAAATAAAAATGAAAAGTATTTAACATTCCACAAATCCCCTACTTTCACTACGAATTCCAATTATTTTTCCGCAAAAAAATTGATAGATTTCCACATTTTACGAACACTAACTATTCAACAAAAAAGTATGGAAAATAAAAAACAAGAAAAATTAGAATTTTAAAAATCAGCTCTTTAATAGCAAATTTCTGTTGAAAAATTGTTGAAAACTCTATAAAAACCTAAATTCAAAATAGATTCAAATCAATTTATACCACTTTTCCACACCTTAATAAACAATAAGAGATTCTTTAATTTAAAATATTAGTATTTATTGAAAAAGAAGATTGTGGAATACGTTCGAAAATCTTTGTTTAGTTTTGTCAATATCGAATCAAACCTTTTTAGGTTACGATATTTGGAAGTGATTAACTCCCCTATTGAAATATCGAATTCTAAACGGCTTTATTTTCGGAAATTAAATTCTTGAGGGATTTTTGAGCTCTTTAGAATTGAATATTTTTTTAAAAATTTTAAAAACAAGATTTTATGAGATTATAAAAGAGTTTGTGTTGGCATTTTTATGCTTTTTATTTTGGAATTTCGTTTTTGAGCCTATTAGACTTGTATATTTCACTTCCGATAACTTTATTCGTATTCCATCTGAGCCTTAATGCGTTTAAATTCATTTTAAATGGAAAAATTTGTTAATTTAGGTCGTTTTCGCTTTAATATTTTATTTTTTTCTGGAATATTCTTGGTTTACTAAGTTTAAAATAGTTTAGGCTAGGACTTTTTATCGAATTTTCAAACGTAATTTTGGGAGATTTCTATATTTTGAAATTTGAAATTTTGCACAGTCTCAGAATCAAATAAAGGATTCGTTAGTATAATTTTGACGTTTTATTGGATTCCTACTGGCTTTAAGACAAGCAGAATTTATTTTGAGATCGACTATTTTCAAAAAAGTAGTTTTATAGGATTGAAAATTTTGAAAAAACCTATTTAATGGCGATCTACTAGCGATTTCTTTGAGATATTCAAATTTTTGGAGTATTTATTGGTATTTATGCTATTCTCAGCGGCTTTATTATAAATTTTTGTAAAATAGAAGCGATTAGAATTGAATATTTTCCATTGGATTTTTTTTTAAAATTGCTAATAGATTCTAAATGGTATTTGAAATATGCTAATCGAATTGTATAACCGCGTATTTGCTGATTCGAGCATAATTTCATAGTAGAAGAATGAAATTGAGTGCGATTGTGTTATTTTAAAAAAATTTATTGAGAAATGAACATTCTTACTATATTTGCGACCCAGTATCGATTGGGCATTTTTGGAAATGGAAAATTTAAGTGCTTTAGCTTTTAATGAATGCCACTATTAAATATTGTATATTTTTTATGGCAATCTCAAGGAGTTTATTTTTAAAATAAAGTCTCTATGAATGCAATAGAGTTATATACTTTCTAAAGTATTAAATTTGGTCAATTCTAAAAGAGTTTATTTGTGCCAAAAAATGGGTTCTAAAGGCTTTATGATTGGATTATTTTTATTGTAGGATTGATGGCTATAAATTATTAAATTCTTAGAACCTATAAGAGACTTTAGAAGTTACAATAGTTAATTATAATAATATTTTATACTATTTTAAATTATATTAGTATTGTTATTGTAATATAATTTTATATATGATTTATATTTAATTATATAGAAATTTTTTAAATGATATTCCTTTACATTGATAGAAAGCATAGAAATCGCTATCTTTTCTATATATTTCTGAGTTAATTGGAATGTATTAGTAGACGCTTTAGTAGGAATACATTGTTCTAAACTCTTAATTCATTTCTATGTGAGGAATAGTTTTTTTGAGCGTTCTAGATTCCGATATAAGCCTATTTTCTATTTATTATATCGAATAGTTTATCCATAAGGGGTTTGTTTAATAGGCAAAGCCTGTTAGGCTTGAATAAAATCCAATTTATTGATTTTTCCTATGAATATTCTATTCCTACGGCCTTTATTTAGTTGAATTTTTACCTTATAAATAGAACAAACCTCCTAGCTTTCTATATATAATTTTTACTTTCTTATTTTATTAGAAAACGGGATTATAAAAGACTTTTTATCTAAATAGCCAATATTTGTCTTTCGGAATCGATTAACTTTTGAAATCGTTCTGGATTACTTAATCAACTACTTTTGACTGTCTTGATCTATTCATAATACAAGTTTTTATTTTCGAAATCTGCGGTATAAAACACTTTATCTGAGAATTTAAAGTCTTTGAGATTTTGCTGCAGCACATTATGTTGATAATAGAGACAGATATTCAATTCTCAGCGACTTTATTTGAGAATGGATAGCGTTTAGATTACGCTTGTTTTACCCTTTGGATTCGTGCATTTAAAAAATGCTCTTTTTAAAAATAAAGTCTTTCAGGTTTTCTTAAAACTTCATCGTTAGCTGTTAGTATGTGAATATTCGATTCTCAGTGGCTTTATTTGACAATGGATTGTGTATAGACAATCCTTTCCCTATTTTTTAGATTTTTATTTTTTCAAAAACTGATTGATTTAAAATAAAGTCTTTCAGGTATTCTTAAAACTTCACCGCTAGCTGCTAGTATGTGAATATCCAATTCTCAGCGGCCTTATTTGACAATGGATTGTGTATAGAAAATCCTTTCCCTATTTTTTTAGATTTTTATTTTTTCAAAAACTGGTTGATTTAAAAATATAGTCTTTTAGATTTTTTTAAAAATCGCGGCTGACTTCCTACACGGGAATAATCAATTCTAAACGACTTTATATTTGCGGATGCTATTCTCTTTGAAATCGACATATTTTTACTGTCTATAGCAGCTCGATATGGTAGTTATTAGAAGGGTGGATGGTTCTTGAAGTTTCTTCTTAAATTTCGCTAGACATCAATATTTTTTTCCTTCATAAATTCGTTTTTGAATAGCGGGTTCTAACGGCTGCAAATTTCGATCAAATAGAAAATGTTAATAAATAAAGCTTCCGTTTTTGCTATATTTTTCCTTGTTTTGTAACATGCCGAAGAACGTTCAAAAGGCTAGAAATTCATAGAAATTCGTTTTCTGTATTGGAAAGATTCTGAAACAAACCCACTGAGCTTTTGATATCGGATATATAGGTTGGTTATTTATTAGATATACAACTCTAAGAGGCTTTAAAATTAGTTATTTCTTGGTGTATATTTTTTTACGATAATTATTTAACTTTAATTTTTATATTATTTTTAATTTCCTCTATCTACATATTTGATTAATTTGCTTTTTGCTGACTTTTATATATGTAACAATGCTTATTTTTGTTGTTCATAAACTGTTGAAAGTACTCGTATGGAAATTGTAAATTATGAGCTTCAGGCAAAAGGATATAATGATGCTCCGATTGACCCCTCATTGGATTTGGTAGCCGAAATCCAACGATTAAAGAAAGAAAAGAATGCTGTAATTTTAGCACACTATTATCAAGAGTCTGAAATTCAAGATATTGCAGATTATATTGGGGATAGTTTGGGCTTGTCGCAAGAAGCAGCAAAAACGGATGCAGACTTGATCGTGTTTGCTGGAGTACATTTTATGGCTGAGACAGCTAAGATACTTTCACCAACAAAAAAAGTTATTTTGCCAGACGCTAAAGCTGGTTGTTCGTTGTCGGATTCATGTCCACCATATTTGTTTGCTAAATTTAAAGAGCAATACCCTGATCATTTGGTGATTACTTATGTAAATTGTACAGCTGAATTAAAAGCGCTTTCAGATATCGTATGTACCTCAAGCAATGCGGTTCAAATTGTCGAGAGTCTTCCGATAGACCAAAAGATCATATTTGGGCCAGATCGTAACCTTGGGGCATATGTGAAGAAAAAAACTGGACGTGATCTAGTGTTGTGGAATGGAGCGTGTATGGTACATGAAATTTTTTCTCAGGATAAAATAGATCGTCTCAAGAGCGAATATCCTGAAGCTAAGTTTATTGCCCATCCTGAATGTGAAGACCATATTTTAGCTAAAGCAGATTATGTTGGTTCCACCGCCGGAATGCTTAAGTTTACACAGACAGATAGTGCCCAGTCTTATATTGTTGCCACGGAATCTGGAATTCTTTATCAGATGCAGAAAGCAAGCCCTGAGAAGACTTTTATTCCTGCTCCACCGAACAACGCCTGTGCATGTAATGATTGTCCTCACATGAAGCTTAATACGCTTGAGAAGCTCTATAATTGTTTGAAATATGAATCGCCTGAAATTTTACTTCCTGAAGATGTCATACTTCGCGCGCAACGGCCTATTGAACGGATGTTAGAGATATCGGCAAGTTTGGGACTGTAGTAATTTGCATAATTTTTGATAATAATCGATATGATAACAAATTGGTTTTCATATCGATTATTATTTTATAATGCTATTAATCAAGCTATCTTGATAAGGATCGAGAGAAATGCCCTGATTATGCATAATATAATATTTTGAATTTTTAAATTTTTAAACATGTTTGATTTTGATAATACTGAACGTACCAATTTGGAAGAAATGGGAGAGTTTGGTCTAATTGACTATATAAGTAAAGCAGTAGAGCTGACCGAGAAATCTACCATTAAAGGAATTGGTGATGATGCAGCGGTATTGGATTTTGAAGGAAAGAAGACTTTAATTTCTACTGATTTGCTCCTAGAAGGAATCCATTTTGATCTGAGATATGTTCCATTAAAACATTTAGGTTATAAGGCTGTACAGGTAAATTTGAGTGATATTTATGCTATGAATGGTATTGCCTCCCAAATTACATTTTCTATTGGTCTATCTTCCAAATTTCCATTGGTGGCGGTGGAGGAGATCTATCGGGGGGCTTTGATTGCCTGTAAAAAGTATAATGTTGATTTGGTGGGTGGGGACACCTCGGCTTCAGCACAAGGTCTCGTTATATCAGTAACAAGTATAGGCTATGCCGATGCAGAAAAGATCGTCTATCGTAGCGGAGCAAAAGAAGGTGATCTATTGTGTGTATCCGGAGATTTAGGAGCAGCATACATGGGATTACAGCTACTGGAGAGAGAAAAAGATATTTACTTAGAAAATCCTAACGTGCAGCCGGATCTGGAGGGTAAAGACTATATTGTTGAACGTCAGTTAAAACCAGAAGCGCGGAAAGATATTGTTGAATTATTTGCAGAATTGGGCATTATACCTACGTCGATGATGGATATTTCGGACGGTTTGGCTTCGGAAATACTACATATCTGTCGCCAATCTGACAAAGGTTGTAGATTGTATGAGGAAAAAATTCCATTGGATCAGATGACTTATGATACTGGACGTGAATTTGGTATTGATCCAACCGTTGCAGCACTTAATGGTGGAGAGGATTATGAACTGCTGTTTACAATAGCACAGTCAGATCACGATAAGATTAAGAATTTGCCTGATATCAGTATCATAGGCTACATGACAGCTGCTTCAGAAGGCTGTGAAATGATTTCGAAATCTGGAAATCTATATCCAATTACAGCGCAGGGCTGGAATGCGTTCAAAAAAAAGGATTAAAAAGAAGATATCCAAAAAGTAAAAAACGAGTTTTCCGCGAATAGATCTTGAAAAAGTTATATGTGGAATGTTTAGTTGAAACGAGAAAAAATGGCTGCCAAACTAATTTGACAGCCATTTTTTATTGCTCTAGTTCCTCTTCGAGTATCAGATCTTCTTGTTGCGGATCTCGCTCTCCGACATTGAAATTATTGTATCCAAGACCTACTTCTATCTGCAATAAACGCTGTTGGAGCATCTCTAGAATGGCCAAGAAATTATATACAAACTGAATCTTGTTTTCTGAGTTTTTCAATATCTCCTGAAAATCCAATTTCTTATTGATTTCAATAAGTTCAGCTATCGCCTTTTTCTGTTGTTCTATAGTATAGGGATACTTTACAACAGTATGTGTTACTTCTGCTGGTCTATTGCGAAATTGATACATTATTTGCTCATAGATCATCATTAGTCCATAGAGGTCAAAGCTGTCTAGGTTTTCACCTGTTGCATCCAATTGTAGTCGTTGTCGTATATCATATTGGATGTTGCCTCTACTAAATAACTGGAGACGATTTTCTTCCATTACCTTTAAGCCTTCACAGACCTCTTTAAATTGCTTATAGAGGATAAGTTTCTGAACTAGGTCTTCTCTAAGATCTATTTCGTTTTCGTTTTCATCCAGATCTGGTCTAGGCAATAACATCTTCGCCTTAATACGCATCAATGTAGAGGCTACAAAAATAAATTCGCTGGCCATCTCCATATTGAGTGCCTGCATTTGACTAACGTAAGACAAAAAATCATCAGTAATTTTCGAAATAGGGATATCATGAATGTTCAATTCATCCCGCTCGATAAAAAATAGTAATAAATCAAAAGGTCCCTCAAATTGGGGAAGCTTGATTTCGTAACCTTCTTCTACTTGCATATCTAATACAAATTTACATAATAAAATCTTTTGGAATTGTCCATAGAGAAACTATTGGTGCTTTTATTTGTTGTAGCTCAATATGGAAATGCGATTTATTTTAAAGATTAAATAAAATTGTCGTTACTTTGTGTAAACATTTAATGTAAAATAGCAGTACTATGCAATTTGAGGCTGGAGAACTATTAAGTAAAATAAACGATCCCTCTGATCTTAAAAAGCTAAAGGAAGACCAATTAGAACAACTAAGCCAGGAATTACGTCAATTTATTATTGATCAAGTTTCGGTGAATGGTGGTCACTTTGCAGCAAGTTTGGGAGTCGTTGAGTTAACCGTGGCGTTACACTATGTAATGAATACACCTTATGATCAATTGATCTGGGATGTAGGTCATCAGGCTTATGGTCATAAAATTCTGACCGGACGTCGTGAGATATTTCATACGAATCGCATAGAAAACGGAATTTCGGGTTTCCCCAATCGTTTTGAGTCCGAATACGACGCTTTTGGCGTAGGGCATTCTTCTACATCAATTTCAGCGGCTTTAGGCATGGCTGTAGCTTCCCAAATAAAAGGAGAAAAAGATCGTCAACATATTGCGGTTATTGGAGACGGAGCTTTAACTGGCGGTATGTCATTTGAAGCCTTGAACCATGCCGGTATTTCTAAATCTAACCTATTGGTGATTTTGAATGACAATTGTATGTCCATAGATCCAAATGTTGGAGCGCTGAAAGAATATTTAACAAGTATTACTACATCAAAACGATATAATAGATTTCGGGATGATATAGCTGCTGTGTTGATCAAAATCTCTGAAGTGGGACCAAATGCTCTCGGCATAGTAAAAAAACTGGAGAAAAGCATCAAAGGTACTTTATTGAAGAATGCTAATCTTTTTGAGTCATTGAACTTTAGATATTTTGGTCCAGTTGATGGACATGATGTAAAGAAGTTGGCCAAGACGCTTGAAGATCTTAAACATATACCTGGTCCTAAGTTGCTACATGTTGTAACAATGAAAGGAAAGGGATTTGCGCTTGCTGAAAAAGATCAGACGAAGTGGCATGCGCCAGGCTTATTTGATAAAATTACTGGCGAGATAAAGAAATCTTCAAGTGAGAAACCAGTTGCACCAAAATACCAGGATGTTTTTGGACATACTATGGTGGAACTTGCTGAATCAAATGAAAAAATTGTTGGTATCACGCCAGCAATGCCTTCTGGCTCCTCGATGAATATCATGATGAAGGCAATGCCTGACAGAGCATTTGATGTTGGTATTGCCGAACAACATGCTGTTACATTTAGTGCTGGCTTAGCGACTCAGGGTTTATTACCCTTTTGTAATATTTATTCATCCTTTATGCAACGTGCCTATGATCAGGTTGTCCATGACGTCGCCCTACAAAATTTGAATGTTGTGTTTTGTTTAGATCGTGCTGGGGTAGTGGGAGCGGATGGTGCAACACATCATGGAGCTTATGATATTGCATTTATGCGTTGTGTCCCGAATATGACTGTTTCTGCTCCTATGAATGAAGAAGAGCTTAGAAACTTGATGTATACGGCACAGTTACCTAATAAGGGGCCTTTCGTTATTCGTTATCCGAGAGGAAATGGGGTGATGCCAGATTGGCGCCGTCCATTTACGGAAATAGAAATAGGGAAAGGACGGGTGATTACTGAAGGCGAGGAACTCGCTATTTTAAGCTTCGGCGCTATTGGAAATGAAGCCGTCAAAGCAGTACAGCAATTGAATGAATTGGGAATACATCCTGCACATTATGATCTGCGATTTGCTAAGCCTTTGGATGAAGCCTTATTGCATCAAGTGTTTAAAAAATTCAAGAAGATAATCACAGTTGAAGATGGCTGTCTGCAGGGGGGCATAGGCTCCGCTGTATTGGAATTTATGGCCGACCATGGTTACAATAGTCAGATTATACGATTAGGTATTCCTGACCGAATTGTAGAACATGCTGAACAGAATGCACAATGGCGAAATTCTCATTACGATGCTGCTGCAATTGTGGAAGAGGGAAAAAAGATGTGTGATGGAAAATTTACCCATACAATGGTTGGATAGATTCAGCCATTTATAATTTACCATAAAAAGGAAATCCTCTAAGGGGATTTCCTTTTTTTTTGCTGAAAAAGTTTTTTTGGAGTCTTCCTTTCTGTCATGTTACAAAAACGATTGTTTAACGACCTGTAATTATTATACTTTTTTATTTCACAAGGGCTTCAGAATAGAGTAGAAAGATGTTGAGTAATGTTGTTAAGTAGAGTTTAAATTCTTATAAATTTAATATTAAAAATATATGAACTAAAGGTTGTATTTCGCTTTTATTTTGGTTAATTTAGTTCTATACCTTTAAGACTGAGCTGTAGTATGTTTACTACTTTTTTTGTTCTTTTTTTTGAAATAAATTTGGAATGTTAATAATTATTTTTAGAGATCAATTTTAGCGCGAGTTTTCCATAATTTTACAAGGTAAACAGCTGATATATAGATTTTTATTAATTATTTTATATTTTAGTTTTTTAGCTGATTTTTTTTTGTCATCTTCGTTCTCAGAGAAAGTTATCAACATATTTTTTGTCGCGTATTGTAAATCAACTTATTAACAATTTTAGAATGGAAAAAACGTATTCAAGTGTCTGGAATAATTGTCTTTCGATTATCAAAGATAATATCCCAGCACAAAGTTTCAAGACCTGGTTTGAACCTGTGAAAGCAGTCCGTTTGGAGGGTGACGTTTTGACTATTCAAGTACCTAGTTTATTTTTTTACGAGTGGTTGGAAGAACACTATGTGGGTATTCTTCGAAAGACCGTAAAGAAATTTCTAGGAGAACAAGGTAGATTGGAATACAATATTGTAGTTGAGAAGTCATCAGCTTCTCATCCCTATACGACTAATCTTCCATCGAATGGCAATGGGGCAGAGGGTAAGAGACAATCTATTCCTGTGCCGGTATCTTTGAATAGAGATATCAAAAATCCATTTGTTATTCCTGGATTAAAGAAATTGCAGGTTGACCCGCAATTGAATCAAAACTACACATTTGAGAATTTTATTGAAGGTGAATGTAATCGTCTTGCTCGTTCTGCGGGCTATGCTGTAGCAAACAAACCGGGAGGTACTTCATTCAACCCTTTAATGATTTATGGTGATGTAGGTTTGGGAAAGACACACCTTGCCCAAGCTATCGGTAATGAAATCAAAAGAAATCTTCCCGATAAGTTGGTCATTTATGTGTCCTGTGAAAAATTCTGTCAGCAGTTTGTGGATTCATTGAAAAATAACACAATCAATGACTTTGTTAATTTCTATCAGGCAATGGACGTGATCATCATGGATGATGTACACAATTTTGCTGGTAAAGAGAAAACACAGGATATTTTCTTCCATATATTCAATCATTTGCACCAATCTGGAAAACAAATCATTCTGACTTCTGATAAAGCACCTAAAGATCTAGCTGGTTTAGAAGAACGTTTGCTTAGTCGTTTCAAGTGGGGATTATCTGCAGATATTCAAATTCCGGATCTGGAAACAAGAATGGCGATTTTGAAGAAGAAGATGTATTCTGACGGCATTGAATTACCTGAAAATGTCGTGGAATATGTAGCAACACAAATCGATAACAGTGTTCGTGAATTAGAAGGAGCAATGGTTTCTTTATTGGCTCAATCTACATTGAACAAAAAAGAAATTGATTTGGGGCTGGCGAAATCGATGTTGAAGAATTTTGTGAAGAATACACATAAGGAAATTTCAATGGATTTTATTCAAAAATTAGTTTGCGAATACTTTGAGGTTCCTGTGGATATGGTAAAGTCAAAGGTCAGAAAACGTGAAATCGTGCAGGCCAGGCAAATTTCGATGTATTTAGCAAAAAGCCACACAAAATCTTCGCTCAAATCGATTGGCGCATTCTTCGGAGGAAGAGATCATTCAACCGTCATCTATGCATGTCAAACCGTTGAGGATTTAATTGAAACTGACAAGAAATTTAAAACTTATGTCAGCGACATTATGAAGAAATTGAAATCTTAATGTCGATTGGTATCGAGTTAAAGTAAAAAAAGGGTTGTCTATCTAGACAACCCTTTTTTTGTACTCTATATGGTAGTGGAATAAAAAAAAACTCTGAATATGCCTAAGCATATCCAGAGTTTTAATACATTCCTCTTAATTTGAATAGAATGATTATTGTTGTTGATTGCTGTTTTCGTTGTTATTTTCCTTTTGTTCTGTTGGTGCCGGAGTGGCAGGAATACTTACTGCAGGTCGCTCCTCAATGTATTTTTTAAAGGCCACTTTCTGCTCGTCTGTCAATAGTAGAGCGATCTTGCTATCTGATTCACTTTGAAGCTTCGTAATGCTCTCTTTTTTTACATCTGCTGTTGTTGTGGTATCTTGTATAACAGCTGCTATCGCTTTTTCTTGATCCAATACAATTGGTGATACCGCGGTTTTTTGTTCGTCATTCAGTGTAAGCTTTGTTACCAATTCAGTCACAACTTTAGTTGCATTTTCTTCTGGGGTGGTTTGCTGTGCAAATATTAGGCTCATCGCTAGGAAAAAACCTATACCGGTTAAAAATAACTTTTTCATGATGTTTAATTTTAAAATGAAATTATTCAATGAATTTATTAACGTCTGTTTTAATTATTACATAAGCTGTTAATTAGCACTGGAATCTGTTTTAGTAGGTTCTGTACGCGTAGGGACAGCTTTTGCTGGCCGTTCGGCAATTACCTTCTGATAAATAGTTTTTTGATCTTCTGTAAGTAATTGACTCACCTTGCTGTCTACTTCTGTTTGAAGTTTATTGAGGTTTTCGCCTTTCGCAGCGGCAGTGGAAGTGCTATCTTTTAGAATTGTTTCTTCTGCTTTTGCTTGATCCAATAGAATGGAGGATACAGCAGTTTTCTGTTCATCATTCAGATTCAGCTTTTGTACCAGTTCGGTAGTAGCTTTCGCAGCGGTTTCCTCAGGTGTAGCCTGTTGGGCGAATGTTAGGCTAAGTGCCAAACACAATCCTATACCTGTTAAAATTAGCTTTTTCATATCTATTGTATTTAAAAAGTTACAACTATGATGTCTTGATATAAAAACTAATAAAGCTGATTTATATTGTATCAAGTATGTTACTTTAACAAAGTTTTAACGCTACATGTTTATGTATCTTGTTTATTATAAGTTGTATATGTGTTTTAGGTGCAATATATAATAGATAATGATTGTTTTGTTTTAAATAAAGGGCGGAGAATCGCTTTTGGTATAGAAGAAAGAATATGCTTGCTTGGAAGGATAAATGGCCTTAAAAGGCCTAATAATGGTATTATAAGGCTTTATAGGTCTAATATGCTATAGAGAAGTATACTCTCTACTATTTTGGCTAACCATAGAATAATTCATAAAAAAGGTCGATAAATAATCGACCTTTTTCATTAAAATTAGTTTTCAGAACGTTTTTTCATTCTATCCTTCATTTTTTCTTGCTGTTCATCGAATAGTTTTACTTGATCTGGAGTGAGCCAGGATTTTATTTTAGTTGCCTGAGCTTCTTGGAGCTGTTTAAACTTTTCCATATTGGCTTTGCGGTCTCCACCATCACTTTTTATTGCCGCTCGCTGTTGGGCTTGGCTTAATGTAAGATTATAAATGGAATCTTTTTGCACTTGATTAAGTGTAAGTAGTTTGTCTAGATGTTCCACACGCATCTTCGCCTGTTCTTCGGGACTACGTTGTTGGCGCTGTTGCGCAAAAGCTACTGTTGTCGCCAAAAGCAGACCACTTATTACCATTAAAGTTTTCTTTTTCATCGCTTTATATTTTAAGTTTGCTTTCCTTTTGAATATAAATTTGACGAAAAAGTTTACTAAAATATTAGCCCTTAACAAAATTTAAGGTTGATTAACACTTAATGCGACTGTATCACTTATAATATTACAAAATTGATCTCTTTGTTCTGGATCATTAAATTTAAGTCCTATCGGTAAATAGACGAGTTCTGTAGTATCGAAACGATCTTTATATGGTTTTAGCCGTTGATAATCCTTTTCAGTGGTTAATACTATTTTATTGCTACTATTTAGAGTTTGGAATGCTTTTATGATTTGGTCAATATCGGAGTCGTTAAATGTATGGTGATCTCCAAAAGAGATATGATTGACAGAGTTTGCTTTTTTATTGACATGATCTAGTAATGGCTGTGGTCTGGCAATTCCTGTCACTAATATTATATCCTTATTTTCTATATCAATAGGTTTCCCATCACTACTAACAGGTTCAAAATAGTCTATATGGCTAAACGCGATCAAGGCCTCTCTGTTATAACGACGGAGCTTTTCTTCTATACGTATTTTTTCCTCACTAGAAATATTAGGCGGACATTTTGTAATGACTATGATTTGTGCTCGTTTAGATTCAGTGAGTAGGTCTCTGAAATTTCCAGCGGGAAATACAAACATAGGTTGCGAAAAGGATCGGAAATCGAATAAAAGAATATTAAATAAAGGAGATAATTTTCGATGTTGATAGGCATCATCCAAGATAATAAGCTGATGATCTGTCTGAAGTTTTTCTATTCCAGTACAACGATCTTCACATACCGCTACTGTGACATTTGAAAGCTTGTTTTTGAATTGCAATGGCTCATCACCTACATCTATTGCAAGAGAATCTGTTTGCACAGTCCGGAATCCTTTTGTTTTTCGACCATAACCTCTGCTGAGAATAGCTACCTTGTAGTAACGACTAAGGTATGAGACAACAAATTCGGTCATGGGACTCTTACCGGTACCACCAACTGCTAAATTACCAATAACGATAGTAGGAATCTGAAAAGATCGAGCTGGTAACACATGGAAATCATATAGGCGATTTCTTAACCATACGATTAATCCAAAAATAATGGAGAGGGGAAGAAGCAGATATCGTAAGAAAGTCCACATTATTTTGGTATTACTGTCAATCCAATATCTGTAATTTCCTGCAAAGGATTATTTCGCATATTCTGTTCAATGGATATCGTATATAATCCTGTGTCTGGAAATATGTAATCTTGATGAATGATAGATTGCTGATTGTAAAGACTACCTGATGATTTTCCAATCCACTTTCCATCTGATTTTGCCAATTTAATTTCTTTACGGAAGGTATTTGTTTTTTTATCGGGACCTTGCTGGTAAATCAAAACAAAGAGATTTGAAAAAGCATATTCAGGTGTATGGCGTACATCTATAAGTACATCGTATTTTTTTGTCTTGTCGCTAATATGGAATTGAAAACTAGGATGTGAGGTATATAACCACGTCTTATTTTCGATAGGTTTATTTTCATTGATAATAGC
This sequence comes from Sphingobacterium sp. GW821-FHT03E03, assembly GCF_059420745.1. Classification (NCBI taxonomy): domain Bacteria; kingdom Pseudomonadati; phylum Bacteroidota; class Sphingobacteriia; order Sphingobacteriales; family Sphingobacteriaceae; genus Sphingobacterium; species Sphingobacterium sp. GW821-FHT03E03. The sequence continues at coordinate 26,623 of NZ_JBWKUH010000005.1, forward strand.
AGTTTGGTCACAAGATGTCCATAAACCAATACATAAAACTCCAAAAAGAAAAGCCTTTAGTTTCATTTTAAATCTATATAAATAGAATATGCCTAACATTTTAAAATTAGGCATATTCATTTTATTCTGTTTTTGAGGCAGGATTGTTATTGTTGCCTTTGTTTTTATTTCGATGGCGATTAAAGCGTTTTTTAGGTTTATTATTTTGCCCCTCTTTATTTTCTTTGCTCGCCGTTGCAGGATTTGTACTATCCGGATTGCTTTGCTGTTTGGCCACTACCTGTTTTGGTGGATTTTGTTCAGCCTTATCATTTTTCTGACCGCTTTTATTTTCCGGTTTAGCATTATTGCTTTTGGCTTTCCGTTTTTTCTTTCTTTTGTTGCGGTCATCCAAACGTGTTAAACTATCTTGACCGACTACATTTTCGTAATCGTAGTTGATAATTTTTTCCTCTCGGATATCTTCGGTTTCTATTGCACTTGATATGGCCTCTGGTTTAATACCCTGCTTATTCATTTCGACAAGTTCTTTGACTTGTTGAACTGGCATTGCAATCCAGTTTTCTGCTCCTGGGAAAGAAAACCACATCATTTTTTTGAAGATATCGGTTTTCTGGAGATAAGCCACACCTTTTAGTGTTTCAATACGGTCAATATTGTTAGGAATGTCTTTCAATGCGTCCATATAACTATCCAATTCATAATTGAGACAGCATTTTAACTTACCACATTGTCCAGCTAGCTTTAAGGTATTCAATGATAAGTTTTGATAGCGGGCAGCAGAGGTGGAAACGGTTTTAAAATCCGTTAACCAAGTAGAACAACATAGTTCGCGTCCACATGATCCAATACCGCCAAGGCGGCTTGCTTCCTGACGCATACCGATCTGGCGCATTTCAATCCGTATACGGAATGCTTCAGCCATTTTCTTGATCAATTCACGAAAATCCACACGACCTTCTGCTGTATAATAGAACGTTGCTTTCGTTTTATCCCCCTGATAGTCGACATCAGAAATTTTCATTGACAAGCCTAGATCCAAAGCAAGTTTACGTGCTTTATGCATGGTTTCCCATTCAAGATCTTTCGCTGCATTATACTTTTCTACATCCACTTCATTTGGCTTCCGATAGATCTTTTTTGTCACCAATTCAGGGGTAACATTGTTCTTTTTTAATTGTAATCGAACTAACTCACCTGTCAAAGAAACGTGGCCAACGTCATATCCCCCTGTTGAGGGCTCTACAACGACCATTTCTCCCATTTCAAGGTATAGGTTGTCTACATTAATAAAGAAATCTTTTCGAGATCCTTTGAATCGTACTTCTACGATATTGAAAGGTTTATAGTTTGATGGCATATCCATATCGGAAAGCCAGTCATATACATCTAATTTATTACATCCGCTAGTCATGCAGGATCCATTATTCTGACATCCTGATGGTATACCATTTGCTGTGGTAGTACCGCAACCTCCGCCGGATGAGCAACTGCCACATCCCATAGTTTTCTATTTATATATATTGAGTTCCTTTCGGAAACGTTTTGTATTTGTATATTAATGTTAATTGCAAAGATAAATCTAAAAATAATATTTTAGGGTTTGCATTTCTTTCTACAAAATAATGCGTTTCCTCAAATAGATTTATTGTTTCTTCAATTTGTTCTATGCTATAATGTACTGCAAATTTTTGGACAAAATCCAATTCTTTGGCAGGTAAAAATACGAGACTGGAGAGTCTTTCCTTAATCAAAATAATCTGCCGCATCATGTTGATCGCATAAAAAAGAAAGCTCTTTTGATTTTCGCGACCCATTTTGGACAAATCCTCTTCAACTAAAGAGATCATGTTTGTTCCTGCGTCCGATACGATAAATCGCAGCCAGTTTACCAAAATGCCAAAATGATTATTGCTCTGTGTATTGAGTTGATTAAGCGCTTCCTGTAAGTTTCCATCAGCTATAAAAGCTATTTCAGATGCTTCCTGATCAGAAAGATGTTGCGCAGTCTTCAAATACTGTGAGACTTCGGTATGATCTAGTTTCTTAATTTTGACCAACTGCGTCCGAGAAATAATGGTATTTAAAATTTTATCTTGATTCTCTGCAACCAAAATAAATAACGTTTTTTCGGGCGGTTCTTCAATCAATTTTAATAAGGCATTGCCTTGGGTATCCAAGTATTCGGGCAACCACATGATCAAAACTTTATATTCAGCCTCAAAAGCTTTAAGACTCAATTTCTTGATGATACCATGTGCTTCAGCAATATTAATATTGACCTGTTTATTATCTGCATCCAACTGATTTCGCCAGTATTCCAGACCCATATAGGGATTGGTTAAAAAGGACTTTCGCCAGTTTTCAGCATAATCTGTCGCTGTATCTTCTTTGTGTTTGGCAATAAAAGGATAGGACATGTGCAAATCTGGATGAATCAGCTTGCCATATTTTCGGCAAGAAGCACATTCGCCACAACTATCCGTAGTTTGTTTATTTTCACAGTTTAAAAACTGAGCATATGCATAGGCTAGCGCAAGACTTCCGGAGCCCTCCGGGCCTAGAAATAATTGCGCATGGCTCACACGGTTTTCATGAACCGTACGAACAAGATGTTCTTTAATGTCTTTATGCCCAATGATATCTTTAAACTGCATACACTATTGCTATTATACAAATGTAATAAATATTGTGATTTATCAGGGTGAATTTGCTTTCTATACTTTTGAAAGCGTGCTTATTAATTGAAATACAATCGCTTATTTAAGTGCAATAAATCTTCGTATGTGGAAAGAAAGGCATTTACAAATCTGAAAAATATTGATTAATTTGTGTATTATTGCACATAATAATTAGTAATTAGGAAATGAGATTCATTGTATCAACATCAATTTTATTAAAGCAGTTACAAGCTATCAATGGAGCATCTAGTACAAGTACTGTTTTACCAATATTGGAAAACTTTCTTTTTGAAATAAAAGACAATAACTTGACTATTTCTGCTACGGATTTGCAGACGAGTATGGTTACTTCTTTGCAGATTGAAGCAAAAGAAGAAGGAAGAGTAGCTATGCCTTCTAAGATTTTGATAGAAACATTAAAAACTCTCCCTGATCAGCCCGTTGCTTTTTCAGTAGACATGAATACATTGGCTATTGAAATCAGTGCAGGTGATGGTAAATATAAATTGAGCGGAGAAAATGCAGATGATTTTCCTAAAATTCCTTCTATTGATAACGGATCTATTATAGAAATGCCAGCTCCGGTTCTTTCGGAAGCTATCAGTAAGACGATCTTTGCGGTAAGTAATGATGAATTGAGACCAGCTATGTCTGGGGTTTTAGTGCAATTGGCTGAGAAAAATGTGACTTTTGTTTCTACAGATGCACATAAATTGGTACGTTACACCAGATCAGATATCAGTGCTGAAAAACCTGCTTCACTTATCCTACCTAAGAAGGCACTTTCTTTATTAAAATCGTCCTTACCATCAGATGATACAAAAGTATCTATCGAATATAATCAGACCAACGCATTTTTTAGTTTTGGTAATATCAATCTTATCTGTCGTTTGATCGATGAGCGTTACCCTGACTATGCTGCGGTAATTCCTCAAGTCAATCCAAATAAGCTAACAGTTGATCGGTTACTTTTCTTAAACACTTTGAGAAGAGTTGTTATTTTCGCAAATAAAACAACACATCAAGTACGTTTGAAGATATCTGGTAGCGAATTGAATATCTCTGCTGAAGATCTGGATTTCTCCAACGAAGCACACGAACGCTTGTCTTGTCAATTTGAGGGGGATGATATGGAGATCGGATTTAACGCTAAATTTTTGGTTGAAATGTTAAATAACCTTGAAAGCGAAGAGGTTGTTATCGAAATGAGTACACCAAATCGTGCCGGTTTATTGATTCCTGCGACGTCTGAAGATCATGAGGACATTTTGATGTTGGTTATGCCAGTGATGTTAAATAACGCTTAATCTTCTTTTCGGTTTTGGAAATAATTACACATCTTATTGACTTTATTCTCCATATTGATAAACATTTGGTTGAAATTGTCAATGATTATCAATTATGGACATACCTTATTTTGTTTCTTATCATTTTTGTGGAAACAGGTGTGGTCGTAATGCCTTTTTTACCTGGAGACTCTTTGCTGTTTGCTGGCGGAATGCTTGCTGCACAACCGAATGAACTGAATGTTTGGTTGATGATATTGATCCTGCTGATTGCTGCAATATCAGGAGACTCTCTTAACTACTCCATCGGAAAGCATTTTGGGATGCGATTGACAAAATTCAAACTTTTTGGGAAACAGGTTGTCAAGGATGAACAGATTGCCAAAACACATGCTTTCTATGAAAAGTATGGAAGTAAAACGATTGTCATAGCCCGTTTTGTACCCATTGTACGTACATTAGCACCATTTGTTGGTGGTATTGGCAAGATGAATTATGGTACTTTCATTACTTACAATATAGTCGGAGCTGTGTTGTGGGTGGGCGGCATAACATTAGCTGGCTATTTTTTGGGTAATATTCCAATTATTCGAGATAATTTTTCGAAAGTGGTACTACTGATCATTTTTATTTCAGTACTACCTATTATATTTGAATTGGTAAAAGAAAAAATAAAAACTAAAAAGGGAGTTCAATAGGACTCCCTTTTTTTCTGAAAGTATCTGTTTTCTATTAGTCAGAAAGAACCTTCAGTTGATTTTCATAGCTGTTGGAGCTTATAAAGAGCATGAAGGTTTTATTTATCGAATATGGAGTTTGTTTCTCAACTGGTCGATTTTATCTTACATATTGATCAACACTTGCTGCAGATTGTCAATACCTATGCTGGATGGACTTATTTCATTCTATTCTTGGTTATCTTTGCTGAAACAGGATTTGTGGTTACACCATTCCTTCCGGGGGATTCAGTATTATTTGCATTGGGTGCCATTATTGCAAGACCAGAAAGCAATCTTTCACTATTACTTTTCCTATTTATTCTAATATGTGCGGCTATTTCTGGCGATTTTGTGAATTATGAGATAGGTAAATATTTTGGAATTCGAGTTTTTAAACCAGACTCAAAAATTTTTAAACCATCCTATCTTCAAAAAACACAAGATTTCTATGCTAAATATGGTACTAAAACCATTGTTTATGCTCGTTTTGTACCTATTGTCCGAACCTTTGCCCCTTTTGTAGCGGGTATTGGCAGGATGCCATACCGCATTTTCGGTAAATACAATATAGTAGGTGGTATATTATGGGTATCGTTATTTATTCTAGCGGGTTACTTTTTTGGGCAGATTCCTTTTTTCAAGCAGAATTTTTCCCTAGTTGTATTAGCTGTCATATTTATTAGCCTAATACCCATGTTGATACAGTTTTTAGCTGTTAAAAGGTCAAAAAAAGATTAAACGTTAAATACTAAAGTCAGTCTTTTAAGGTTAAAGGATTGATATGAAATATTTCATTTTAGCATTTACCTTATTTGTCACACAGCTTGCTTTAGGGCAGCGTGTCTCTGTCGATCGGCGTCAAGCAAAAGAGGCTTACGATCTATTGAATAAAATTCGAACAAATCCTGAGAAATATAAAAAGGAATTAAAACTTTTCAATCTACAAAAGATTACACGAACAAAGCTTAATTGGAACAAGCAGCTTGCCGAAGTTGCAGAATATCGCGCTAAAGATATGGCCAAACGGTCTTATTTTGATCATGTCTCTCCTGAGGGCTATGGACCCAATTATTTTATAGAAGAAGCCGGATACGAGTTAAATCAGTCTTGGCTAAAAAAAAGGAGCGCCAATAACTTTGAATCCATTGCTGCTAATCGTGCTAGTGCAACCGATGCTATTAAAGCATTGATTATCGGAAGAGAAGCGCCAGGTTACCACCATCGTACGCATTTATTGGGTATGGATCAATGGAACGGATCATTATATGATATTGGGATTGGTTATGTGAAGTGCAAGGGAGCTAGTCCTTATGAAAGCTATCTTGTTGTTATTATTGCAAAGCATGATTGGTAAATAAACAGTCCTATTTGGAGGTAATTTGAGGAGTATCAGCAATTAATCTATGTTGCGTCTTCAACTTTTATTCGAAAAGTCATACCTTTGCATATGATAAAATCCATGACAGGATATGGCACGGCTTCCAAAGAGAACGGTAAAGTCAAATATAGTGTCGAAATAAAGTCCTTAAATTCAAAATTCCTTGAATTAAATCTTCGTCTACCTAAAGTAGTATCGGACAAAGAATTGACCTTGCGCACCGAGTGCAGTAAGCTTATTGAACGCGGAAAAGTTAATCTGAACGTGACCGTAGAATATGCTGATCAAACAGCCAAGGCCTCATCTATCAATGCTGATTTACTGAAAAAATATTATGGTCAATTGCAGCAGATCGCAAATGAGCTAAATGATACAAATGTCAATCTATTCGAATTGGCGTTAAATATGCCCGAAGTTGTCACCAACAATGACGATACCGTAGATGATGAAGAATCTAGCGTATTGATGGATGCTTTTTATGATGCGGTAAGACATTTCAATACATTCCGTGAAGATGAAGGAAATGTATTGGCTCAAGATCTAAAAAAGAGAGCTGAAATGATTTTGATCTATTTGGGCGAAGTGGAAGCACTGGAAGTTGAGCGTATTCCTTTGATCAGACAACGTATAGATCAATTTCTCAATGATAGCGTGGGTAAAGAGAATGTAGATCAGAATCGTTTTGAACAAGAGCTTGTTTATTATATCGATAAATTAGATGTCACTGAAGAGAAAGTTAGACTCCGTTCACACTGTAACTACTTTCTAAAAGCCTTTGATTCGGCCGATTCAAATGGTAAGAAATTAGGCTTTATCTCTCAAGAAATGGGCCGTGAAATCAATACCTTGGGATCTAAAGCTAATCACGCCGGTATACAGCAGATTGTGGTTAGAATGAAAGAAGAATTAGAAAAAATAAAAGAGCAGTTGCTCAACGTATTATAAGGATGAGCGGTAAATTAATTATTTTCTCAGCACCGTCGGGTGCGGGAAAAACAACTATAGTAAGAGACCTTTTAAGTAAACATGGAGATAAAATAGAATTTTCTATTTCTGCGAGCACTCGTGATCCAAGGGGACAGGAAGTCGATGGAAAAGACTACTACTTTATGTCCAAAGAAGAATTTTTGCATAAAGTGGCCAAACAAGAGTTTATCGAATTTGAAGAGGTTTATTCTGGCACATTTTATGGTACTTTGCGTTCCGAAATTGAACGTATTTGGAAAGAGGGTAAAAATGTTATTTTCGATATTGATGTCGTCGGGGGATTACGCCTGAAATCTAAATTTCCAGAACAGGCAATCTCTATATTTGTGCAGCCACCATCTTTAGAGGTCCTTAAAGAACGTCTAACCGGACGTGGCACAGATTCGGAGGAAAAACTACAAGAAAGATTTGCCAAAGCGGAATTGGAACTTACCTATGCGAATAAGTTTGATGTGATCTTGAAAAATTTTGACCTCGCGACTGCTTGTGCCGACGCAGAAGAAATTGTAATGGGCTTCATCAATAAATAAAGGGTTAAATGAAAAAAATTGGTTTGTTTTTTGGCTCCTTTAATCCGGTGCATGTTGGGCATTTGATTATAGCAAATTACATGGCCAATTTTACTGGACTGGATGAAGTTTGGTTTGTGGTCTCTCCACAGAATCCATTTAAGAAAAAATCTACCTTAGCGGATCCCTACGATCGTTTAGAGATGCTAAATCTTGCAGTGGAGGATTGTGAACATTTGCGCGTGAGTGATATTGAATTTCATTTACCGGTACCGTCTTATACAATAGATACCTTAACATTTCTAAAAGAAAAATATCCAACTAGAGAATTTGTGCTTTTGATGGGCGAGGATATCTTAGAGTCATTGGAGAAATGGAAGAATCCGGAGATTATTTTGCGCGATTTTCATATTTATGTGTACCCTCGTCCAGGTTATAATGGGGGAAAACTTAAGGATCATCCTTCCATAACCATGACAGATACACCATTAATGGAACTCTCTTCTACTTTTCTGCGAAAAGCGATCAAAGAGAATAAGAATATTCAGTTTTTTACACCGCAAAAAGTAATTGATTTTATAGATAAAAAGGGGCTTTATTCATAAGGACTGCAAAATATACAAAGTGAATCCCTGGATCTCTTAGGAAGTCCAGGGATTTTTGTTTTCTACGTAGTTAGAAAGCTAATCTTGCAGCGCATAGCTTTGGAACATGTAGAAATATCGAAAGTGATACCTTTATAGATCAGAAATAAATAAAATTTATGGTATTAGATTAAAAAAATGGAATTGTTTTTGGTAGAAATAATTTCCTTACTTTTAAATAGCATTATGTATACTTTATGAGAAGTTTAATTTTATTATTTATTTGCCTAAGTAGTTGGACTTGGGCTTTTGCACAGACAGAAAATGAGGAAGGAAGTAATTATATCATGGATCCCGCTGCTATTGAACTTAGGACAAAGATGACAATACCACCTTATGGTTTGGCAAAGGTGAAAGCTTTGATTGCTAAATTATCTCCTGTAGCGGATAGAGATGGGACAGATACTGGTGTGCTTGCTCTTTCTGCAACGGATTTTAAGAATTTAAGTTTACGCGAAAAATTTACGTATACCATGATTCATGCTGAGGTATATGCCCAGAATTGCGATATACCAGAAAATCAGAAAGCTATTGACAAGAAAATATTCGGTAAGTTGCTCGGTGGTTTTAATGAAGCTTGGTGGTCAGAAAGACAGATCGATTTTTTGCAAGAAAACAGAGATTCGGTTATGAAGCTGATTCAAGAGTCTGTCTTGAGAAGCAAACGAATGGGGGTGAATTACAAAGAGACGATTGAACAGATCAATGGCTGGCAAATGATTCCATTTGTTATTGAATATGCAAAGAAAACTCCTAAAGATAAGGATGCATTAACTTTGCTGTTGTTACTGATGAAACGTGGCGAATATAGCGAATTTATGAAGTCTACATCCTTCAAAAAGTTATATGGCGAGACAAGTAATTACTATTCCTACTTAGATTATAATCAAGAAAACGAAGCACTAATATATCGTAGAGCAATGGGGTATTACAATGAAAAAAAAGGTAAATAAAATATGGGCTTGCTGCCTGATCTTGCTGGGCTTTATCAGTAATCCGAGTTTTGGCCAAGAATATAAAGATGTTGCCTGGGATGAACCTCGTCCAAATGATTCAGCATATTATGGCATGCGGGAAAAAACAAGTACACCACCTTTTGGTCTCAAAAAGGTCCAAGGCTTAGTTGAACAGCGACTGAAAAGCCTTCCGGATGAAGCATTGGTAGACTATGATGCTGGAATTTCGAGAGCTGACTTTGATAAGTTGAGCTTCGAAGAGAAGTTTACCTATACAATGATCTATCCTGAAATTTACAGTCAGGCTTGCGCAGAGCGCATGTTTGTATTTGACCCCCAAAGCAAAATATTCGGGCATTTGCTTTTTGTTTATAATGGCGTTTTTTGGAGTGATCGTCAACTTCATTTTATGAAGAAAAATAGAAAAAGAGTAATAGACTTGATTACAGACCAAGCAACACGTAGCAATACACTTGGATTGAATTATAAAACAGCGTTAATAGAAATTGATGCTTGGGATAGTATTCCCTTTTTGGTCAGTTTCTATCAAAAGAATCCAAAGGACAAAGATATATTGACTACTTTGCTTCAATTATTGAAAACGTCAAATTTTGGAGCATTTGAACAGTCTAAAATATACAACAAGTTATACGGAGAAAATACGCATTCTGATAGCTGGGTGAATTTTTCAAGAGCCAACGAAGAGTATATTATTGAATCCGCTCAAGCGCTATATAAAAAACGTAAAAACCAGTGAAACAAGCACTTTCCATATTGATCTTGTTTCTCTTGGGCTATATATCATTAGTAGGGCAGGAGAAAGGGTATGTTTTAATTCCCGGAGGAGATTATCAATTGGGGGATACGATGAGTATGGATAATCCGAAAAGAACAGTACAAATAGAATCTTTTTGGATTGCTCAATACGAACTGACCAATGCCGAATTTGAAAAATTTGTACAGGCGACGGGCTATCAGACTTTGGCAGAACGATATCATAATGCAATGGTATTTGAGCCTGGACTTGCCGAATTCAGGTGGCTGCAAGACAGCACTGCTTATTGGCGTTTTCCAAATGGGATAAGCCGTGGAGGTATAGTAGACAAAATGGATCATCCTGTTACCTGTATATCTTTTAAAGACGTATTGGTTTATTGCGCTTGGGCTGATTGTAGGTTACCCACTTTTGAGGAGTGGGAGATCGCTGCGAGAGCAGGCAATGATGGACGTTATTTTGAAGGGGTGAATAAAGAAAATATAGGTCAATATGCTAATATATGGCATAGCAGAGATCACCTTAAAGCAGACTATTCGGATGGTTATATGTATACTTCCCCTGTAGGGGCATTCAAACCGAATCCATGGGGACTTTATGATGTGTTCGGTAATGTATTTGAGTTTTGTTCAGGCAAGCTAAATAGAGATGGGGAGCGTCATGTAGCACATGCAAGAGGAGGGTCATGGTGGTGCAGTAGAAATAGCTGTTCGGCCTTCAATACGGTCTATATTGGCTCTGTTAGCCCGAATGCCTCATTCAGTAATCTCGGATTTAGGATCGTAAAAAAAGCCTTTACCCCGAAGGATAAAGACTTTTAAAACAAACTAATCTTAAAATGTTGATTTTTTATCTTCCCATCCAGCCACCATCGACAGTAAAGATGGTGCCATGTACGTAATCTGCTGCTTTTGAAGCAAGGAATACCGCTGGTCCTTTAAAGTCTTCTGGCGTACCCCAGCGTCCAGCAGGTATACGATCCAAGATAGATTTAGAACGTTCTGGATCGTCTCTCAATGCTTCCGTATTATCCGTTGCTATATAACCTGGAGCAAAACCATTTACATTCACTCCCTTGGAGGCCCATTCATTTGCAAAAGCCTTTACCAATGACCCTATTGCACCTTTGGAGGCTGCATATCCAGGAACATTGATACCGCCTTGAAAAGTCAATAACGATGCCGTGAATACAATTTTTCCAGTTCCACGTGAAATCATATCTTTTCCAATTTCCCTTGTCAGGATGAATTGCGCATTTTGATTGATTTCGATAATTTCATCCCAGTACTCATCGGGATGTTCAGCTGCTGGTTTACGCAGAATATTTCCAGCATTGTTGAACAGGATGTCTATGGTTGGATGCTCCGATTTTACTTTTTCAATAAACTGATAGAGTGCGGTTCTTTTTGAAAAATCACATTTGTAAGCATAAAAATTCCTTCCTAATGCTTGGATGGATTTTTCTACTGCCGACCCTGTTGTCTCCAGCGATGCCGAAACACCAATGATATCTGCCCCAGCTTCCGCTAATGCTTCAGCTATAGCTTTACCTATTCCTCTTTTACAGCCAGTTACCAAAGCGACCTTCCCGGTCAAATCAAAAGATTGCAGTATGGACATTATTTTGAGTATTTTATCGTTAATGGTTGATTTAAGTTATTTCTAAATTCTTTGATATAGGATTGCCATTGATCAAAACTGGTTATTTTTCCCGCTTTATTGAATGCAGCTCCGGTAAAATAGATCAAAGGGCTGTTGTTTTTGACCGAAGTTGCCAATAAAAACTGTTTTGGATTATCCTTAAATACATATTTTACTTTATTAGGCAAGATCACGGCGGTCCCAGTGATTTTATCTCCCTCAGCAGGCTCCCAATAAGCCAAAATACCATTTTTGGTGTCGTTTAACAGCTGAGGTTTATCCTCTTTTCGTTTGGCAAGACCAACGACAACAGGGGTGCTGCTTGAAGTCGTATTTTTGATTGCATAACGTATTTTGTTCAGTTGGCTTCCCGCGTCCAGAGAGATTGTTTTTTCAACTTGTATATGTTGACCCTTTACATTTTCTGGCTCATAGATAAGCTTAAATGTAGTCCGTAAAGGACCATTATCTAAGACTTCGTATTGACGATAATGTTTGTGATAGACGACCTGCTGATCAATAAATGGAGTTGCGTCGCCTACTCCTAGTGTTTGACCCACAGAATAGTAATCCAAACCTTTACCATGATCGGCATGATAATCCCCTGTTTTATACCATTCGTCAATAATAAGATCATTCGTCCTTTTAGACCAAAAATCAAATCCTTGGGCATCTTCGGAGCTACCTTCTAATGCCTTTCCATAGGCTCTGAATGCAGCAATGTCATTTTCCCAAGCAAAGTCATCTTTACGTTCTGGGACATAACGCGCAAAAGTCTTGGTAGCAACGGTTTTTGGACTATTTCCAGTTACACCAAAAGTCAAAGCACTTTTAGGCGCAATAGATACTTGTATCAGTACATTTTGAGGGATTGACTGTCCTAGCTGTTCCAGTTGGTAAGCCAATTCCGCTTTATCCTTGCTATCAACAATCGTAAAGACATTTTTCTTCAACTCAAAATGTTTTTCGAATGTTGCATAAGGAATACTGATCAGCTCTGTTCTAGATACGGCTGAAGGATTTTTAACCGTAATCGTCTTATTGTTTTGGGCAAAAGCGATGCTCGAAAGCCCTAGCGTTAAACTTAATATGAATGTTCTTTTCATTTGATAAAGGACTAAAGAAAAAAGATTAAAGACAGCGTTTGTAAACCGGAGGATTGACGAACTGAGATCTCAAATCTGTCATTTAATATCTAAATACTACTTAAGCTCAGTAATAGCGCACTTATCCATATCATCGTAGTCGAGGTTTTCGCCCGCCATACCCCAGATAAAAGTATAGTTGGATGTTCCAGCTCCTGAGTGAATTGACCAAGGTGGAGAAATGACAGCCTGATCATTATGCATCCAGATATGACGTGTTTCGTCTATCGGCCCCATAAAATGAGATACAGCCTGACCTTCTGGTAACTCAAAGTAAAAATAGACCTCCATACGACGGTCATGTGTATGAGATGGCATCGTATTCCACACGGATCCTGGCTTTAGCTCTGTCATTCCCATTTGCAGCTGACAGGTCTGTACAACTTTATTCAATAACATCTGGTTGATGGTACGGTGGTTGGCTGTTTCCAGAGATCCTAATTCTATTTTATTAGCATCTTCCTTAGTGACCTTTTTGGTAGGATAACTATGGTGCGCTGGTGTTGAGTTTAAATAAAATTTTGCCGGATTCGCACTTTCTTGACTTGAAAAATAGATATCTTTTGCGCCTTGACCGATATAGAGAGCTTCTTTGGTTTTAAGTTCATACAATGTTCCATCTACTTCTACCTGCCCATTGCCACCGACATTGATAATACCTAATTCTCTTCTAGAGAGAAAGTAAGGTTCTTTTAATAATTCAGGGATTGTTTCTAATTTAATTTTAGAATTTACGGGCATTGCACCACCAGCCATGTAACGGTCATAGTGTGTGTAGACAAAGTTAACTTTATCAGTTTCAAAAACTTTTTCAATGAGAAAATTATCTCTTAATCCTTGTGTATCTAATGTTTTGTATTCTTTCGGCCCGATTGCATAGCGGGATTCAAAATTAATGCTCATAACGGAATGATTTTTCTTTATTTGAAATCTAAATTTAGGGCTAATATTTCTCAAAAACGATACAATCTTACGCAATCGATGTCGTACTTATGTAAAGGATCTATTAAGACAAATTTTCTTGCGGTTTTTATTTTTCAGATTTGCTAACTTCGTATATGGTAAAGAAGAAACCGAATATTTTAGTTGTTAATGACGATGGTATCACAGCTCCGGGAATTAAGGTGTTGTTAGAAGAAATGCAAAAAATTGGTAATGTGGTTGTCGTAGCACCAGATTCGGCACAATCGGGTATGGGGCATGCGATCACGCTTGGTAGACCACTTCGATTGGATAAAATCAATCTCTATGAGGGAGTTGAGATGTACCAATGTTCTGGAACACCGGTCGACTGTGTCAAGCTTGCTGTTAATAAAGTCTTCAAAGGACAGAAGCCGGATATCTGTGTTTCCGGTATTAATCATGGGCTCAACAATTCAATTAACGTGTTATACTCTGGAACAATGTCTGCTGCGGTCGAAGGAGCTATAGAGGGAATACCTTCTGTTGGCTTTTCGTTGGATAATTTTTCCCATGATGCAGACTTCAGCTACTGTAGGCCTTATGTGATTTCCATAACGGAACAGGTTTTGGCCAATGGTTTACCCAAAAATACACTGCTAAATGTCAACTTTCCACAAACACAAGGATTTAAAGGGATTAAAATCTGCAGACAGGCTGGAGGACATTGGGTGGAGGAATTTGATGAACGTATAGATCCACATAACCGTGATTATTATTGGACGACAGGGAAGTTTGTCTTACAAGACCGTGGAGAAGATACGGATAGTTTTGCATTAGCAAATGGTTATGTTTCAGTAGTTCCTACACAATTCGACATGACTGCACATCATGCTATCCCAGAGCTCAATTCATGGAGTTTTGATCATTTGGAAGGTACGACGAAACACAGCAACGGTGAGAAATAATCTTTGGGTAGGCTCGGGCGTAGGAATTGCTTTTCCCTTGCTGGCATTTTTATTGGTACGCTTCACCGACATCGAACTTCATTTTCTGCCCGAGAAGCCAATGGCAACGTATACCATTGCCGTTTTGATCAATTTGATTTTCTTAAGGTTTGCATACCGTTCAGGTAATGATCAGGTAGGGAAAGGAATTATCATCATGACATTTTTGGCCATGATATTATATTTAATTACACATAAAGTGACTGTATAAAACGAAATGTAAAGATATCCGAGCTATACAGCGAAGGTTATTTGCGAAGTTTTTATTGTTTATTTTTTAAGAGGAATAAAATGAAATTAACATTGGGGTTTTCTCCCTGTCCAAATGATACATTTATTTTTGATGCTTTGATTCATCATAAAATTGACACCAAAGGGCTTGATTTTGAGGTGGAATATCAGGATGTTGAGACATTAAATTTGAAGGCATTTCAAGGAGATCTGGACATCACTAAACTGAGTTATCATGCTTTTGCTTATGCCGTTGAAGACTATGAATTATTGGATGCAGGTAGTGCTTTGGGCTTTGGTGTAGGGCCAATGCTGATTACAAAAGATGCGACTTTGGCCGAAACGCTCCAAGCGAAGCTAAAAAATGGTGACGGTTTGGGTGAATTCAATAAGTTAAAGGTGGGATATCCGGGGAAGTTTACAACAGCAAATTTCCTGTTGGGGCTAGCATTTCCGGAATTAACCAATAAAATAGAGCTGGTCTTTTCTGATATTGAGGGAACTTTATTAGATGGCTCAATCGATTTAGGGCTTATTATTCATGAAAATCGGTTTACCTATGCAGAAAAAGGACTGTATAAAGTAGTCGATTTGGGGGAATATTGGGAAAGTACGACAAAATTTCCGATTCCGCTAGGTGGTATTGTCGTAAAACGTTCGTTGCCGAAAGATGTGAAAGACACGCTTAATACAATTTTAAAAGAAAGTGTTGAATTTGCTTTTGCAAATCCAAAGTCCGGATTGGAGTTTATCCGTAGTCATGCGCAAGAGATGAGTGAGGAGGTGATGTATAAGCATATTGAACTGTATGTCAATAAATACTCCGTTGAATTGGGGGTCGAAGGACGTAATGCAATTACTAAGATGTTTCAGAAAGCGCAGGAAATGGGGTTTATTCCACATTCGGATAAAAAACTGTTTCTTTCATAACATCATCACTGATATTTAGTAGCCATATGAGCAGGCCGCTTGTATAGGAACTCTACCAGTTTGGTTTCAATGTGACTATTTTTGGGTTTAATGATCAAATAACTAGCATAGCCGGAACAAGAGGTCGTAGATAATACGGTAAATTGAGATGAGTAGAATAACAAGCTAATCCGATTGAAAAAAATAACGCAAAAAAAATAGGGGTAAGCTGTTAGATATCATATCTAATAACTAAATTTGCCCGATTAGTGTCAAATTGTCTGCAATTTTACTTTGGAGTCATTATTGTACAAAATCTTTAGTTGAGATAGAAAAAAAATTATGTTAAAGTTTTTAAGTAAATTATTTGGAAGTAAATCCGAAAGAGATATCAAGGGGATTCAGCCAGTTGTAGAGCAAATCAAAGCTGAATATGATAAACTTTCAAATCTAACCAATGACGAGTTACGTGCCAAGACCGCTGACTTCAAAGAAAGAATTAAAAATTACCTTGCAGATATTGACCAAGAAATAGATACGCTTAAAAAAGAGGCGGATCAAGATGAGGACGATATGGCTAAAAAAACTTCTATTTATGAGCAAGTAGACAAATTGTCTAAAGATCGTGATAAGAAGTTGGAAGAGGTATTGAAGGATATTTTACCAGAAGCATTTGCTGTGGTGAAGGAAACTTCAAGACGTTTGACAGAAAATGAAGAATTGGAAGTTACTGCCAGTGATTTTGACAGAGAATTGGCTGTCTACAAGCCAAACGTTATTATCAATGGTGATAAAGCCATTTGGAAAAACAAATGGATGGCTGCAGGTACAGAGGTAACCTGGAACATGGTACATTATGATGTACAGTTGATCGGTGGTATTGTATTACATAGTGGTAAGATTGCTGAGATGGCTACGGGTGAAGGTAAGACATTGGTTGGAACTTTGCCAACCTATTTGAACGCACTTTCTGGACAAGGGGTGCATATCGTGACCGTGAATGATTATCTTGCTCGTCGTGACTCTGAATGGAACGCCCCATTATTTGAATTCCACGGATTATCAGTAGATTGTATTGATAAACACCAACCAAACTCGCCGCAACGCCGTAAAGCTTACCAATCAGATATCGTATATGGTACGAACAACGAATTTGGTTTCGACTATTTACGTGATAATATGGTTCAGACACCTGATGCATTGGTGCAAGGTAAATTGCATTTTGCCATGGTCGATGAGGTTGACTCGGTTTTAATTGACGATGCCCGTACGCCATTGATTATTTCAGGTCCGATCCCTCGTGGTGATCAACATGAGTTCTATCAATTGAAACCACGTATTGAGCGTTTGGTACATGTCCAAAAGGCTTATATCAATACCGTATTAAACGATGCTAAAAAAGCATTGGCTGCAGGTGATTCTGATGTAGAAGGTGGTGGCCTAGCTTTATTAAGAGCTTACAGAGGTTTACCTAAAAATAAAGCCTTAATCAAATTCTTGAGTGAAGGTGCTAATCGTTCTATATTGCAAAAAGTAGAAAACTACTATATGCAAGAGCAAAATAAAAATATGCCTAAAGTTGATGCCGAGCTTTATTTTGTCATCGATGAGAAGAACAATCAGGTTGAACTGACTGAAAAAGGTATTGAATTGATCACAGCCACAGGAGAGGATCCTTCATTCTTTATTTTACCTGATGTAGGTACTGAGATCGCGGAAATTGAAAAGTCTTCGTTGACTTTGGAAGAAAAAGCCGCTCAGAAAGAAGATATGTTACGCGATTACTCAATTAAGGCTGATCGTATTCACTCGATCAATCAATTATTGAAAGCATATACCCTATTCGAGAATGATGTAGAATATATCGTTGACGAGGGTAAAGTGAAAATTGTTGATGAGCAAACAGGCCGTATCATGGATGGTCGTCGTTACTCGGACGGTTTACACCAAGCGATCGAAGCGAAAGAAAATGTAAAAGTCGAAGATGCGACACAGACTTATGCGACGATTACATTACAAAACTACTTCCGTATGTACCACAAACTTTCGGGGATGACTGGTACAGCTTCAACAGAAGCGGGAGAGCTTTGGGAAATCTACAAATTGGATGTTGTTGAAATCCCTACGAATCGTGGTATCCAACGAAATGACCAACAGGATTTTATTTATCGTACTGCACGTGAAAAATACAATGCGGTGGCGGAAGAAATCCAACGTCTGACAGAACAAGGTCGTCCTGTATTGGTTGGTACAACATCGGTAGAAATTTCCGAATTATTGAGTCGTATGCTTCAATTACGGAAGATCAAACATAATGTCTTGAACGCGAAGTTGCACCAGAAAGAAGCCGATATCGTTGCAGAAGCTGGCCAACCAGGCCAAGTAACCATTGCTACGAATATGGCTGGTCGAGGTACCGATATTAAATTGACCGAGATCGTTAAAAACGCTGGGGGTCTTGCTATTATTGGTACTGAGCGTCATGAATCGCGTCGTGTTGACCGTCAGTTACGTGGTCGTGCAGGTCGTCAGGGGGATCCAGGATCATCACAATTCTTTGTTTCCTTGGAAGATAACTTAATGCGTCTATTTGCTTCTGAAAGAATCTCCAATATCATGGTAAAAATGGGTGTTGAAGAGGGTGAAGTAATGCAACATAGCATGTTGACCAAATCTATCGAGCGTGCACAACGTAAGGTTGAGGAGAACAACTTCGGTATTCGTAAACGTTTATTGGAATACGATGACGTCATGAACTCCCAACGTACAGTAATCTATTCAAAACGTAAAAATGCTTTATTCGGAGAGCGTTTAGACGTGGATTTGAATAATATGATCTTTGACGTTGCTGAAGAGATTGTTGCTGAAGCCAAAGAGCAAGGTAATTTTGAAGACTTCCAAATCGAAGTAATCCGTATTTTTGCGATTACTCCGGAAATTACTGCTGAAGAGTTTGCACAAGGTAAGATTGAAGGACTGACAGATCGTCTTTTCGAGCAAGCAATTAACGCTTACCATCATAAAATTGACGCTATTGGCGCATTGACTGTTCCGGTATTAAATAATGTGTATGCAGAACGCGGTCAGATTGTTGAAAATGTGGTTATTCCATTTACAGACGGTATCCGCGGTATTCAAGTTTCAGCTAATTTGAAGAAAGCGATTGAGAGCAATGGTAAAGAGGTTTTCAAATCGTTTGAAAAAGGAATCGTCTTGGCATTGATCGATGAAGCGTGGAAAGAGCATTTACGTGAAATGGATGATCTAAAACAATCTGTTCAAAATGCTGTTTATGAACAAAAGGATCCGATTATTATCTATAAAATGGAAGCCTTTAACTTGTTCAAATCCATGTTGGCTTCTATGAACAAGGATGTCGTGAGCTTTATATTCAAAGGTGAGATCCCTGGACAGGAAACAACTTCATTACAGGCTAGACAAGTAAATCAAGCTCCTGTAAAGACGATTGAAACAAAAGCAGAATTAGTTTCACCAACAGGTGTCAGTGAAGAAGATGTGAATGATGGACCGAAAGAACCTGTTCGCAACGAGAATACAGTAGGACGCAATGACGAATGTCCTTGTGGTTCAGGAAAAAAATATAAAAATTGCCACGGCGCAAATAACTAATCGATAAGAAAAGTTAAACTATGCTGAAGAGAGGATTGATTTTCATACATGCACTTGTGCTATTTACGATCGTTAATGTAAAGGCGCAAGAAAAGGGTGGAGTTATTGTAACCAAAGATTCTTTGATTACACAGCTACAAAATTTTAGGGCTGCCATGGGAATCAATCCTGTCGAAAGCAAAATCACAACAGTTCCTTCGAAACCTGTTGTACGTTCTGCTGCAACAAGAGTCAAGGTGAGAGGCTTTCGCGTACAGATCTTTGCTGGATCTAGTCGAAATCAAGCTTTTTCGGAGCAAACTCGTTTCCGGGGAATGTATAAAGATGTTGATACCTATATCACCTATGATGAACCCAATTATCGGGTGAAGGTGGGCGACTTTAGAAGTCGTTCCGAAGCAAATGCGTTTATGCGTGAGCTGCGTCAATATTTTAGTAACGTTTTCGTATTTTCAGAAAGCGTTTTTGTCTATCAATAAATCAAACAACCTCATGGCAAGTACGAAAGAAAAAGTCCTGGCCTTAGCCCATCAATACTTTGAAGATACAGTCGCTAACCGTAGACATCTTCATCAAAACCCTGAACTTTCCTTTGAAGAGTATAATACTTCGGCATTTGTAAAGGCGCAGCTGGATCAATTAGGCATCCCTTACGAAGTAAAAGCAGATACGGGTATTGTAGCACTAATTAAAGGTGAACTCCCTTCAGATGAAGTAATCGCATTGCGAGGGGATATGGATGCATTACCTATTCAGGAAGTCGAAGGACGACCTTATGGATCCAATAACCCAGGCGTCATGCATGCTTGTGGCCATGATGTACATACATCCTCGCTTTTAGGAACTGCGAAGATATTACATAGCTTGAAAGCTGAATTTGGTGGTACGGTAAAGTTAATCTTTCAGCCAGGCGAAGAACGTTTGCCTGGAGGAGCATCCATTATGATCAAAGAAGGAGCACTACAAAATCCTGCACCTTCTGCTATAATAGGTCAACATGTAATGCCGTTTATCGAAGTTGGCAAAGTCGGATTTCGTGAAGGTAAGTATATGGCTTCCTGTGACGAGTTATTTATGACCGTTAAAGGAAGAGGAGGGCACGGAGCACATCCACATCAGAATATTGATCCGATTGTGATCACAGCACATATTATTACTGCTTTACAACAGATAGCAAGCCGCTTTGCAGATCCGCGTACACCGACGGTTTTGTCTTTTGGCAAAATCATCGCTAACGGTGCAACAAATATTGTTCCTGACCAAGTTTATCTCGAGGGTACATTCCGTACATTCGATGAGCAATGGCGCGCCGAAGCACATGAGAAGATGGTAAAAATGGCTGTTGGAATCGCAGAAAGTATGGGTGCTACCTGTGATTTTGAGGTTCGCAGAGGCTATCCATTTTTGATCAATGAGCCTGAACTGACAAAGAGTGCGCGTACTTTTGCGGAGGAATATCTTGGAAAAGAGAATGTCGTGGATTTAGATCTTTGGCCTGCTGCTGAAGATTTTTCCTACTATTCGCAAGAAATCAATGCTTGTTTCTACCGACTGGGCACGGGAAACAAAGCGAAAGGAATAACTTCTGCGGTTCATACACCAACCTTCGATGTTGACGAGTCCTCGTTGGAGATCAGTACAGGGCTAATGGCGTATATCACGTTGCGCAGATTAGGCTATTAGATCTTTAGTATGTCATCGCATCATATCGTTCGTGAGAACCAGGAGCCTGCTCTGCTGATTGAAGACCTTTTTCTCATAGACGAAGAAGATTTGGGGCAATTGCTTGAATGGAGTCCAACAATTGTTATAGAAAACAATATGGTTGATCCATTGGACGCTAGAGGATACAAGTTTGATATTGTTTTTGCACAGACCCAAGCGAATCAAGCGCAGGAGAATTTAAAAGTGATTCCATATATCGATAGTTTTTTACAATCGGCCATTGGATATCTCATTAAACATCAGTATAGGGCGGTCAATATTATTACGGATCAAATAAGTCTTGCACACTATCAACACTATTTGGATCAGATCAATGTGGTCTTGTTAGCTAAGGGGGTACGCTACTATTTTGTACCTACCGGTTTTACAAAATGGAAAACGGAGGGTGAACAGCTAAACATAGATTCCCAAGGTGAAGAAATCACGACAGAAGGGCTTCGAAAAATTGGTGAAGATCTTTATGAAACAGTAGCGGATGGCTTATTTACCCTCAGATTTTCGAAATCAAAATATATTTTAATAGGAGAGACAATCTCATGATAACAATAGAATTAGCTGAACAGACAGATATCCGGAGCATTTCTAATATGGCGCATATTATATGGCCTGAAGCTTATGGAGAAATACTTTCAAAAGACCAAATTGATTTCATGCTGGAGAAAAGCTATACCATAGAGGGCTTAGCTGAAGGAATGGTCGGTGGACAGTTCTTTTATATTCTGAAGGAAGACGGTATTGGCCAAGGTTTTGTTGCATTGAAAACTCTTACAGATAAACTCCGTATTGAGAAGCTCTATTTGATGCCCAATGTTCAGGGAAAAGGTTTTGGGAAAGCATTGATTGACTTTGCTATTGAAAAAGCGAAAGCCAAAGGTAAGGACATTTTGGAACTCAATGTAAATAGAAATAACCCTGCTTACCATTTCTATTTAAAGCAGGGTTTTCAGGTTATTGAAACTGTTGATATTCCCTATTATGACTATGTATTGAATGACTATGTCATGCAGCTGGCAATAGATCGTACAGCCACTTCCTAGTCTTTTAATTTTTCCACACGCGAGGGAGTTTGCTTGCCTTCTACAATACCTGAGGCCCCAATCGCAATCGCTTCGATACTGGAGATAATATTTTGAACGTTTAATGTGGTTACTTCATCCTTTACGGTGTGGTAATATTCGTCTTTATCCATTTGCGATGTAGAAAATGAATGCGCGGGAACACCTTTAGCCGCTAACACAGCATTATCACTTCGATAGAATAGATTTTGTTTTGTATAAGGATCAGGATAAAATTTGAAATTTGTGTTTTTCAGATTTTCCTGCATTAATTTGCCTAAATCGGATTGATCATATCCTGTTATATAGACCGTATTAGGGCCAAATTTTGAATCTTTTCCGATCATTTCCATATTGACCATTGCCACAACCTGGTCCGCATTGATGTGATTAGAAAAATATTTTGAACCATACATACCGAGCTCTTCTGCTGTAAATGCCACAAAAATAAGTGTCCTTTCATTGCTGTTTTTCTTTTTATAATAGTCTGCCAGCGTCAACATCGCTGTTACTCCCGAAGCATCATCATCGGCTCCATTTGCGATCGAATCCTGTCCAACAGCAGGTAATATACCAATATGGTCATAATGCCCTGAAAAGATCACATATTCATTTGGCTTGCTTTTTCCGGGGATAACTCCCGCAACATTAAAAAGTGGAAAGTTTTGAAGATTCCGTTCAATGTGAATGTGGAATGTTTTTGGTTTTTCCTTGGTTAGCAGATAAACTATTGAGGGTTTTTGTATACTTGAATCTTCAATAAATTTTGGGGTGCTAAGCATCTGGCCAAAACGAACAAAAGAGGCTTCAAAGGATGGATCTACCAATACAAGTGTATTTTCCTTGGATAAGGACTGTTCCCGGAAGGCCTGAGCGAAATCTGAGTCGGATGTAATGTTAACGATTTTAATGGGACTTTTATCATCCCATTTGAGATCCACATGGTTTCCAAGCGATATGATATGCTCCGCGGGAATTGTCTTTTTATTTATGGTTGCGGTATTGCTTTTTGGCGAGAGTTTGTCCAGTTGGAATGTTTGTCTGAAAGACTCTTCGGCATAAGGTTTAAGACCTATTTTTTTCATCTCTCCCGCGATAAAATCTGCAGCAGGCTCAATGTCCTTTGTTAAGGCTGATCGTCCACGCATATTATCCGAGGCTAACGTATTTAAGATACGACTCACGTCCTGACCTTGTTGTTCGGAAATCACTTGCTGTCCAAATGTCATGGAAGATAGCGCAATTAACGATAAGGCTAAAAATATTTTAGGTGCTGATTTCATAAAGTTAGTAATGTTCGGATGAAGATAATGATTTCGCATGTAATTTTTGCGGAAATTCGTAATGCCTTACCATACACCCATATCATCTTTATGCTCAAGGTCATGAAAGTTGAAATGGAGGATGTTAATGAATTCCGAGAAAAGATGCTTTCAATAAACCTTTCGAGGATCCATTGAATTGGCAACAGGTACGAAAGTTCTTGATGGCGTTTGAAGACAGACGATTCAGAAAAAAATGTAGTATATTTGAGTATAAATTATTTGACAATGAAAGAAGTATCTGTACAAGAATTAAAGAACAAGATCGATAATAACGAAGATTTTCAATTGATTGATGTGCGTGAGTCATTTGAATACGAAGTTTCAAATTTGGACGGTTTAAATATTCCACTTTCGGGAATTTTGATCGAGTCCGATAAGATTGCGAAGGATAAACCGGTTATCGTTCAATGTCGTTCTGGAAAACGTTCAGCACAGGCAATTATGTTGTTGGAGCAACAAGGATTTGATAATCTAGCAAATTTAAAAGGCGGCATCTTGGCCTGGAAAGAGGAAATCGATCCAGAGTTAGACGTTTATTAATATGAAAAATTTGGAGCATCAGACTAAACAAGCTTTCTTGTTTAGTCTTGCTTTTTATATCGTAGCCCTATTAACTAGGCTCTTAAACTTAGGTGTCTTCCCTGTATTAGGTAGTCTCTCTATTTTATTGTCCCTTTTATGGGTGATATTGGCCCTGCGAGAAATTATGTTTTCCAAGACCATTTCCAATGGTGAACGGATGTTGATGGCACTGGCTATCGTACTGCTTAATATTATCGGCGGAATTTTCTATTTCTTTGTGTGGCGACCACGTGTATTGGGATTAACAAAAAAGTAACATGACAAAATATTTTATACTGAATATTGTATTGAACTTGGCCATTGTATTTTTGGCTTATTGTGGATTTGAAGGGTATAAAGCCGGAAATATGTTGGTGACAGGACTGTCTATCGCATTTTTGGTTGTTCTGATTTACCTTAAGGTTGTCTTAAGCAAGCGGATAAAAGTCGTTATCCAAGAAAAGGATCGTGAAAAAAAACAGGAATACGCTGCTAAGCAAGCAAAGGGAAAAAATAAATAGTAGCGAGTTTCTTACTTATCACATACAAAAAGAGCAGAAAACGATAGTCTTCTGCTCTTTTTTATATTATCTACACCTGTTCTTATTTTACAAATGGAGGTTTCGTTACTTTAGCTTTAACTTTTTGATTACGGATATGGATAAAGATATCTGTACCATCTTTTGCAAATGCAGTATCTACGTAACCCAAACCTACTGATTTTTTCAATGTTGGAGATTGCGTTCCAGAAGTAACACGGCCAATCACATTGCCATCAGCATCTACGATTTCATAATCGTGACGCGGGATACCTCTGTCGATCATTTCAAAACCAACCAGTTTCTTTTTAAGTCCAGCTTCTTTCTCAGCTTTAAGTGCAGCAGAGTTTACAAAGTCTTTTGTGAACTTCGTTACCCAACCCAATCCGGCCTCTAAAGGAGAAGTATTATCATCAATGTCATTTCCATAAAGACAAAAACCCATTTCTAAACGTAAAGTGTCGCGAGCACCCAATCCGATAGGTTTAATTCCGTAAGCTTTTCCAGCTTCAAAAATAGCATCCCAAACTTTCTGAGCATCTTCATTGGCAACGTAAATCTCGAAACCACCAGCACCAGTATATCCTGTAGCGGATACCAATACGTTATCTACCCCAGCAAAAGTACCTTTGGCAAAGGTATAGTATTCCATTGGTGCAAGCTCGATATCTGTCAGCGATTGTAAAGCATCCGCTGCTTTAGGGCCCTGAACTGCAAATAAAGAAGTCTGGTCAGAAATATTTTTCATTTCTACGCCATCGGTATTGTATTTGGAAATCCAGTTCCAGTCTTTTTCAATATTGGACGCATTGACAACCAAAAAATAAGTGTTATCGTCTATTCTGTATGTCAGAAAATCATCTACTACACCGCCCGTTTCGTTTGGAATATAAGCATATTGAACTTTGCCGTCATATAATTTCGATACATCATTTGAAGAAATTTTTTGAAGAAGATCCAGGGCTTTCTCTCCTTTGAGGATGAATTCGCCCATGTGGCTTACATCAAAAACTCCTACACCTGTACGAACTGTTTCGTGCTCATCATTGATACCTGTATATTGTACTGGCATGTTGAAGCCTGCGAAGGGAACCATCTTTGCTCCTAAAGCAATGTGCGTCTCCGAAAGGGCAGTATTTTTTAACATAAAAATTAAGTTTTAATCAGTTGCAAATTTAATAAAATATACGTGATTCCTAGCCTTGAATCTATTTTAGAACAAACGATTTAATTCGTTACTTTCAACGAATAAACCATCAACTCAGCATCTTCTGTATCAGCATCTTCGCAAAGTAAGAAAATTAAACCGTTATCAGTTTTCTCTTTGAAGGTGATCCCCTCAAATTTGTGATTTTCGGGTATTTGAAATACTTCAGGTTTGGAGGACAGATCTGTTGATATTTTCCCAAGTAAAGATCCGGCGATCTCCCCATCGAGATAGGTCGATTTTGCATCTTCTGCAGTTGCAATGAAATAAATGTCATCACCGACAACTGTCGCATCGGAAAAACCAGTACTGATCCCATTTAACTTGGGTAATTCAATAGGAATATACCTATATTTATCTTCAGCATTACTGTTATATTCTAAAACAGCATTGATGCCTTTGGGGCCATTTCCTCTATTGAAAAACAATATCCGGTCATCAATATGTACTACGCCTTCTATGTTAAAGTCCTCTTTGCTTATCCCAAATTTCTGCATAAAATGCGTATAGATTTTACTATAGTCTTCCTGTATGACCTTTTTTCCGTCCCAAATAAAACGATTGTTTCTTTTTTCAGTTGACCCTGAGCCATAGAGATAATAACGATTGCCATAGAAAGTAATAGATTCAAGATCCATTTTATTAGCTTTGCTTATATTTTCCATGGGCTCAGCTTCAAATAAGACTGTTTTGGATAAGCGTAGGTGGGTGAGGTTGTAGCTATAGAGGTAATTGCTGTTATCCGATACAATATGGAGTTCATCATTATTGTAGACAATCCCAGATGCTGCGGCGATGCCCGATATGCTGATAAATGCTTCGAGAATTAATTTTAACATAATTCGTGTATGTTTAAGATTCCAAGTACTTTCTGGAAATCGGATTGGATAGCTGCTTTTACATGAACAGTTTCACCTGACAGCGGATGTTTGAAGGTTAATTCAGAGGCATGAAGTAGCATTGTATCCATCTGGTAGTTCTCTTTCCAGAATTTATTTTGCTTGTTACAGCCATGCGGACGATCACCGATAATGGGGTAAAAGATGTGTGCAAAGTGACGCCGTAATTGATGCATGCGACCAGTCAGCGGGTTGGCTTCAACAAGACTGTAACGCGAGGTTGGGAATTTCCCGAAAGGAATATCGAGCTCACTCTTAGCCAATAGTCTAAATGATGTCTGTGCTTCCTGAATCGTGCCATTTTCTTTTTTCAAAGGATAGTCGATAATCCCTTCTTCAGGGGCGAAGCCTCTCAGTACGGCGAGGTATTTTTTGTCTATTTGATGTTCCTGAAAACTTTTTTGTAGGTATTGATCTGTTTCTTTATTCAGGGAAAATAACAGCACACCGCCCGTTTTACGATCCAAGCGATGTGCCGGATACACCGTTTTTCCGAGCTGATCCCGTAGTATTTGAAGGGCAAATTCGGATGTATCACGCGCAATGGATGAGCGATGCACTAATAGACCATGGGGTTTATTAATCGCTACGATGGATTCGTCTTCGTAAAGAATTTCTAAGGACATATTAGATCTTTTTCAATGCAGCTATGATTTCATCTGCTTTTTCATCAATCTTGGGACTCAACCAAATCTGTTTAAAAGCGCCACCACCTATAATCTGCTCTGTGCCTTGCCATTTGATCTTGGTGAGGGAAAAGAGATAATAGTTGTCTATAATAACAGAATTTTGGACAAAATCATCAACTAATTTGTTCCCAAAAAGTTGCATGCCCAATCCAAAAAAGGCCTGGTCTTTTGCATGAAGCTGACTTTTCAATAATTGCTCGGCTTTTGCACGTACAATTTTCTCATGCTCCTCTTTGCTTGGATTTGTCAGGATGGCCGCTAGCATGATGACAACCAGAAGTAGGGCAAATATTCTTTTTTTACTCATTTTATAATACTAAAATTAGTGTTGATAGATCAGGTAAAAACATTATCTATCGCTATCAAAATTATTAAATAGATATCAGATATGCACAATTGTTTTTGTACGAAGGATTTGTTGTGTACGGAGGGAGGGGTAAAAAAGGCTGGATCTTAAAAAGAAATCCCATTTAGAAGAGAAAAAGCCCAGGAAAAGAAAATCCAAATCAGGTAACAAGTACCTCCTATTAAGATAAATAGTAGGAATACTATCGTTAGGATAATACCTATACCAGAGCCTTTGTGTCGCCCCTCATAATAGTGCTCGCGTAAAAGTTTGATATTCTTTTCATTGGCTTTGCTATAGAAATCGAAGATATTACCCAGAAAAGGGATGCTTCCTAAGATTGCGTCGAGGCTGATATTGAGTAGCATGCGGATAACTAATTTTGGACTTGCCCCATTTCGCCACATGGCGATGACCAGAACCAGTGATGTGCCAAAGCCGGCAATAGCACCGCCCAAAGGAATCAAATTCAAAATTGGATCTAATCCGAACCGGAAATTACCAATCTTGAATTGATTATCCATTAACCAAGATATTCGGTTGATCCAACCGAAATCTTGGTCTATTTGTTTCTTCTTATCTTCTTGAGATAATTCTCTATGCATGATTACAATAGTTCGAAAGAAGCGCTGATTTCGCTGGTCACTTTCATTGGTCTGATATTTAAGTCCAGCCCATTACCACCCGCGTCGTCTGCCATTTCTGCCATGGCGCCTTTATACATCGCATTACGCATCATCGGCTGAACACCAAAAATAATTTGTTGAGGCGTCTCCGAAAGCACGATTGCTTTACCAATTTTTTGTCCTGCTGCTTCAGCAAGAATCTGAGCATTCAATTTGGCATCTAAAACCGCTTTTGTTTTTAAGCTCTTTTCAAGTTCTTTTTTCTTCGAATAATCGTATTCGCTAATGTAGGTGCTTTGAATACCAGCCTTATCGACACCATCCAATAATTGATCTAAGTTGTTTAAGTTGGTAACCTTGATGCGGTATTGTCTGGAAAGCAAGATATCCGTATCCTTTTTCTTTTTTTCCGGAGTATTGTAACTCCAGATATTCTGGATCGTAAAATCTTCTTTTTTAACACCAGCTTTTGTTGCCGAATCAAATAAGTCTTTTTCTAACTTGTCTATAGCAACCTTTTTCTTGGTGTTTCCATTGTCATAAAACTCTTTTAATGTAACATCTATATAGATGATGTCTGGAGTCACTTCTTCTTCAGCGCGACCCACTGTGGATACAAATTCTTTATTTACCATTTGTTGAGCGTTTAGTTTTGTCATCAAACCTAAAAAAGCCAGTCCTAATAATATTTTTTTCATGTTTTACTATCTTAAAGTTTTATAATAATACGATTGCTATTGTCGCATTGCTACAAGATTGGAGCCAAAGTAGACAAAAAAGTTTAACGGATAAAAAAAATAAAAACGTTAAGATTTTTAATTTTATTTCTATACCTTTAGGGAAATTAATAAAATAGTGCCATGCAAGAAGGTAAAGTAAAATTCTTTAATGAGACCAAAGGTTTCGGTTTCATCATCCCTAATTCAGGCGAGAGCGAAATTTTTGTTCACGTTTCTGGATTAGTTGACAAAGTTCGTGAGAATGACAATGTATCTTACGAAGTTGAACAAGGCCGTAAAGGTCTTAATGCGGTAAATGTAAGAGTTATCTAATTAGATTCAAGATATATTTATTGTGAAAAAGCCTATGCCATCAGCATGGGCTTTTTTATTGAGCAAATATTTTGGACTGATAATTGTATTAATATGTTTCAAATATATAGTTTAACATGAAACGTACTTTAGTATTGATTCTTTCTGTGGTGCTGGCAATTTCGATGTCCGCATGTTATTCCTCGCATCATGGACATAGACACGGGCGTGGATCAAAAGGTATGCCTCCTGGTCAGGCAAAAAAATATTATGGAGAACAATCAGCAAAAGATTTTGCTCCGGGACAACAGAAGAAAAAGAAACATAAACATTAATCTTAGGGATTTTTCGCTTTTGCAGAAAATTCCGCAATCGACAAAAAGCGAATAAGAAAAAAGAGCTTTCATATATTAAATGAAAGCTCTTTTTTCTTATTTCGAACGACCTATGCAAAAGGATCGTTATCTGCAGGAGGTGTTGAAGATGAGCTTGGTGTCTGTGAACTTCCAAAGGGGTTATTCGGTTGTGAAGAACCAAATGGATCTTGTGGCTGATTGAATGGATGGTTTGTTCCATTTTCCTCCGCTTTTGGATCAGGACCGTATTGATTAGGCCCCTTGTCTCCTTCAATAACCAGTAAATAAATCAGGTATAAGTTGACAAATGGAATAAGAGCCAACAGTAAAAACCAGCCCGATTTATTTGTGTCATGTAGTCTTCGTACTGCAACAGCAATACCTGGGATAAGTAATGCTAAACTTATTAAACCAGAAATATAAGAAAATACATCTGCAATTCGGCCGAGTATTCCGAAGACTACTCCAATGATAACGTTTGCCAAAAAGAACATCCAATACTCTTTACGGCGTGCACGTCCATTAAAGTTTGCATAGTTATCCCGTACAACTTTTAAAAACCAATCTTTAATTTCCATATAATTTTTAGATTTTTAGGTGAAAAATATGTTAGTAAATCATTTGTTAATATGGTTCTGTTACAATAAATGTACCAAGAATTTATCTGGTTAAACAATTATTATGGAAGTCCCATTGGGCTCAATTTAATATTAATTTAAAATAGATCCTAATGTTATGTGCTCATTGGTCTCCCATTGAGTGTATCTTTTTATTCCTCCAAATGTACAGGTCTGTCTTGGGGATGACCTATTTATAATA
Organism: Sphingobacterium sp. GW821-FHT03E03; assembly: GCF_059420745.1. Taxonomy (NCBI): domain Bacteria; kingdom Pseudomonadati; phylum Bacteroidota; class Sphingobacteriia; order Sphingobacteriales; family Sphingobacteriaceae; genus Sphingobacterium; species Sphingobacterium sp. GW821-FHT03E03. Next base: position 57,199 of record NZ_JBWKUH010000005.1, read on the forward strand.
ACAGTTGTACAGCACTACCGAAAAATCTCTTCAAGTATATAGAGCGATTTTATCTCCTTGAAATTTGTGCGGTGAAGACGGTAGAAATCCAGTAACTTTTCCAATAAAAATTGTCGGTCTGTACTAGACATTTTGATATGATCACAATTTGAGTATTCTGATGTTATTAAATCCCGGAAAATTGAAGTATGTGGTTCCTGAAGTACAAGCGGGTGTTCTGGGAGACTGTTTGAAAATGTTGCTTCATGTAGGTTAAAATAGGGCAGAGACTGTTTGGATGCGGTCGGATAAAAGCCAAGAAAGCGTGTCAGTTTGATTAGAAATACCAGATGAAAATTGGCTAGATTTAAATGGGTTTCATCTAACCATCGGATAGACTGATGGATGAATTCAAATAAATAGGGGTCACTTTCCTGTTCTTTTAGTACTTTATACAAGATTTCATTTAAGAAGAGCGCCAGTGAGCTTTTTATAATGTCGTAGGGTATCTCTTGCAATACCGGCGTTTGGCGAGCTTCCGAAATGCGCTGTAGTGAGCCATTGTCCTTGTGTGTTGCTATGATTTCCAGTAGATGTAAAGGTTGTAAGATATTGGCTTTGATTTTTGCTTTTGGCTTACGTGCACCAGCAATGAGATAAGATTGCATGCCAAATGACTCGGTATATAGTTGCGCGACGAGGCTGCTTTCCGAATAATTTGTTGTTTTTAAGACGACAGCTCTAGTTTTGTTCAGCATCTTCTTCCTTGTCTTTTTTGGGAATATCCTCCTTATGAGCCTCTCCACGCATTTCGATAATTGCATTGCGGTCCACTTTTCGAATCATTCTATAAATTAATGTGAGGAAACCAATGCTAAATGCAACCACTCCGACGAGCATGGCTAATTTATACCAGTTGGATCGTTGTTCCATCAGGTAATAACCTAGGATAACCAATAATACACCAATGATTATTTCTCTTAGACCCTTGCGAAGATATTTGTTCATAAATGTGAATTGTTGAAAACTATTTTTCTTTACAGAGCAAATATAATACAATAAAATGCTTTATTTTTGCCCATACCATTCCTGTGTAGAACTATTTTTAAAAATAATTCCCATAATGTTGTTGCTTATCTAAAAAAAAATATAGATATTTGCAAACTCTTTGCAGAGAGTGCAAAGGATTAACATATTGTAATAAAGACAACAAAAAAGATAATATCATGTCAAGAATTTGTGATTTAACAGGCAAAGCAGCGTTAACAGGAAATAACGTTTCTCACTCAAACGTTAAAACTAAACGTAAATTCTATCCAAATTTACAAACTAAACGTTTTTACATTCCAGAAGAAGATCGTTGGATTACGTTGAAAGTATCTACTTCTGCTATCAAGACCATCAACAAGAACGGTATCACAGCTGCGATCAATAAATTTATCGTTAAAGGATCAATTTAATATTGATTTATCGCCTGTTACATTAAGATTATTCATGAATTTCAATCCTATATTAGGATCAAAATAAAGTAAAACAATGGCTAAAAAAGGAAATAGAGTACAAGTTATCTTAGAATGTACTGAACACAAAGAAAGTGGTCTTCCGGGAATGTCTCGTTACATCACTACTAAAAACAAAAAGAACACAACTGAGCGTTTAGAGTTGAAAAAATTCAACCCAGTATTGAGAAAAGTTACTGTTCATAAAGAAATTAAGTAATTCACCCATCTTAGCACTTGCAATAGAGGGCTGAGTAAAAATATTTAAATACCATGGCAAAGAAAGCAGTTGCATCGTTACAAAAAGGTGGCGGTAAAGAATTTACAAAGGTTATTGTTACTACTAAATCTGCGAAAACTGGCGCGTATACTTTCAAAGAAGGTATGATTCACAATGATAAAGTGAAAGACGTAGTTGCAGAAGCTCAAAAAAATAACTAGTAGCATTTTCCTTTTTTAAAGTTTTTCTTTAAAAAGAATTCGATAAAAAATAGCCGTTTTGGTATCCTACCGAAAGGGCTTTTTTTGTTGAGGACATTTGTTTATATTTGGACATCAATTTTCACTAAACACTCCATGGGATTATTTGATTTTTTTAAGAAAAAACCACAAACACAAGAAGAAGAACAAGCCTTAGATAAAGGTTTGGAAAAAACAAAAGAAGGATTTCTTTCCAAGATAACGAAAGCCGTAGTTGGTAAATCGACTGTAGATGACGACGTGCTTGATAATCTGGAAGAGGTTTTGGTTACTTCTGATGTGGGGGTTACAACGACTTTAAAAATCATCGACCGTATACAGGCGCGTGTTGCAAGAGACAAATATGTGTCCACTTCTGAGCTGAACAATTTACTGAAAGAAGAGATTCAGACTTTACTGGCGGAAAATAATAGCTCAGATTTTGAAAACTTTAATTACGGAGATCATAAACCTTATGTAATTATGGTGGTCGGGGTGAACGGTGTTGGAAAGACTACTACAATAGGTAAACTTGCTCATCAACTTAAACAGGCTGGAAGTAAAGTGGTTTTGGGTGCGGCGGATACGTTTCGTGCTGCTGCTGTAGATCAGCTTAAACTCTGGGGTGAACGTGTTGGCGTGCGCGTTGTTGCACAGGCGATGGGGTCAGATCCCGCTTCGGTCGCTTATGATACAGTTAAATCTGCTGTAGCGAATGGCGAAGATGTCTGTATTATTGATACCGCCGGTCGTCTCCATAATAAGGTTGGCTTAATGAATGAATTGACTAAAATTAAAAATGTCATGCAAAAAGTTGTTCCCGGCGCGCCGCATGAAATTTTATTGGTCTTAGATGCTTCAACAGGTCAAAATGCCATAGAGCAATGTACCCAATTCACACAAGCGACAGACGTAAACGCTTTGGCGCTGACGAAATTGGACGGAACAGCAAAAGGCGGTGTCGTCATTGGGATATCCGATCAATTTAAGATTCCTGTGAAATACATTGGTGTAGGCGAAAAAATTGGCGATCTCCAATTATTTAATAAAAAGGAATTTGTAGACTCCCTTTTCAAATAGAAAATTAAAACAATTGTCGGAAATAAGGTTGTCATTCTTTGCTTAGGAATGATTAATCAGCCCCTTTTTTTTCTCGACAAACCCTTCTAATCATATGAAGACAAAATATACGAAATCTGTCCCTTTGATCAATAAACCACGTGTCAATGTGGTTACTTTGGGCTGTTCGAAAAATATTCACGATAGTGAAGTGCTGATGGGCCAGTTGAAAGGTAACCAGATGGAAGTTGTCCATGAAGCCTCAAATATACAGGAGAATGATATTGTTGTCATCAATACCTGCGGCTTTATTGACAATGCTAAACAAGAATCTATTGATGCAATCTTACAATATTCGGAGTTAAAGGATCAAGGTAAGATCAATAAGGTGATTGTAACAGGATGTCTTTCTGAACGTTATAAGCCAGAATTACAGGCGGAAATACCGAGTGTGGATGCTTATTTTGGGACAAATGATTTGCCGGATTTATTATCCTCCATTGGAGCTGACTACCGCCACGAATTGTTGGGTGAACGTTTATTGACGACGCCTTCACACTTTTCTTATTTTAAGATCGCAGAAGGTTGTAACCGCCCATGTTCATTCTGTGCAATACCATTAATGCGTGGTAAGCACGTTTCCAAATCAATTGATGACTTGGTTAAAGAAGCTAAATTTTTAGCCTCAAATGGAACTAAAGAGTTGATTTTAATTGCGCAGGATCTAACCTATTATGGACTGGATATCTATGGTAAACGTAATCTTTCTGATTTAATGCGTCATCTATCTGACGTGGACGGTATTGAGTGGATCCGTTTACAATACGCCTATCCTTCTGGTTTTCCAATGGATATCTTGGACGCAATGAATGAACGTTCAAATATTTGTAATTATCTGGATATGCCATTGCAGCATATCTCTGACCCAATGTTGAAGTCTATGCGCAGAGGGACGACCAAACAAAAGCAGATTGATCTTGTCAATGCCATTCGCGACAAAGTACCGAATATCGCATTGCGAACAACATTAATCTGTGGATATCCAGAGGAGACCGAGCAAGACTTCCAGGAGATGTTGGAATGGGTAGAGGAAACCCGTTTTGACCGTTTGGGCTGTTTTACTTATTCACATGAGGAGAAGACGCACGCCCACACCTTAGCGGACAATGTTCCACAAGAAGTAAAAGAAGAACGTGTTGAGGCTATTATGGAGGTTCAACAAGGTATTTCTTATGAGATTAATCAATCTAAAGTAGGTAATACGTATAAAGTGCTGGTAGATCGTGTGGACGGCGATTATTTTATCGGACGGACAGAATATGATTCGCCAGAAGTGGATAATGAGGTGCTGATTTCCACAGCTGGTTCCTATGCACGGATTGGAGATTTTGTTCAGGTAAAAATAGATCGTGCGGAAGATTTCGATCTCTATGGCGAAATAGTAAAGGGTAAATAAAAAGTTACCCTTTACTATTTAATAAAAGTTATACTTTGATAACTTTGTATACCACCGACCCATTTTTGAAAGTGATCTTTATGCCTATAGCTATATAATAGTTATTTTTTGCGGAAAGATATATGATTCGATTTTGAAAGGTTTCGAGATTTTCAAAATTACTTATATCATATGTTGTTCTAATTTTTCCCGAAGAGCTTTCGATCACATTCCCATTTTCATCTACCACATCATCTGTTTGTTCAATAGTTACACACTCTATGCTTTGCACAGCATCTGCAACAGCTGGGTTAATAGTGAAAGATGAATTGGTGATAAAATTTGGTTGAAATTGAACACTTCGATAATATCCCACCGTAGTCTCACTAGGATCCAAATCTCCAGGATTTAAAACCCATTTCGTAATGGTCTGCTCACTATCGCTAAAGGTTTGCAACTTATCAATTGAAAATATTCCCCATGGAATATTTTGAACGGCCCGATACCCACTTACTGAAGGTAAACTCTTTAAATATACACTGAATGAAGTCTTCGGTGATGAGGTTGTAAGTTTACCATTTAATTTGATGGGACCTTTTAAATTAATATTGTAAACAGAGGCGGATCCGCCCCCACCAGAGAATCCAGTAAATAATTTATAAAAAGTTTTTAATAAAGCACCTGCACCACCTGACGTCATCAGATCTTGGATAGAGCTAGCTGTAGTTTTGGTAATTTTTGAAATGCCTTCTGCAGTTGATGAGTAAAATCCTGCAATGGCATTAATTTGTCCTAATGGTCCGGTTTTACTAGATGTTACTGGTTGGGCTGTTCCTTGGAGATTGATATTCCCCTCTAAAGATATATTTGATTCTGCTATTTCTCTCAAATTAATTACAAATGAAGAATAGGTGTCAAATGAGTTGTCGTAACAGCTTACATCGAAATCACCAATCATCCATTCATTAACTCCCGCTTGGGTAATAGCAGTTTGGATAGAGTTCGTATTGGCGTCATCGCCAACCGCATATTTAAATAGTTTTGGATAAGTTGAGTTTTGGGCAAAACCAAGAGAAATTTCTTGATAGGAAGATAATACATCGTTTGTTCTTAAAATGCACACTCTTAAGATACCTCTATATTTATTATAGAGAATAATGAACGGATACGAATTTGCATCAGTAGTGGTTCCGAAATCTCTCGAAACTAACATCCAACCCTGGGCTGGCGTCATGTCAGCCTTATCTATATTTACACTACCATAGACTTTTTGACTTCCGTCAATAAACGGATTTAAAGTCGTGATGGTTCCTATACTACCACTTGAGTTTCTAAAGTATGTCGTCCATTTATTTTGGGTCCAATCCCATGTAGGTAATAAATTTACATCACCAGGTAACAAAGGTCTGCTTGCCTTCGTTTTGGGACTGATTTCCAATTTAGGCTCTGGAATAACATTTTCGTCTTTTTTACAGGCGAATAGTAAAAGAACGACAATTACCATTGTTAGATGATAAAAGTTGAGGTTGAGTTTTGTTGTCATAAAATAAATTAATCTTGTAAAAAATATATTAATGGCAATTTGGGTGTTTATTGTGATGTAATTGTTAATATTATTTTATCTTTTTATTTGCTGATTAATAATGAGTTTCATTTGTAAACAAAACTTGTGATTCGAATGAATTGTCAATAGAATGATATAATTTAAAAGTGAAATGAGCTTTTTATTAAAAATCAGTATTTTGTCTGCTCAAACTAAATACATTTGTATATCGTACAATAAGCATATATGAAAGCAACTTATATCGAATATAGTGAGACAAACAGTTTCTCCAAAACATTGCTGGCCTATTTGGCCCATGACGAGGCACTGAAACCGTTTGTTGGACACTGGCCTACATTTGACGGTTTTGAGAAGCAATTGCACGAAAAAAAGCATTTTGGCCACCGCCCCATTCTTGTGGAGCGCCTAAAAGCTCAATATGCGACTTTGTTGCAGGATTCTCCCACTGTCGCCGCAAATATAGATTTGTTGTTGCAGGAGAATACCTATACGATTACCACAGGTCATCAACTGAATATCTTTACAGGGCCGTTGTACTTTATATTTAAGATTATGACAGCGATACGTCTGTCAGAAGACCTGCGGGCCAAACATCCGGACAAAAACTTTATCCCGGTATATTGGATGGCGACTGAGGACCATGATTTTGAAGAAATTAATCATACCAAGGTCTATGGGAAAAAAATAGCATGGGAGACACCTGCGGTATCCGCTACAGGACGTATGGATACCGCCTCCATTGTTGATGCGGTAAAGCAATACACCAATATCCTTGGCCTTTCAGACAATTCTGCTAACCTCACACGTATTGTAGAGCAAGCTTATCTGAAACACACCAGGTTAGCTGATGCGACGCGTTATATGGTGAACGAACTTTTTAAATCCTATGGTCTTTTGATTATTGATGCAGATGATAAAGAACTGAAGGAATTATTTAAGCCGATCATCAAAACGGATATTTTATCCGAAAATAGTTTTAAGGCCATTACAGACAGATCGAAAGAACTGGAAGCGAAAGGGTTTTCTACACAGGTACATGCCCGGGAGATCAATTTCTTCTATCTGACCGATGAATTTAGAGAACGCCTGGTTCTGTCTGCAGATGGCCGATATGAGGTTCTGCATCAAAATATATATTTTACCAAGGAAGAGCTGGAAAAAGAAATAGACGCCCATCCCGAACGTTTTAGCCCAAATGTGGTAATGCGCCCAATGTATCAGGAAATTATCCTTCCTAATTTGGCTTATATTGGTGGTGGTGCGGAAATGGTCTATTGGATGCAATTAAAATCTAATTTTGATCAGTACCAAATAGATTTCCCGATCTTAATTCCGCGCAATTCAGCCATGATTACCGAAGATAATGTGGCTGCTAAGCTTTTCCGGGTCGATCTAACCTTCAAAAGCATTTTTCGCCCTGCGGAGGTTTTGAAGAAAGAGTATGTGCGTCGTCATACGAAGGAAAGATTGAATCTTAATGATGAATGGATGGAACTGAATGCGATCTTTGGAAAGATAAGGTTACGTACACACAAAATTGATCCTAGTCTAGGACCGAGCACCGAGGCGATAAAAGCTCGTTTGAAAAAGGCGATGAACAATCTAGAGAAAAAGTTGATGAAAGCCGAAAAACGAAACCATCAGCATGCATTGGCAGATATTGATAACGTAAAGGAGAAGCTCTTTCCCGGAGGAGGATTACAAGAGCGATCTGAAAATTTTGCCTTGTTGTATGTAAAATATGGTGATAACCTTTTTAGAGATCTCTATAAATACTTTAATCCCCTAGATTTTAAATTCACGATATTATATTAAAAGTCAGTGTTTTACTGACTTTTTTATGAATATCAGGCAAGTAGGGGGAAGAAACTTTGATTTTTGCTTCGTTATTTTTTCATATAGTGTTTTATGATGCTTTGTTTATAATTTCATAATATTTCGTTTAGCTTCTGTTAATACTATCGAAGTAGTTTTGTTGCCGTATTACAACCAAGAACTAAATGAAAGAAATATTACTTACGACTTGTGCCATTGCAATAGGAACAGGTTTGTATGCGCAAACAACCCAAGCAGGATTTTCCGGAAAGATTACGGACGAGAATAACAAAGGGGTTCATGGAGCTTCAGTAGAGGTTCGTAACGAATCTACAGGTTTTACCACCAAAACATCCACCAACGCCAATGGCGATTTCAATTTTAAGGAACTTCCACTCGGGGGGCCATATATTATCAAAGTTACCTTTATAGGCTATGGCGAACAGGTTCGTTCGGGTTTCACATTAAACCAGGGCGATATGATTCGCTTAAATATTCCGATTCAGAATGCATCCAACGTATTAGAGACGGTTGAGCTTACAGGAGTAAGTACATTGAAAAATAAAATTGAAAACCTTGGCGCTGCCACTGCGGTGACGGCCCGGGATATCGCAAAGCTACCTGTCAATGGTCGTAACTTTACGTCTTTAATGGATCTGTCTCCCTTAAGCAAAGGCGATAATATTGGTGGTCAGTTAGGGTCTTCTACCAATTTTACGATAGATGGTATGAACGCGAAAAACCCAACCTCTGCGGGTTCGACAACAAGTCGGAGTGGTGCTCCTTTTTCAATCTCTATTGAAGCAGTTCGGGAGTTTAAAGTCGTGACCAACCAGTATGACGTCACCTACGGAAGAGCAGGTGGTGGAACGGTGAGCGCAGTGACAAAACAGGGAACAAATAAGACTCAGGGCAGTGCTTGGTTATATTCTCGGGCGGATTGGTTGTCCAGTCCTTATAATATTAAAGGAGAGAAGCGTGTCAACGATTTTTCAACCTATCAATATGGATTTACTTTGGGCGGCCCCATTATAAAAGATAAATTACATTATTTCGTGGCTTGGGATCACCAGCGGGATGCACGCCCTCTATTGGTACTCGATATCGCTTCAGAAGCAGATGAAGCACGTTTAAATTTAACACAGTCATCTTTGGATGAATTTGTAAATATAGGTCGAAGTAAATATGGGTTAGGAAATGAGCGTCAATTTGGGTCTTTCAATAAAAAACGCCCCTCTAATGCTGTTTTCGGCCGTATAGACTGGCAGATCAATGATAAAAATCTATTGACGATCCGTAATAATTTTACGAATGATTTGAATAAACTCGGGCTCGAAGACAATAAGCCAGCTATTTTTGAATCTTATGGAAATGATAAAAATATTGATAACAGTTTTTTAGCTACTTTAAGAAGTACTATTTCGCCTAGGGTGACTAATGAATTGAAAGTACAGCACTTGTATACGTACCAAAAAAGTAGCCCTGGAGACCTGCTGCCTAGCCAGAATATTCCACGTGCAATTGTAGAAGATGTGGTGTCGAAAGTTGGCGGAGCAGATAAGAAGGCTACCTTACAGTTAGGGGGACATCGTTTTGCTCAGGAATCATTTAAAAATAATGTACTCCAATTGGTTGACAATATCTATTACAGCACCGATAATATCAATTATACATTCGGTGTTGACCTGATGTATACCCATGCCAACTCAATTTACGGGAGTGAGGTGAATGGTCGCTTCCACTTTAGACCGACTGATAAAGGTAACACGGCATTGCAGAATTTCGAAGCAATGATACCATATAACTATTATCGCGAGGTTCCCTTAGTAGCCGATCCAACCGTTATTGGCAAAATATTTAATGCAGGAATCTACGGACAATTGCAGACCAAACTCGCAAGAGGCCTGGATTTAGTAGCAGGATTAAGATTGGATTATGGTCATTATCCAACTTCGCCACTAAACGAAGACTTACTAAAAGAAGTCGGCGTACGTACAGACTATAAACTGAAATCCTTTGTGATACAACCGCGCTTCCAAATGACCTGGGATGTAAATGAGGAACGTAAAGACTTTTTCCGTGTAGGTGGGGGGATCTTCGCATCGGATATCAATAACTATATGACCATTAATAACCTTACTTTTGATGGGAAGCATTTTGCTACGGTTGATGTGCGTGGGAAAGACGTGCCAACACCAGATTTCATAGGGTACAGAAAAGATCCTTCGACTACACCGACATTGGAAAAGCTTCAAACACCGACTATTAATACCTATGGGCCAGATGCAAAGATTCCGGTGGTGTATAAAGCAAATATATCATACACACATTTCTTTACTGAGAAGCTGAAAGCCAGCCTTTCGGGATATATGAATTTGGGACGTAATAATTATATGTACGTCGATCGTAATATGGTGAAAGATCCTTTCTTCAGATTAGCGAATGAAGATAACAGGGGAGTATTCGTTCCTGCCTCAACAATTGCACAAGGAGCTCCAGATTGGAAGCAAGGAAGGATCTCTAATAAGTATGGACGTGTTTTGGAATTGAATTCTGAAGGAAAAGTTAATCAATTTGCCGTCGTATTGGATGCAAGCTATCAATACTACAAAGATGGATCCATATCCGTAAGTTATACCTGGAATGATGCCAAGGACAATACCTCTTTCAATGGAAATGTGGCCAATACAGCTACACTGTCTTTGGCGGTGAAAGATGACCCGAGGGATTTAAGCAAGATAAGCTATTCAAACAACCAGTTCCGTAATAAGATCGTTATTTATGGTACGCTACCGACATTTTATGGCGTTAGCGTAGGTGTGCGCTATTCGGGTATCGGCGGCACACGCTACAGCCTGCTGGCTGGGGCGAATGTCAATGGAGATTTTGTTGCAAGTGATAATGATCTAGCTTTTATTTTTGATCCCAACAATAAAAATACAGCCACAGCTTTGGCAGACGGTTTGAATAAGCTGCTCAATAGCCCTGAAGCGAGCCAAAGTCTTAAAGACTATATCAAGAAATATGAAGGTAAAATAGCAGAACGTAATGGTGGGATAAATGGTTTTTATGGTTTAATAGATCTGCGGATTGCCAAAAAATTCAATCTATATAAAAATCATGCGTTGGAAATATCAGGAGATCTTTTCAATGTTGCCAACTTATTTAAGAAAACCTGGGGTGTAAATGAAGCTATTGGCAATCAGAAATTATATGCCTTGGGCGGAAAAGGTGAAGATGGTAAAGATTTAGCGCAATTTGATGCCGTAAAGCAGCAATTTAATTATATTGTGAACAATACCGGGGTAGTTTCTCCATCAGGAAATCCATACCAATTTCAGCTGGGATTAAGGTATTCGTTCTAATTGTATAAAGGAATAAAAATACAACGATGCCCTCAAAATTAATAGACTTTTGTGGGTGTCGTTTTTCTTGAAAGTATCTGTTTTATAAATAGGAAAGGAGCCTTCTTATCTTCCTATTTAAAAACTGACAAACAAAGGAGTTTATGAAAAGTTGTTCAGTGGGATGAACAAATAGCTCGAAAAGCATAATCATCGTAAAGACCGAAGCAATCCTAGATGCTAGTAGATAGACCACTTAAGCCCAAAGTGAAGGCGACGTACGAAATACAGGTTAATCGTGGCGTTGAAAGACGGAGTATGAGCAGTTCCCTTACTTATAAAAAAAATAACCATGTGGATAGTCGCCTTTAAGTAACAATTTTAAAGCCCACTATCTTTGTACAAATGCTCGTAAAGATCGATGACCTTTTTCTGAAGTTCGATAATTTCGCTATCGCGTTGTTGCAATTTTAGTGTTAGTACATTGACCTCATCGACATACTCTTTATCTTCTTGTGCGTCAGAAGTAGATAATAGTTGTATAACTGTCAAATTGAATAATTTTGAAATTTGATTTAGGCGAGACAGATTAACATCTGTGATTCCTGTTTCTATCTTGGAAAATGCCGGAACTGAGATGTTCAATTGCTTTGCAGTATCCTCCTGGGTCCACCCTTTTTGGTGTCTAAGTAATCTGATTTTTTTTCCTAATGCGTTCATCTCGAATATGTGTTAAGTAAATATAGGAAAATAAAAAAAAATTCTAGTGAATATATCTTACATCTACTTTCTCGCTTAAAAATTTCCCCAAGTTCTCCGAAATAACTTCGAGTACATATTCTTTAAGCTTTTCGTATATCGCCTGTTAAAAATTCTTCTTCCTGTGAAAGACGGAGTGTCTTTTTTCCTATTTCAGAGGTGTAATATTTTTGGAGAGGAAGGTTGGGTAACTATATCTTTGATTATAGTCTGATGGCAATGAGGGTATTTATGTTCGATAGCCCCAACTAGAAATTCAAAAGTGAAATTTTCTCGTGATCTTTTTTTGTCATTGGCTATCTCTTGTGCCAATTCCATATCGTTTAGATATTCACCAAATATTTCGGCGCCATGGCTCATGACTTCACGTTTAGGATTTAAAAAATATTTGCTTAAGAATCTGATTTGTCCATTGATTTTTAGGAGGTAGATCTCATTCATTTTCAATCCAAGAGTTTGCCCAATTCTGTTTATCATAAATTCAATAACAGATTCCTGTGGATACCACTTTTCACCGGTTTTTGCAATATAAGCTTCCCAGCTCTGTTGGTTGCATTTTTTGCTCTTTCCGCCTTTTTTGAACGAATATACCTTTAAAAACGCCTTTGGTGCGTCACCATCTAGTGGCTTGTCTATAACAATATAATCCTTACATTTAAGAACTGGGATGCTTTTCTCATTAATATTCCCTGAATAACCAGCTGATTCTTCTCGTCTTAAAATATGCTTATAATTTGGCATTATAATTTTTCTAATTCAAAAACTCTGATATGTCTTAATACTTCAAATTTTTAGTCATTTTTTTATGAAAACAGGACTAAAAAATAATTGGCTAATATTTTTATTAAAATGCGAGCAACAAATAGAGAGCTGCCCGCACATAGAAAGCAAAAATTACTTTTGCTCAATCATTTCAAATATTTTTTTATTCATTTCTGTAACGTTGTTTATTAACGCTAGAATAGCATCATTCTGTTTTTCGTTCACTCCAATGAAAGTATGGAAGGTAGAGGCATTAAGGATAGTAGCGTTTTCAATATTATTAAATGTATGGCTGGAAGTTTGCGAAAGGAACTGCAATGGATCTTTCTTAAACAATCGAGCTCCTTTCTCAATTAATTCAATAGTAAATTTCCCATTTCCTTTTTCTAGATTTTCATAATCTTCCTTTAGAATTTCCAGTCCCTGCGCTGTTTCTTTCGTAGTCAAACCAGAATTTTGCCTATGTAGATAGAATTCGAAACCTATTCTTTTGTGATCTAGTTCTATTGGCTGTATATTTTTTTCTTCCATTATCAATGTAATTATAAATTATTATTGGGCGTTTCAGAATTTTTATTATCTAATTTTTCTAACAACAACATCATCCGTTCGTTTAATTGTACGACATTATCAATCAAAAACAAAATTGATTCATTTTGTTTTTCGCTAGTTCCATGGAAATTTTGGAAATGAGACGCATTGAGAATAGTCGAATTCGTAATTTGGGAGTAAAACGTATCTGGTGCTGTAGACAATATTAAGAGCGGGTCTATGTTAAAAATCAACGCTATTTTTTTAATAAAATCAATAGTAATTTTTGTTTCTCCACGTTCATATTTGGTATATGCGGCTTCCTTGATACCAAGCTGTTCGGCAACATCAAACGCTTTAAGACCAGCAATTTTTCGTTGAATATAAATTTTATGTCCTATTTTTTTGTTATCCAATTCTAAAAAAGGACGCATGTATTCATTTGCCATAAGCTACAAATTTAATCATTCTGAACTACTAAAGTTTAATTGGTAAGTGGTTTTTAGCTACTTTTTACGAGGGTAAATATACTAAAAAAAATAGTAATACTTGCCCTTTTTCTTTAATTTTGTATATAAATAATTGTTGAAATAGATTTAAAAATCAAAGTAGTAAAAGTTTACTTGATTTAGTAACTTTGCAGAACTTCAAATAGAAAGAAATGAAGCTTCTGCTTCGAGTCTTGTTCTGGAAACTAGCACTTTTAAAGAACACAAGATGAGAAGTAAGAACTCCCATGCTATAAGTATGGGGTTCCCTTCTTATGCGTGTTCAGGGCGTGCTAGCCCTCCAGAACCATAGGTTGGGGCTCCATGCTTATAGCTATATTCCCTCCTCGTAGACTCGTTAACCAATAAAAACGAGTATGAAAAAAAAGCAAATTACCAAAAACAAAATTAAGCCAGCGGAGTAGCTCTGCAAGCAAAGTCATATCATGACTTCTCCTAATCTTGAAGAGCGTAGCGACCCTATTATTTACCTAGAAAATCTCAATCAAACGCTCTTAGGTTGCAATTATCAATCATTTTTTATTTGTGACCTAAGCTAGGCTTAGGAGCAAAAGCGATGCGCTCGTAAGTATCAAAGAGGATTCTAATCCAGCAGGTCACAGCCATTAACACCTTTAAAAATGAATTATTTTTACAAGGGTGGGAGTGAACTGCCTTTAGGTTTAGACTTCCTCTGCCCAAAACAAACTAAATCGAACTGCTTAAAATTGTCAATCCTTTTCTGGGGTATTGTAATGTTTTCTATGTTTAGTTTATCAGCTCAGACGCCCCGCAAGGACAGCGGGGCCGATGGGCGACAACAGCAAATGTTGCGCGGATCCGTCATTTCATCTCTGGATGGGAAGCCTCTGGTCGGTGTATCGGTACGGATACCGGATGAAAAGGGGAGTGCCAAAACCGATAAAACCGGAAATTTTACAATTCCGGTTAGAGACCGTAAAGGAAAGGTAGCGCTTTCTCATATCGGCTATAACGACCAATTAGTCGATTATCAGGTAGATATCAAGCTTAGTATCACCCTTTTTCTCAAAGAGAATACGCTCGATGAGGTGGAAGTGGTCAGTACGGGATTTCAGCAGATTCCCAAGGAAAGGGCTGCGGGTAGTTTTGAGTTTGTGGATAATAAGCTGCTGAACCGAAAAGTATCCATGGATTTTATATCGCGGTTGGAAGATGTGGTGCCCAGTATCTCAACGGTAAAGATGCTGGATGAAAACCGGGGTAAATTTCCCAATATCAATGTCAGGGGCCGGAGCTCAATCAGCTCTAACATCTGGCCGCTGATCGTGGTGGACGGATTTCCCTATAGTGGCAATTTCAACAACATCAACCCCAATGATATCGAAAATATCTCCATCCTAAAGGATGCCTCGGCGTCATCCATTTGGGGTGCCCAGTCGGGCAATGGTGTGATTATCATCACAACCAAGAAAGCAAAACGAAATGAACCTTTTAGGGTATCCGTCAATGCAAATACAACCGTTGAAAATAAGCCCAACCTCTACTATTTCCCACAGATGAATACCTCGGATTTTATTGATGTGGAGCTGATGCTCTTTGAAAAGGGATTTTACAACAGTAGGATGTATGACCGGATGTATACACTCACCCCAGTGGTGCAACTGATCAAAGACCATCAGGAAGGCAAAATCACGGAGGCACAGCTGACCGGTAAAATAAATGAACTGCGGTCGATAGATATGCGGGATGATTTTTCAAAATATATCTATCGCAAGGCGGTAAAACAGCAGTATAATGTGCAGCTGGCAGGTGGTGGACAAAAACTGAGCAATATTTTCTCGGCTGGCTTTGATAAAAACCGGGGGGCGGTGGTTACCAGTTCGTCCGATAGACTCTCTTTCCGAAACCAGACGGCCTATCGGCCCATTGACCGCTTGGAGCTAAATCTCAGTACACAGTACACGCAGTATACCACCAAGGATGCCATGGTGCCGATTAAGTACAATGAAATGGGAGCGGGCTATGGCAACTATCCCTATATGCGCCTTGCGGATGAAAACGGTAATCCATTAGAGGTAGAGACCGTGGGCCTGAGCCGTGATTTTAGGGATACCGTGGCTGGCGGAAGACTGCTTGACTGGAATTACAAGCCGCTTGCCGAACTGTACGAAACACAGATCAAGGATAATACCAAGGAGATCATGTTTTCATTTGGGGCAAACTACCAGATACTGCCCGAACTAAGGCTTTCGCTGCTCTATAATTTTAGAAAAGCAGATACCAAACAGGAAAATTGGCGGGGGATAGGCAGTATGCACCAACGCGATGAGATCAACTATTTCGCATCATGGGACAAGCAGTCTGTCAAATGGAACTATCCGGTCGGCGACTACCTCTATATCTTAAATGGCAGCAGTGATGCACAGCAGGGAAGGGTACAGTTGGACTATAACCGTAAGTTTACTGACGCCCACGAAGTCAATATACTGCTGGGCGGTGAGATCCGTCAGGATCATTCGACAGCGCACTCATCGGTATTCTTTGGCTACGACCCTGCGACGCTGTCTTATCAGGAAGCAGACCTTGTGCATGATCACCCTTATCTCAATGGTATCCTGGGTATCCGCAAGATCAATAATTACCCGCAGTTATCGGAGGTAACCAATCGCTTTACATCTTACTTTGCCAATGCTTCTTATATTTTTAAACAGCGGTACATCTTTAATTCCAGCATGCGCAAGGATGCTTCCAACTTGTTTGGCGTCAGTGCCAACGATCGGGGCAAGCCATTTTGGTCCATAGGTGCAGCCTGGTTACTTTCCAATGAAAGCTTTTTGACCGATGGCCCCTTTTCTACACTCAAGCTGCGCATGACCTATGGTAAAAATGGGAATGTAAACAATGCCACATCGGCTTACCCGATTATGCTGCGGTCGACTCAAAATCACTTTTTGACGGGATTGCCCTATGCAAGCATGCAGAGCCCGCCAAATCCCAATCTGAGATGGGAGACAGTAGGGATGTTTAACTTGGGGATGGATTTTAGTCTTAAGAGTGGACGTGTTAGCGGTTCGGCAGAATTTTATATCAAAACGCCAAAAGACCTGATTTCGGCTACACAGATAGATCCGACTACAGGTTTTGCATCGCTCAATGTGAACAGTGCCAATCTCAAAGCCAAAGGGATAGATCTTTCGATCCATTCAGTCAATATCAATGCTACAGATTTTTCATGGCGCTCGGATCTGGCTTTTTCCTATAACCGTACCAAGGTGACAAAATCGTATCTGGCCGATCAGCTTGGTCGCTATTACCGCTCTGGAGCATACTCCATGAATGTCACACCGATCGAGGGGGCTGATTTGAATAGCATCATCAGTTACAAATGGGCGGGGTTGGATCCGGAGACCGGAAAGCCGCGGGGCTATGAAAACGGGGAGATCTCCACCAACTATACGTCCATCGTAAATGGCACATTGCTGGCCGACATGCATAACTCGGGCTCGGCGTTGCCGCTTTACTTTGGATCACTGCGGAATAGCTTTGCTTACAAAAATTGGGATTTTTCGTTCAATATAAGCTTTCAGTTGGGACACAAGTTTATGCGCAAGTCGATCAACTATTCCACCCTGCTGACAAACCAAGTGGGGCACGCTGACTACGCCAAAAGATGGCAGAAACCCGGGGATGAAAAAATAACGGATGTACCTGTGTTTACCTATCCAGCTAACGCTCAGGAGGCAAATTTTTATATGTATTCTGCCGCCCTGGTGTCGCCAGCGGACCAGATCAAATGGCGCGATATTCAGATCGGCTATTCACCCAAAAACCGCTGGCTAAAAGATCTCCGTGTATACGCCTATGCGGCCAATATCATATCCATATGGCGGGCAAACAAATGGGGGATAGACCCCGAATTTGGGAATAATCCGCCCGCCCCATTTGCCGGATCATTGGGACTTAGTTTTTCTTTTTAACACGATTATATGAAAACTTATATCATACTTACCATAGGCCTATTGATGGCCTCCTGCTCGGATTTTCTTGAACTCAAGCCCGACAGGAAAATGGATATTCCGAGTACGCTAGCAGACTGCGAACTGCTATTGAATGAATATTCTGTGCTTAACAGCAGCTTTGCAGCGGCAAATTTAATTGCAGGGGAAGAGTTTTACCTCAACAGCGAAGATTGGAGTTCCGTATCGGATCCTGATGAGCGAAATGCCTACATCTGGTCGGATGAGCCCACGATCAATGCCGCAGCATGGCAGGGGCCCTACAAGGCGGTTTTCTATGCAAACCAGATACTCAGCGTAGTGGATGCGCTTTCCGCGCAGGAGAAGGAGAGTCAACAAGCTAAGGAGATTGTGGGTAACGCTCATTTCTTTCGCGCTTTTGCCTATCAGCAGTTGCTTGAGCTCTATTGTCTGCCCTTTAATAAAAATATGGCGGCCGCGGAACTGGGGCTACCCCTGAAATTCACGCCAGATCTTGAGCTGCCCAAGGGAAGGGCTAGCCTGTTGGATACCTATCAGCAGATTCTGTCAGACTATCAGATGGCTGCAGAAAAGCTACCGCTAAGGGCTATTGCCAAGAGCAGACCCAATAAAACAGCTGCCTATGCAGGACTGGCTCGCCTGTATCTTGATATGCAGGACTATGCGGGTGCCTTTCGCTACGCGGATGATGCATGGAAGGCGCAGCCAAATTTATTAGACTACAATACACTGGATATATATGATGAAATGAGCATCCCCAAGAATAACGCGGAGATCATATTTATGTCGCAGACATTTTACTCGGAAACATTAACCCCCTATGCCGCACGGATAAATCCGGACCTGATGGCACTCTATAGGGATGCTGACCTGCGTAAATTGATCTACTTCCAGCACAATGATTTTGATCCCGGAACCTATGGTTACAAGACCAATTACGACCAGAGCGCTATTGGGGCATTTATAGGCTTTACGTCCAGCGAGATCTTATTGATCCGTGCGGAGGCAGCAGCCCGATTGAACAGAAATACGGATGCCTTGGCTGATATCAACCTGCTGCGCAAGAATAGGTTCGCACAGGGAAAATTCGTGCCCGTCGATTGGGAGAACGACAAGCTGCTATCCGAAATACTGAAAGAACGAAGACGCGAACTGGTATTTAGGGGAAGACGCTGGGCCGATACGAAACGGTTGAATCAAGAAAATAAGACAGCGATTGTACCCCAACGCCAAGTCAACGGAGCGAATTATCAGCTTGTGGTCGGCAGTTCGAAGTATGCTTTTTTAATCCCACGCGCTGTAATAGATCTAAACCCGACTATAGAACAGAATAAACGATAATATTTATAAATAGAAAAATGAGAACATTATTATTAACACTAGGCTTATTGATAGCCTTTCAGATTAGCTTTGGCCAACATAACGCAAAGGCAGATTTAAGTAAGCAGTTAAAAATCAACGCTACGGTACCAGATATGCCTGCTATGGAAATATTGAACTTTTCAGGGACAAAGGTCGACCTGGATGATTACAAAGACAAGGTATTGATCCTGGACTTTTGGGATACCAACTGTGCTACCTGTATCCAGCTGATGCCCCATGTCAAGGAAGTGCAAAAGGAAGTAGGGGACAAAGCCCAGATCTTTGCAGTGACTTGGCAATCCAAGGAGCTGATAACGGAATTTTATAAAAAGAATAAATACCTCAAGGAGAAAAATGCATATCTGCCCACAATCGTGTCGGACTCGTTGTTAAAAAAATATTTTCCCTATCACGGGGTGCCACATACGGTGTTTATTTACAAGGGGAAGGTAAAGGCAATCACTTATCCGGATTATATAAAACCGAAGTTTATCGACGAACTTATTGCGAACGAGAAATTGGATATCCCGGTAAAGGATGATTTTAATACCAAAACTGTGATGCATGATCCGGCCGATGTTAACCTGAAGGGCAAGGTATTGATCACAGGCTATCAGGATGGCTTGCAGTTTAAGGGCGGATTACCCATTGAAAAGGATTCGGTAACGGGAATGTATGTGACGAGCCTGATCAATACTGGTATCTTTAACGCATTTGTACGTCTGTATGCATCAATTGACCCGCCTACATATTTGAAAATACCTGGGCGTATCGAATGGAATGTGAAGGATCCGTCCATATATGAGTATCAGCCGAACACAATAGGACAGACTATATGGGATACCAAGTATGCGATTTGTTATCAGCGTTTTAGTCAGGATACCCTACCGAAGAAGGAGATGGCCCAATTGGTGATGAACGACCTTGTTTCCTTCTTGGGTGTGAAGGTTAGTAAAGTGAAAAAAGAAAAAGATGTTATCGTAATCCAAAAAACAACAAAATCTAGGGAGGGAGCGAAAAATCCTGAGGATGGTATGCAAGTAGATGGTAGTGAGAATCTGGCTTTTTATATCGATTATGTTGGGGGATATGCACCTGCCATAGACGAGGCGGGAGTGAAAGGGATCATGGAAGTAAGCAGATTTTCGTCGTTAGAACAACTAAATCGTAACCTGCTATATTATGGTCTTGAAGCAGTGCCTGCACGTAGAGTAATCGAAGTTATGGTCGTAGAAGAAGTGGGGAAATAGGAAAAAGGAAAAGGGGCACTCTTTATTCGAGTGCTCCTTTTTTAACTGTGCATTACTATGGGTTTGTTCTTAACAATATATTTGTTGTACTGCCTTTATTATTTAATGCAGTGATCATTTCATTCCGTAAAGAAGTGTTTATTATAGGTTTATTGTTTACATCAGGGCTTGTCTGAATTGCGCAGACATAAAGTGAACCACTGCAACCCGGGGAAGTTACCAAATTGTAATCATTTGGATCCGTTGGGTCTCCGTTCATCAATAATTGAAACCATGCCATAATCGTATGATTTAAATTGCCTAACTTAGATTTATGAACCAGTCACAATGCCACTGTTCCTATCGGTCAAAAAAATTGGACAGTACATTGGCCCCGAGCCCGCACGTAGCGGACTCTTTGGTCTGGCGCTGGGACTCCTTATTTTGCCAGACCAATTCTTCCCCTACCGCCTCGCGGGAAGGTCGTAAACCTACGGCCGTGTCGATCACGGACTGGCCCTGCGCAACAACAGTTTCCCAGCGAGATGCGATGATCTCCTGCCATGACCCTGACATCCTCCTGCAGCATTGCCGGATGGCCCTGCTTCGGATCGCTCACTGCTGAGTAGATCGGGCTCATCTCCGAGATATGCCTGTTGGCCTGTCTTTTGCCGTTTGACTGTTGTTGCTCCATTACTGTAATTTAATCCTCCGTATTTTTTCTTCTTTCGTTAATTCAAAGATAGGACAGGATTTTTGGCAAAACACCGCCACTAGGTGGCGGTAAATTATCTGCGGCGTACGTATAATCGCTTGGATGAATGCGATCGGACGGTGCAATAGAAATGCCCGTTTTAAACTAATATATTATTCTTGCGGATTTTTGTATCTATGGCTTGATGCATGCCAAGTATATTTCTAAATGTAAAAAATATTTGTCATTATGTAAAGTTTGTTTTACATTTGCTTTTATAAACTTAGATAATATTATATGAAAGTAATTCCTTTGTTACCGAGGTATTTCCGATGGATCGGTTTCCTTTTAATCGCTGCCAGTATTGTTCTTTATGTTAACGACGCGATGCGGGATCGATCGGCAAAAGGCGGATTATTCTTAAAAACTTTTGTTTTTATTAACGATAGTCCGATGAGTCCGCCGGATTTATTTCAAGTAAAAGAAGTAGATATATTATTGACATTAATTTTAGTGTCTTTGCTAATGGGGCTATCATGTATAGCGTTTTGCAAAATGAAAACTGAGGATGAAATGATTAATTCCATACGACTATATAGTTGGTCTTGGTCTGTTATCCTAATGATGGTTTTCGGCATAATAGTAACCATTTTTGTCTATGGGATGACATTTTCAAGTTTTTCGTTTTTCTTTGGACATCTCTTGTTGTTAATGTATATCGCTATTTTTAGAGTTAACATTTGGCAGATGAACAGGAGGATTGCACATGAAGAATAAGATAAGGATACATCGGTTGATGAAAAATTATTCTCAAGCACAATTGGCGGACTTGGTTCATGTAAGCAGACAGACCATCAATGCATTGGAGGCTGAAAAATATATACCATCCACCGTACTATCACTAAAAATATCGCATGTGCTCGAACAGCCTATTGAGGTATTGTTTGAGTTAGAAGAGAATGATTAGGGATGCTATAAAATAATATACGATATTATCCGTTGTGCATTTTAAATAATGCCAATTTTTAAATTGTTGATATTCCTGTTGATGTACTGAATAACTGTCATTGTGGTAATTTTTGTCAATATTCTAATCTTGAAACCTTTGAAAGATTTGGCATAATTAAGCCTGATCATAAATATAAAAACATGTATGGAAAGATTCAATCGTAAAAATCACTGGGAAAATATTTACGGAACCAAAGAGCTTAAAGAGACAAGCTGGTATCAGCAAACACCGCAAACATCTTTGGATTATTTAAGTGCTTTTAATGTACCTGTCTCTGCAAAAATTATTGACGTTGGCGGTGGCGATAGCTTGCTGGTAGATTATCTATTGGATTTGGGATATGAAGATATTACGGTCTTGGATATTTCCGAAAAAGCTATCGACAGAGCAAAACAACGGTTAGGTGATAAAGCTACTAAGGTAAAGTGGATAGTCGAGGATATTACTCATTTTGAACCTACAGAAAGCTACGATTTCTGGCATGACCGGGCAGCTTTTCATTTTTTAACAAGCGAAGATGATATTGCAGGTTATCTAAAGAAGGTAAAAGAAAATATAAATCCAGATGGCATTTTAGTTATAGGCACATTTTCTGAACAAGGTCCCAAAAAATGCAGCGGCATTGAGATCAAACAGTATTCCGAAATAAGTTTAACAAATCAGTTCAAGGATTATTTTAATAAGATCAATTGCCATAGGGTAAACCATCGGACACCATTTGACACGATACAGAATTTTGTGTTTTGTAGCTTTCGGAAGTCGGCTTCAATTGGATGACAGAATTCATGTATTTTTAAGACAGGCGACTCTAATAGCTTAAACCCTGCCGGTTCTTCTTTCGAATCTAAGTACTCTAAAACAAGAAAAGCTAATCGCAAGATTAGCTTTTTTTGGGGTGAATTGATGCAACAAAACTTAATCGTATTACTACCAGATTTAAATTGTTGAGTTGCGATAAAGTAATTTGTTTTGGTTTATTAAACATGTAGCGCGTAGGAATAGTCAATCTTGGACTGGAATTTGGAATATTGAACAGCAGGATATCGGGATCTTTTGAGTACTATCAGAAATATCCGAGGGATCTCAACTTCCGGCTAAAAAAGGAAAGATTCAAACAGCAGCCTCAGCTAACAATAACATCAATAGTGAAGATAAATTAACTATAGAGGGAAGTGATGTGTTAGCCATTGTAGTTGATATGACAAAAAAAATCCGGCCTGCATTGATCTTGCAAAAACTGACATCAAAATGGAGATCGTGGAATTTAAAACGTTGGAGGAGCTCAATCTGCAGCTTGCCAGCTATGGACTGGTTATAACAAAAGGTAGGCGAGCGATTGAAGTGCTTGTTATCAAGGAAAAGTAAACAATAGTAGGAGGTATAGTATCCCGCTCTCCCTCCTTATCGGTTCTCTTTGTACACTACGCTTTCAACTGTACATTGGCTGAGGGAGTTCTCGAATGCAAAGCAATAAACATCTCGTTCTTTAACGCTGGCGTTAAATTTGGTTTATTACTCGCATTGGCAAGCACAAATTTGATCTGTATCTGATCGATGAATTTCAACTTTTATATTATTGAAAATGATATTTGCTGTATAAATGAAATATGTCCGTTGTTAACCTAAAAATAAGCTACTGTTAAGCTTGTTTCTTTAATGTTATCTTTATCTCTAGCTAACATTAGCTTCGTTATTTGGGCGTAAATTCAAGATAATGAAACCTATTAAACTACCTCAATTTAGGAAAAAAGCCCAAGTTACCTTAGCGATCGCATTACTAAATGCTGTAAGTGTTGACATGCTGTGGGCAAATCTAACAAACGAAAATATCAAGCTCGAAATTACCGATCAGTCTATTATAACAGGGGTTGTCAAAGACCAAGATGGCAAGCCCATAGACGGAGGTACCATTATCAACGAAACCAGTAAGCAGAGTACGCGTACCGAATTTAACGGTAAATTTAATCTGAAAGGACAGGCTGGGGACCAAATCCGTATTTCTTCCTTAGGGTATAAAACAGTCACTATAACGGCCACAGACAGCCCGCTTGAAGTTGTTTTGGAAAAAGATGACTCTAAGTTGGACGAAGTTGTTGTAACCGCAATTGGGATCAAGCAACAGAAAAAGCAGATCGGGTATGCGACACAAGAAGTCAAGCTGGACGTGCTTAAGGAATCTAAAACAATGAACATTGGAACAGCCTTGACGGGACAGGTATCCGGGTTGATCGTCAATAATCCAACAGGTATTTTTCAGGCCCCTTCTTTTCAATTGCGTGGGAAAACGCCTTTAATTGTTGTTGATGGTATTCCTGTGGAATCTGATTTTTACGATATGTCAAGCCAGAATATTGAAAATATCAACGTTTTGAAGGGAACAGCAGCATCCTCTTTATATGGCTCACGTGGTAAAAACGGGGCTATTCTAATCACCACTAAAAGCGCAAAAAGTGATAAATTGGAATTTTCTGTGGGGACCACCAATATGTTTTCGGCGGGATTTACGGTTTTTCCTGAGTCGCAAAAAGAATTTGGAAGTGGATCTAATGGTAAGTATGAGTTTTGGGATGGTGCCGATGGCGGAATCTCCGATGGCGATATGACCTGGGGACCCAAATTGAATTCTGGAATAAAGGTGGCGCAATGGAATAGCCCTATTCGTGATAAACAGACTGGTGAGGTGATTCCTTGGTGGGGAGATGTCAGCGGAACAAAGTACAACGATAAGTCGCGTTATGAAAGGGTACCGATCGACTGGGTGGCACACAACAATTTGGAAGATTTCCTGGGAACAGGATTAATCACGGAGAACAATGCAACGTTATCCTACCGATCAGAAAAAGTCAGCATCTTTGGAACTGGAAAATATGCTTATCAAAAAGGACAGGTACCCAACACCAAGCTTTCTACAGGTGGTCTGAACCTAAACACTTCATATCGTTTTAGGCCTGAAGTTCAATTGGATCTTAATCTTTCCTATAATAAAGTAAAGTCTCCAAATTACCCAAGATATGGATATGGACCTAAAAATCATATGTATACCATTTTGCTATGGATGGGGAATGACGTAAATGGACAAGATTTAAAAGATCATCTCTACATTCCGGGACAGGAAGGCTATCGCCAGGCAAACTACAATTATGCATGGTACAATAACCCTTATTTTTCTGCCAATGAATTAAATCAGGTATATGATCAGGATATTTTGCAGGGACAGACAGCCTTGACTTGGCGTATTTCACCTGAATTTACGATAAAAGGCCGTGCTGCTGCAAGGCAAAAGAATCTGTTCCAAGATATGCAGAGCCCCAAATCGTATATGAACTATGGCGATTCAAGAAATGGCGATTATAAAAACTGGGATAGCAAGCAGCTTAATTTTGATGCGGATGTATTAGCCACCTATATCAAAGAGTTGTCCGATGATTTTGGAATAACCGTGAATGCAGGATCATCAACGTTCAAACGTGATTATCGCGAACTTTATCAAACAACAGATGGTCTGGTTGTTCCATTTGTCTATAATCTGGGAAATACCCAAGGACCGGTAAAGGCGACGAATACAATCACTGAAAAAATAATAAGGAGCGCTTATGCATCGGTAAACTTAAACGTATTTAAGTCTACATATTTAAATTTTTCAGGAAGAAATGACTGGTCATCCACCCTCTCGAAAGCAAATCAGTCTTTTTTCTACCCATCTGTTTCGTTGAGTAGTGTGATCTCCGATTATTTTAAGTTACCTGAGCAAATAGACTTTGTTAAATTGTATAGCTCATGGGCATCCGTATCTTCTGATTTGGATCCTTATAGTATTGCAGCGACGTATAAAAAAGATGTGACTTATGGTTCGACGCCGTCTGTGACTTATCCCGCAGGAATTATAAATCCTGATATTCTTCCACAGCAGTCAAGTTCGCTGGAAATAGGTGCTTCAATTGCCTTTTTCAAAAACAGGCTTTCGGCAGATGTCACTTACTACAATGTCGTTGACAAAAATCAGATTATAGATTTAAGTGTTTCCCAGGCATCGGCATTTACTTCGCGCAAAGTCAATGGAAATAAATACCGTACCAAAGGTTTAGAGGTTTCTTTAACGGGAAATATCATCAAAAATGACCAATTTTCCTGGACCTCGACCGTAAATTGGTCCCGTGCAGTCCAGCGTCTCGAAGAAATCTACAATAATCAGGCTAAATATGGTAACTTGAAAAAAGGAGATCGTGCGGATAGTTATTATGGTACGGTTTGGGAAAAATCTGCTGATGGCAAGGTTATCCTAAATCCGAATACCGGTATGCCGACAAAAAATCCTTTCCCGCAATATTTGGGCTATTTCCAGCCAGACTGGCAATTTGGTTTTGCAAACCAGTTTAAATTTAAAGGATTTCAGGTTAATCTTGATATAGATGGTTCTATCGGGGGTGTGATGAATTCGACCACAATAGAAAAAATGTGGTGGGGCGGAAAGCATCCATCGTCTGTTTTATATCGCCAGGAGCAGTATGATGCTGGAAAACCTGTGTTTGTTCCGGATGGCGTAATCGTAACAGGCGGGGAGTTTACCCGGGATGTGAACGGCAACATTACTTCGGATACACGCACCTATACCAATAATACCAAAACTGTTGATTGGCAGGCATGGAGCCAAAATTATCCATATCAGGCCCGAGTGACGGAGGCTGAAAGTAAACTTTTTGCCAATGTCTTTGATCGTTCATTTGTGAAATTGCGTCGGCTTTCGGTAAGTTATGATGTCAATAAGGTATTCAAACTAAAACAGCTCACTGCATTAAATGCATCGGTGTTCGGATACAATTTAGCGATGTGGAAGAAAGTACCTTATATCGACCCTGATTTTGGTGTTGGTAATGATGGGAACCTTCAGGATCCGTCGACCAGGTATATCGGGTTTTCGCTAGATTTTAAGTTTTAACAAAATTGCAAGATGAAATATCCATGTTCGAAAAACACAATCTCGTATGAAAATAGACTGGGTATCCATATGGCAGTTAAAAAACAAATTATTTACATATGAAATTATTTAATAAACACATAGTTTTGGGATTGTTTTCGCTTTCAATAATGACTTCTTGTCAGAAATTGACTGAAGTAAATATTAATCCGAACGAAGCAACGACAACCCATCCACAGGCGCTGCTGACTAAAGTAGAATGGGATGCTTTTCGTACCTGGCATGGTACTTCGCCATTGTATACCTTGAAGATGATTGTACAAACGGATGGTGAGAATGCCAACCAGATTTACAACTGGCAGCGTGGGAGCTTTGAGCAATATGGTTTTCTCCGGGATATTACGAAGATGACCGAAGAAGCAGAGAAAATAGGTGCTGAAAACTATTTGGCACTGGCTAAATTTTTTCGTGCTTATTATTTCTATAATCTTACCCTGACCTTTGGCGATGTGCCTTACTCAGAAGCAGCAAAAGGCGAAAGTACAGCCGTGTTTACGCCAAAATATGATACACAGAAAGAGGTTTTGGTGGGTGTATTGAAAGAACTGGAGGAAGCAAATGCTATATTGAAGAAAAATAATAATAACATAAATGGTGATATTATTTATGGAGGGAATAGTACAAATTGGGGTAATTTGGTCAATTCTTTCCGCCTAAAAATATTGTTAACCCTCTCGAAGAAATCAGCTGATCTGCCTTTTAACCTGGCAGCTGAATTCGCTAAAATCTATTCGAGTGAGTCTATAATTACTGATGTGAGCGGCGCTGAAGATGGTCAATTGGTCTTCTTGAATCAAGATGGCAACCGCTATCCAGAGTTTAATTCCAGTGGTTATGGCTCTGGAATGTATATGGATTCCACCTTTATCCAAAGATTGCAGGATCTAAAGGATCCTAGATTGTTTGTTGTCGCAACACAAACCCGCTTGGGGAAAGAAGCGGGAAAAGCTATTAATGATTTTACTGCGTATGAAGGTGGTGATCCGATTGTTCCCTATGCACAGGTCAACGCTAAGGCTGTATTGGGTAAGCTGTCTAAAGTCCACGAGCGGTTTTATCAGGACCCTACAGCGGAGCCTTTGGTACTATTGGGCTGTTCGGAAATGCAATTTATTTTGGCCGAAGCTATATTGAAAGGGTGGATTACAGGCGATCTAAATACAACTTATGCAAAAGGGGTGCAAGCATCGTTCAAGTTTTATGAAAAATATGCGAAAAATATAGGCAGTTATACCAATGAAAGTCAGGCAACACAATACCTGGCACAAAGTGCGGTAAAACTTGATGCTGTAAATTCAAATGAACAGAAATTGGAGCGTATCCTCATGCAGAAATACCTGCGTTCATTTCATCAGGGAGGATATACAGCCTATTTTGACCATTTGCGCACTGGTTATCCGAGTTTGCGAAAAGCTGTCAATGTAAAAACGGCATATCGTTGGATGTATCCGCAGGAGGAATACAATAACAATACGTCTAATGTTTCTGATGCCATCAAATCACAGTTTGGAGGAAATGACAATATTAATTTACAGACCTGGTGGTTAAAATAATGGATTCAAGAAGGGCATTTTTAAAAAAGGCGGCCATGTTAGCCGGGAGTACCGTAGCATTAAATTGGATGCCAGAGTCTATTCAAAAGGCATTGGCCATTGACGCTCCAAAAGGATCAACATTTTTAGATGCTGAGCATATTGTCTTTTTGATGCAAGAAAACAGATCGTTTGATCATTGTTTCGGCACATTAAAAGGGATGCGTGGATTTAATGATCCGCGTGCAATGAAATTGCCAAACGGCCTGCCAGTATGGATTCAGGAAAATAAGAAAGGTGCATGTTTTGCACCTTTCCATTTGGATATCGTCAATAGTAAATCGACCTGGATGGGGTCATTGCCGCACGGTTGGCGTGATATGGTTGCGGCCCGCCACGACGGAAAAATGGATAATTGGCTGGAAGCAAAAAGTTCAGGGAATGATCAATATAAGGCTATGCCCCTGACAATGGGCTATTACAATCGTGCGGATATTCCTTTTTATTATGCCTTTGCAGATGCTTTTACCGTATGTGATCAACATTTTTGTTCCTCATTGACTGGAACTAGTGCCAATCGATCCTATTTTTGGACCGGTACAGTGCGCGAACAGCCGCGTAATCCGGATTCTGTTGCCCATGTGGATAATGATCAGATTAATTACAAGGACATTAGCTGGAAGACTTATCCAGAACGGCTACAAGAAGCTGGAATTTTGTGGAAGGTCTACCAAAATGAGTTAAGTCTACCCGTTGGATTTGAAGGTGAAGAAGAAGAAGATTGGCTGGCCAATTTTACAGACAACAATCTCGAATTTCATAAGCAGTACGGCGTAAGGTATCACCTTGCGCATTATCAGTGGATGAAAGAACGGATTAAGGAACTGCAGCGACTATTAAAAAGCGATAAAAAAGTCGAATCGCTAAACAAAGCCAAAGCAGAACTGGCAGCTTTGCAAAGCGACGTCAAAAAGTATGCTCCCGACAACTTCGAGAAACTATCCCAGTTTGAAAAAGATATCCATCGAAATGCATTTGTGACAAATCTGGCCGATCCTAACTTTCACAAACTTGATAAACTGGCTTATGCGGATGACGGGAAACAGTTAGAGATAGAGGTTCCTGCGGGCGATATTTTCTATCAATTTAGAAAAGATGTCCAGCAGAGAAAATTACCTACTGTATCTTGGTTGGTCGCTCCCTGTCGGTTTTCAGATCATCCAGGCTCACCCTGGTATGGAGCCTGGTATGTTTCGGAGGTATTAGATATTCTGACCAAAGATCCTGAAGTCTGGAAAAAGACAATATTTATCTTGACCTACGATGAGAATGATGGATATTTTGATCATATTGCCCCGTTTGTGCCACCTTTGAGTTCGCATAAAGATCAGGGCGCGGTGTCGGCAATAGATACAGCGGATGAATATGTAACGCAAGAGCAGGAGAGGAAGCGTACAAATAATCAAACGGTGACCTTAGGGAGCCCTATTGGACTGGGGTATCGGGTGCCGATGGTGATTGCATCACCTTGGTCAAAAGGAGGATGGGTCAATTCGGAAGTATTCGACCATACTTCCTGTCTTCAATTTTTGGAGTATTTTTTGGAAAAGAAAACAAGAAAGATTGTCCGGGAAGATAATATCAGTCAGTGGCGCAGGATGGTATGTGGGAATCTGACGACGGCTTTTCGCCCGATAGACAAGGTGTCCAAAGTCAACGTTCTTCCGGTTGACAGAAATGAATATGTAGAACGGATATTCTCTGCTCGGAACAAAAAACTTTCCGCGGATTTTGTGCAAATTGATGGTCAAAAGATCGTTGAGATTAGGACAACTGGCCAGTATCACAGTACTGTACAGATGCAGGAACAGGGATGGAAGCAGGCCTGCGCGCTGCACTATGATCTACAGGTAAAGATGGTTAGCACAGACACTATTTTTTCTATCAGCACGAAACTAGATCGAAGGTTGAATACGGTTAAACATGGTGCGGGCATTCCTTATTTTGTAATCTCTTATGTTCCTTATGATGGCCATGAAAAAGGGAAAGTTTGGAATTTTGCCGTTCGGGACGGCGACCAATTGCAATACGATTGGCAGCTTGACAAGATAGCAGAAGATCAAGTATCATTTGCCCTCCATGGTCCCAATGGTTTTTTTCGTTCGATCGAGGCTAAAAAGTCAGGTATTCCAAAAATTGATGTTTATACAAAGGTCGTTTCGGGTAACCCGGTCCTTTTTATTCAAGTGCAATCTTCTGCATTAGATCTGCAGTTAGTGGATAGCTCCTATGGTACATTTAAGCCACAAATACTTAAAAGTGGAGCACTTGAAGTGGATTGCAGTAAAAGCAAAGGCTGGTATGACATTGAAATAACAAGTACTGAAGATCCACAGCTTAAGCTGCGGTATGCGGGGCATATTGAAACCGGTCTATCTGGTTATACGGATCCATTAATGGGAAGTATGGACTTAATCTCCAATTAAGGAGAAGAATACATATTAGGATATTAAATAGAAGGATTAATACTGTTCACTTACAATAAGATTTTCAATATTGAAACGTGCTAATAATCAAGTGTATATTGGATGTTCCTCTATTGCATATAATTACCGATGATTTTTTTCAACGCATTAACAATTCAAATACCTAAGATGAGGCCAACATGAATTTTTTTAGACATACACAGGGGTATATAAATAAGGGTTGTTAACTTTCTTCAAACTAACTTGTTACGATGAAGAAAGAAGTAATTTCAGCTGCCGAGGTTGTGGAATTCGAGCAGATAAAATCTCATATTGGCTACCTGGAACCCCAGATTGCGGTACCGGAAGAAGAAGTTGACAGGTTGCTTGCAGAAGATTAGCAGAGTGTAGCTCTACTGACCGTATACCAGGCGTTAACAAAGTAACTGCAGTTAAGATGCTTGCCGGATAGGTGTCCAACCGGAAGAGGCGTTCGGCAATACGAAACGATTGGCAAAATGGACGGGTATCTGTCCAGGGAACAATGAGAGTGGGGCAAAAAGTTGAGTAGCAGAACGAAAAATGGTTATAAGTACCTGAAGAGTTTACTGGTGAAGGCTGCATGGGCAGCCACACGGACCGAAGGGACTTATTTGGGGGCTAAGTACGACAGCGTGGTCACAAGAAAGGGAAAAAGAAGGCATTAGTGAGAATAGAATATAAGATCCTGAACGCCGCTTACATCATCCTGACGGCCGGACTGGCTTATCAGGCTTATTCAATAGGGGAGTTTGAGAATAACCGTAACCAAAAGCGTAAAGAATATTTAAAAAGGAATTAGAAGGGTTGGACGTTAGCGTCTGATCCTGATAAGGAAAGTCGAATTTTTTACTGGAGGGCCAGCCCCCTCAGATGAAACAGACGTTGCACAGCTAAGCACACGGGGTTGAGCCATAGAGCTCGAGGATAAAATTTTGCAACTCTTGGCTGTGTTTTTTAACTAAGTGAGTTATAAAACTGTTGACTTTGACTAGTCAACATAAAATATTTACGCGTGAAAAAATAATCAATAAAATTGGCCGGGCACTTCAGGTGATCCTGTTCTTACCCGTAAAATTGCCAGGAAAGGCACTGAATATTTTAAAATATCTCGCAATTGGAGTAGGTGTCATCGAATCTGTGATTGATGAAAAAGAAGAGGTCGAAAAGGATAATAGTGGCAACGAAGGAGGAGTGAGTGATAAAATTAATAATATGCGCGTGGGGGGGGCTAGGTGGTGCGCTGTGCTCACTATGGGCGAGTATTTCTTTAGGTGATATACTGCAGACCTTACTTACTGCTGCGTTGGGAACGTTGGTTAGTTTCGCAACCAGCAAGTTGCTCGGAAAATGGGCTAAGCGGAAAGAGTAAGGAGGCAAGGGGCAATTGCGAAGTTTCCCTCTTATGGATATGTGCTGCAAATTAGGTGGCTGTAGTACAGTTTAGGTTTATTTATAATAGCAGTAAAGGCCGTGTAGAATTTCCTATTCTTACGGCCTTATCTTTTTTTGCAGCTACAGAACGAAAAGTAAATTTATTATATTTAACAATTGATTAGCAAATAAATAGTTGAAGATCTAATAGCATGGAAAAGAAGAAGAACCAAATTCAATACGAAGTTGGTTCTTCTTCTAAGATAGTCTCTTAATTATAGAGGAGAATAGAACGTTGTCTATATCAAGGATGAGATTGTTATATTGTCGTGAGTTTTCTTGTGGAGATTTAATAGCAACTTTCGGTGTGCCCTTGGGTGTGTTGGGGGCCAAATTGACCATCTTATGACTTATTTCGTCCTGTAAGCAGTTTGAGTGAACAGTGAGTCTACCTTTATGGCTACTCTCACTGCGTTACACTTTTTTTATAAGTCGGGAGCAGGGCGAATTTAGGGTTAACTTGTCCATAAGTTATTTACAAGAGAGGGTAAGGGAAATTGCGAGATTTAAAATAGGAAAGCGACTTTGTCAAACGTGTCGAGTTGAATCAGCGGAGCCTTTGCGTGTGAAAAAAATAATCGTATTTTATCCTGTCTTTGAAATTTGATTATCTATAGAAGTGATGAATGCCTAAGCATTCATCACTTTTTCTTTTGGAAGGAATACCTCAGCCATCATATGGCGGACACTACCTCCGCCACAGGTTTCAATGACATGTAAATCCTGATGGATAATTTTGCCGTGTTTTTCCAATTGTGCCGTTTGGTATAGTGTTAGTGATGACAATGCTTTATCACTTAGGACAATAAAACGATTTCCATATTTATTTCTCACCTGAAGGCAGTTTGCTGCAAAATTTTCCAGTTGGTTTTCATTGATCTCGATGATTTCCTTACCAGTGTCTTTTAATTTCTTTAGTAGTGTCTCACGCTCAGATGGGTTATCAATTGCAGTCGGGCATAAAATTGCAAAATCTTCTCCCACAGCCAATACCACATTGGTATGGTAGATAGGTCTCCGTTCGCCATTGACTGTCTGAAATGCATGAAAGACAATAGGAGTGTAGTTTTCAGTTTTACAATATTCATCTAACATTGTCCGGTCCGCTCGTTCAGACAGGGCACAATAAGCAATGCGATGTGTACGATCTAGTACAAGAGCACCTGTTCCTTCTAAATATTGTCGATTATTTTCGGACTCGCTGAGGTCTTTAATCAACTTTACATAATAACCGTTTTGCTTCAACGGCCCCTCAAAGTCCAATAAATGTTCTTTTCGACGGTTAGGAGCAAACATCGGATAAAAGATAATTTTACCATCCTGATGGAAAGAGACAATATTGTTCGGAAATATACTGTCTGGGCTTTCGGATTTTTCATCGTCCTGAATGACGGTCACTAAAATACCATGTGATTTCAATTCGTTGACAAGGGCATCAAATTCTCCTTGTGCTTCTCTATTTACGTCTTCGCCGCTTAGGTTTTCAATATCCTTTTGGAAAAAATTATTGACTGCGGTCTGTTCATTTTTGCGGAAGACAGAGGGTCTTACGAGAAGTACGCTGTCTGTTACCTGTTTTCTCATGATTTATAATCGTTACTTCGCTGGTTTATATTTGTTAAAAAGAAATGATATTCTTACTTGTATGAGCCCTATTGTAGGAAAGAGAAAATACCTGTTCTCAATATTTTTGAGCGAATCAGCGTATTCCAGAAGCTGCGTGACATTCGTTCTGAATAATAGTCGTTGTGTCAGCAATCAATTACAATTGGTACTTATACTAATGTATTGAAAAATCAGCGCCATTGCAAAAAGAATATCTTTAAAAAGAAAAAATGATGGTTGAAAAATAGTAGCATAATCTTTTGTTTTTTGTCATTGTGTCAATCTATTTTCGGATTGATTGGTATATTTTCAATATGAACTGTCATTGATTATCTTTATTTTAATTTTGATATGGAGAGGACAATCGATTGCATATTCGCTTGTACTTAAAACTGACTTTTTATCCACTTTTTTGCTTCGTTTTCAGTCATTTATTTTGCTATCTTTGCTCATCCAAAAAACGACTGTTTATAAGAGAGTTAATTACCTAATTATTATGTCGCTAACTGTCTATAAGCGTTAACTTTTTGCACACATGAGCAATATACACTTCCAAGAAAAATTCGAAAGTCGCCACAATGGCCCAAGTCCAGTTGAAGCGAATGAAATGTTGGCCAAATTGGGCGTATCGTCAATTGACCAGCTAATTGACCAAACGGTCCCTTCTCAAATCCGTGCTCCAAAACCTTTAAATCTTCCAAAAGCATTGTCTGAGGTTGCTTATTTAAAGCGGATAGCGGAAATCGCAGAGAAAAATAAAGTTTTTAAATCTTTTATTGGTCAGGGTTACTATGATGTGATCCTTCCAGGTGTAATTCAACGTAATGTGTTTGAAAACCCAGGATGGTATACACAATATACACCTTACCAAGCAGAAATTGCACAAGGTCGCTTACAGGCACTGTTAAACTTCCAGACCGTTATTTCTGATTTTACTGGATTGGAAATTGCAAACGCTTCATTATTGGATGAAGCTACTGCTGCTGCTGAAGCGATGTTTATGCTTTATTCAGCGCGTAAAAACAAAGATGCAAATGTATTCTTGGTTTCTGAAAACGCTTATCCACAGACGATTGACGTGTTAAAGACGCGTGCGCTTTCTTTCGGTATCGAACTGAAAATTACAGCTATTCAAGAATCAGAACTGACAGATGATGTTTTTGCTGCATTCGTACAATACCCAGCGGCAGACGGGTCAATCATTGATTACAAATCATTTGCTGAGGCTGCACACGGTAAAAATATTACAGTATGTGCTGCTGCGGATCTAATGAGTTTAGCCTTGTTGACTCCTCCGGGAGAATGGGGGGCAGATGTTGTTGTTGGTAACTCACAACGTTTTGGTGTACCAATGGGATTCGGTGGTCCTCATGCGGCATTCTTCGCTACACGTGATAGCTTCAAACGTAATATTCCCGGACGTATCATCGGTGTAACTTCTGATTCGAATGGAAAGTACGCTTTACGTATGGCTTTACAAACACGTGAGCAACATATCCGTCGTGATAAAGCATCTTCGAATATCTGTACAGCGCAAGCTTTATTGGCTATTATGGCCTCTTTCTACGCTGTCTACCATGGTCCAGAAGGAATCAAAAATATTGCGTCCCGTATCCATGCTTTAGCAAATTTATTGGATCAAGCTTTACAGTCTTTGGGTTATACTCAATTGAATAACGCTTATTTTGACACACTACGTGTAGATTTAGGTGGACATGCTGGCGCTTTAAAATCTGAAGCGTTGAACAATGAATTGAACTTCTACTACAACGGTTCACAAGTTTCTATCGCTATCGATGAAACAACAACATATGAGGATATCAAAACGATCGTAAAAGTGTTTGCAAAAATTCAAGGCAAAACATTGAACGATATAGATTTCGATACGCTAGAGGAAAACTTAGGTTCTTCGATTCCTGCTGAATTGGTTCGTACCTCAGCTTACTTAACGCATCCAAACTTTAATAGCTACCATTCCGAACATGAAATGTTACGCTATATTAAATCGTTGGAGGCGAAAGATTTATCGTTGTGTCATTCGATGATCCC
Source organism: Sphingobacterium sp. GW821-FHT03E03 (assembly GCF_059420745.1). Classification (NCBI taxonomy): domain Bacteria; kingdom Pseudomonadati; phylum Bacteroidota; class Sphingobacteriia; order Sphingobacteriales; family Sphingobacteriaceae; genus Sphingobacterium; species Sphingobacterium sp. GW821-FHT03E03. The sequence continues at coordinate 93,266 of NZ_JBWKUH010000005.1, forward strand.
ATTGGGTTCATGTACAATGAAGCTGAATGCGACAGCTGAAATGACTCCAGTTACCTGGGCGAGATTTGGTGGATTACATCCATTTGCACCTACAGATCAAACTTCCGGGTACATGCAGATGATCGGTGAATTGAACGATTGGTTATCAGAGATCACAGGTTTTGCTAAAATGAGCTTCCAGCCTAATTCAGGAGCGCAAGGTGAATATGCCGGTTTAATGGTTATCCGTGCTTATCATGAGAGCCGAGGCGATCATGGTCGTAATATCTGTTTGATTCCAGCTTCTGCACACGGTACAAACCCTGCTTCGGCTTCAATGGCTGGTTTGAAAGTGGTGGTCGTGAAATGTGATGAACTTGGAAACATTGATATCCCAGATTTAAGAGCAAAAGCGGAGGAGCATGCTGCTCACCTGAACTCTTTAATGGTGACTTATCCGTCTACGCATGGTGTATTTGAGGAATCAATCATTGAAGTTTGTGAAATCATTCACACCAATGGTGGTCAGGTATATATGGATGGCGCAAACATGAATGCACAGGTAGGTTTGACTAGTCCGGGCCATATTGGTGCTGACGTTTGTCACTTAAACTTACATAAAACGTTCTGTATTCCACATGGTGGTGGTGGTCCAGGTATGGGGCCAATCGGTGTTGCTAAACACTTGGTACCTTTCTTGCCAAACCATCAAGTTGTTTCTACTTCGGGAGAAGAAGGCATTACAGCTGTTTCGGCGGCACCATTTGGTTCAGCATCAATCTTGATCATCTCCCACGCTTATATTTCGATGATGGGTGGTGAAGGGTTGACTAATGCTACACGGACTGCAATATTGAATGCAAACTATATTAAAGCGCGTTTGGAAAATGCTTATCCAGTACTTTATTCTGGTAGCAATGGACGTTGTGCGCATGAGATGATTTTAGATTGCCGTGGTTTCAAAAATGTAGGTATCGAAGTTGCTGATATTGCAAAACGTTTGATGGACTACGGTTTCCATGCACCAACAGTTTCTTTCCCTGTTGCGGGTACATTGATGGTAGAGCCAACAGAGTCTGAATCTAAAGCTGAATTGGATCGTTTCTGTGATGCATTAGTTGCAATTCGTCAGGAGATTGCTGCGGTTGAATCAGGAGATGTTGAACAAGCAAATAACGTATTGAAGCATGCTCCGCATACAGCAGCGGTGGTTACTGCAGATGAATGGGATAGACCTTACAGTCGTCAAACTGCGGCTTATCCGTTGGAGTACGTAAGAGAACGTAAGTTCTGGCCTTCTGTAGGTCGTGTAAACGACTCTCAGGGAGACCGTACATTGATCTGCTCATGTCCTTCTATCGAAGAATATGCTGAGGCGTAACAGCCTTAAAAATAATATCCTTAAAGCCTCTCCATATCGGAGGGGCTTTTATTTTTACTGAGAATTTAGAAAAGGTCATTATATTGTTATGCAAAATGTATTGACTTTTAGTGTGAGACGAATTGGGGCTAGGCAAATAAAGCATTATACCGTAAAAGGGTTAATCCAGACGAGTTTATTTACAGGAGTCTGGGAATATTTAAGGCTTTTAAATGAAGCCTTTATAAACCAAAAGGATAGACACGAAAGAGTATGTAAGCATGATGATCCCCAAACATTCTTAGATAAGTTCAGGAAAAACGAATAGGACTATTTTACTGCTATATTTTAAATAGTTGCGCCCATTAAATCATTTTTTTATCTTTCTAACGTTTTATCTAAAAAACTGATAATTATGAAAAGACAATTGAGCGTAATGTCCCTATTATTGGGTGTAGCTATTTTGATCACAAGTTGCGGTAATCGCAACGAATCCAAGGACGGTGCTGCAGATGATAATGAAACAAGTACGGGAATCTCGGATGTGGTTAAAGGGGTATCTAATCTAGATAACCTGACTGACGGTGCAAAGAAAATGGAAGAACTTCAGACCAAACTGAAATCTGAAAAACCATTGAGTTCAGAGGAATTAAAAGCATTTCTCCCAGAAAGCTTAGACGGTTTGAAAAGAACGTCTTATTCTGCGGGCTCTATGTATGGTGTAAGTGTCGTTTCTGGCGATGCAACATATACTGTCGATGATCAAAAGGACATTAAAATAAGCATTATTGATGGTGCGGGTGAGACCGCTTCCGCTATTGTTAGTCTTGCGCAAATGGGCTTTATGGTCGATTCAGAAAATATCACTGATACAGAAGTAGAGAAAACAGGTGATTTTGAAGGAAAGCGGGCGAAAACAACGGATAATAAAGGTGTAGAAGGGTCGACTCCAAAGAGTTCCGAAATCAGTTACCTTGAAAAAGATCGTTATTTGATCACATTAAGAGGTAATGGGTATAGTTTAGATGAGCTGAAAGCATTCATGGGTAAATTGAATGTAAGCGCTTTAAAATAAAATATCGATACGTTACATCGATCTTAAAAAGTCCAGATATTCCATCTGGACTTTTTTGATGATAGCTACTCGTGTGCGGTAAATCACTTGAGAACAATTGGCAATTTCACTGGAGCTGTCTCTGAAAAGAAGATTATTGTATCATTTTAGGGTACAATCATACCGATATCCTATTTTGGAAGTATATTTGTGTTGAAACATTTCGATATGAGGATAACATCACGATTCAATCTTTTTATTATTGCAGCATTGATCACATCTTGTGCTGGCAATAAATATGCTAAGACCGAAAAGGTATATAAAAGCCAAGCAAAAGAGTTTTCTAAGCTGTATCGCCAGTCTCCTGTATCTGGGCAGTTGGAGAAAGTCAATGTCAAAGATCAGCAGTGGATCGCCTCGATCAATTTCGGTATCCGAAAGCCTAATTTTGTGGTCATTCATCATACAGCTCAAGATTCGTTAGGACAGACAATCCGTACGTTTCACTCTGCGAAAGCCGGTGTAAGTTCACATTATGTTGTGGGGCGGGATGGTAAGGTGGTACAGATGGTGAATGATCTATACCGGGCACATCATGCCGGTCTGGGTAAGTGGGGAAATGATACTGATCTGAACTCTTCGTCGATAGGTATCGAGTTGGATAATAATGGGACGACAGACCCCTGGACGGATGCACAGATAAATGCTTTGGTTCAGCTGCTGAACTATTTGAAAAATACCTATAAGATTCCACAGGCAAATTTTATCGGACATATGGATCTGGCACCTTCGCGTAAAAATGACCCATCACGATTTCCTTGGAAAAAATTGGCAGATCAGGGATTTGGCTATTGGTATGAGGAATTTTTAGAAACGCCGCCTGTCGATTTTAATCCAAAAATGGCTTTGCGTATTATTGGCTATGATGTCCGTAATCTGGATGCAGCCATAAAGGCTTTTAAAATTCACTATATTCAACAAGATGTGAATACCGCATTTTTGAATGAAAACGATCTAAAGATTATGTATTCCATCTATCAGAAATACTTATAGTGGTTTCTTGAACAGTATAAAAATGAGAGGAGCAATTTGTGATAGAATTGCTCCTTTTTATTTGCAGGCTAGCAGACCCTTGAGTTTCTATTAGCGTGCTGTTGATAGGGTTTGGCCATGATAAGGAGGATGTCGATCTGCTTTTATCGCTACAGGCCTTTTTGATGATCTTACTTCTTGTATTTGTCCAAATAGGTTTCAAATACACGTTGATAGATGAGCTTGAACCAAGGGGTAAATTTCCCCGGAAAGTGCGCTATCTCATCTTTGATCTGTTGTTGATCCATATATTGTACGGCTGCTACTTCTGCAACATTAAAATCAGACTCGCCGTTGAATTTGCCAATAAGTACATGATCAAATTCATGCTCAGTAAGGCCATTGTCAAACTCGGCTTTGTAAACAAATGAAAATGCATCGTATATGTCTGATGCGCTTATTCGGAGTTCTTCCATCAGGCGACGTTCGGCAGCATCCAAGTTGCTCTCATCAAGACGTTGGTGAGAACAGCAACTGTTGGTCCATAAGCCACCGCAATGATATTTGTCCAAAGCCCTTTGCTGCATAAGCAGCTGATCCCTGTCATTGAACAAAAAGACACTAAAAGCTCGATGTAGCAAACCCTTTTCGTGAGCTTCGTATTTTTCCATACTCCCAATGACAGCGTCATTGGAATCGACTAATATTACATTTTCTTGCTTCATAAGGCTCAGACATAAATATAGTCCAATTTAACCAAATTGGACTATATAATAAATTATAGCGAAGATTTGTGTTATACGGTTTTTACAAATTTCTCGTCGTAATTTTCAATATCGATGATATAACCGTTCTTAATTAAGAATTCAAATAGTGGTTTGGCTTCTTCCGAGACGGGCATATTTTGCGTTGTGATGATTTTATTTTCCTTTTTCAATAGATATGGATAAGCATAAAGCTTTACATTTTTATTGAACATACCTGATATGTAGGATAGTAACTCGTTGGTGTAAAGGTCTTTATTGTAGTTGTCCGAATTGAAGATGTTCTTTAAGTTATATACGTTTGTTGCAATCCCGATATTTTTGGGTTTGAAGTTGCTTATAAACTCCGCTAGATGATTATTTCTACGGAAGTTGCTGACGATAATGTTATTCCCTGTGGCACATAATTCATCTGCTCTCGATGCAAATTCCTGTAGATCTTCATCCGTAATCTCATGTGTATCTTCCAGTACATTACCCATTAACACCTCAATCAATACAATGGTATCGCTGTCCGTTGCCCCCGTATTTTTCTTAAACTGCTCGACAGCAAGGTTAAATAGGTCAAAGTTAGGAAGTGATTTCTGGCGGTATTTTGTACGAAGTAAGATGATATTCTTTTTGTACAAATAATCCTTGATCTGGACCGCTTTACCGTCTGGTTGGAAAATAGCAGCCTTTGCAAATCCTTTGGCAATGAGATATAAGTTGATCAGTCGTTGGCTGACATTTTCAAACAAAGGACCATTTAACTTAACTAAATCAATTTCGACCGATCCTACAGATAAATTATCAACCAAGGATTCAATCAGGGTCTGCACATCTTCTGTGTAGTAGTAAGCCGCAAAAAGCAGGTTTACACCGATAATGCCCAGTACTTTTTGTTGCAGCTGATTGTCACTGTCCAAAAGTCTGACGTGGACAATAATATCGTTTGTGGGCCCACCGACCTCATGTTGAAAACGAAGACCAATCCATCCATGAGGCTCATTCGTTTTGGTGAAATTCAGTGTTGTAACAGTATCTGCAAAGGCGAAGAATTTTTTATTGCAATATTTATCACCATGCAAGCGTTGGGTCAACAAGTTAAATTCATGAGAAAGCATTTTTTGTAAACGGGTCCTGCTGACATATCTGCCGTCTTCTTCCTCACCGTAAATCGCGTCACTAAATGCCATGTCATAAGCCGACATTGTTTTTGCAATTGTGCCAGAAGCGGCCCCTGCATTGAAAAAGTTTCGTGCGACTTCCTGTCCAGCACCGATCTCAGCGAAGGTTCCATAAATCTCAGGATTTAGATTTATTTTCAGGGCCTTGCGCTTGGTTTCAAAAATTTCTCTTGCCATAGGACAAAGGTACAAAAATCAAAAGTCTAGTAAAAATTAAAGTATGAAAGAGAAAAACAGAATAAAATTAGGCTTGTTTTATAATAAGCCTAATTTATTAAAAGCATAGAATAATGCGCTGCTGTGTAATGCCTGACTAAATTTGTTTTCCAGCAACATTGTTTTCGCTTCCTCAAGTGGGATAAGAAAAACTTCAATCTCTTCATGTTCGTCCAGATCTTGTTCCTGAACTTTCTATCCACCTGTCATGAGGTAGGTATAGGTAATGTTGCCACTTGTCGCGGGATTGGCATAGAGACTCGCAATCTCTTCAATTTTATCGAATTGATATCCCGTTTCTTCGAGCATTTCCCGGACTGCGGCGTCTAGCGGATTTTCTCCTGGCTCAGTGGTACCGGCTGGAATTTCCAATGAAATGATACCTGCACCATGACGGTATTGCCGGATTACTAATAACTCATTTTGTGCAGTGATGCCGACCATATTAACCCAATCCGGATATTCCAGGACATAATAGTGGTCATTAATGCGCCCATCGGGTAGTTCGCAAGTATCCCTGCGTAATGTTGCCCAAGGTTCCTTACAGATATATTCAGATGATAATCGTTTCCATTTTTCCATTTATCCAACAATATCTTTCATCATACGGTCTACCTTTTCTTCCAAAATATTTTGAAGGCTTAGGTAATCACTTTTATCTTGAAGCGTCCCCTTAACGGAGCAATAGAATTTGATTTTGGGCTCTGTACCCGAAGGTCTCGCTGAAATCACGTCACCATCCACAGTGATAAACTGTAATACATCCGACTTTGGAAGGGTAATTTCGCTTTTACGGCCTGTTTTCATGTCAGTTGTTTGGGAAAGCTCATAATCCCGAATTTCTTTGACTTCTATTCCGCCGAGCTTGGTAGGTAGGTTTTGGCGTAGACCGGCCATCATGGCTTGAATTTCCTCGGCTCCAGCTTTTCCTTTTTTTGTTAAAGAGATCAGTTTTTCCTGATAGCAACCAAATTCTTGATAGATATCTAATAACACTTCATAAACAGTCTTGCCTTTTGACTTAAAATATGCAGTCATCTCGGCCAAGAATGCACAGGAATTAGGCGCATCCTTATCCCGGACTAAATCACCGACTAAGTAGCCATAACTTTCCTCTCCACCGGCAAGATATTGTGCCGAATCACCTAGTTTTGTTATCAGTTCGCCGATATATTTAAACCCAGTGAGTGTTTCATAATGAGCGACATGGTAATGATTTGCAATGTCAACCTGGAGGTTGCTGGTTACAATCGTTTTCACAATATAAGGGTTGTTGCCCAATTGTTTTAGATCACTTTTTGCACTCAGCACATAATAGATTAACAAACTGCCAATTTGATTACCATTGAGTAATTGAAATTGGCCTTGACTGTTTTTAACCGCGATCCCTACGCGGTCCGCATCTGGATCGGTTGCTAAAACAAGGTCTGCGTCAATCTCTTCCCCCTTTTTCTTCGCTAAGGCCATGGCGTCCTCCTCCTCAGGGTTAGGATAGATCACTGTAGGGAAGTTCCCATCCGGGTTCGCTTGTTCGGTGACCACAGTAACATTTTCAAAGCCCCATGAGGCAAGCATTTTTGGAACGATCGTAATTCCAGTACCGTGTATCGGAGAATAAACTATTTTTAGGTCCTTCTGTGCCAGTACGGCCTCTGGGTGTATGCTTAGTGCTTTATTGGCATCAATATAAATTGGATCAATTTCTTCACCAACAGAAATAATATTTTGGGTATTCCCTTCAAATCGGATGTCTTTGACACTAGCGATAGCATTGACCTCATCGATTACATTTTTATCATGGGGAGCTGTCAATTGTGAACCATCGTTCCAATAAGCTTTATAGCCATTGTATTCCTTAGGATTATGTGAAGCAGTCAACATGACCCCACTTTTACATCCAAAATGACGGATTGCAAAAGATAGCATCGGTGTAGGACGCAGTTCGTTAAAAAGATAAACCTTGATACCGTTTGCTGCAAATACTTGGGCAACAAGCTGGCCAAAGGACTGCGAATTGTTACGGCTATCGTAGGAGACGGCTACTTTTATGTCCTCGTTTGGAAACTGTTTTTTTAGATAGTTTGATAATCCCTGGGTCGCTTTTCCAATTGTATACTTATTCATACGATTGGATCCCACACCCATAATACCTCTTAAACCTCCAGTTCCAAACTCGAGATCCTTGTAGAATGAATCAATCAATTCCGTCTCGGCCCGATCATCTATTAATTTCTGAACAGCGCACCTTGTTTCCTCGTCGTAATTTGAGGTCAACCAATCGTCAACTTTCTTTTGTATGTCTTTATCTAAATTTCCCATGATCGTTAAATATGGCTAAATGTAAAAAATTCTTTTAGGCGTCGCAACCCGCATAGGCGCGGTCAATGACTGTAATGTACCATTTTTCCCCCTCTTTTGTCACATGAAAAACAAAAGGTTCTTCGCTTTCGTTGGAAGTCATGATTGCACGGTAGCTCCTGGTTTCTATATTTCTCAATCGCAGTAATTCGGTTTGATTAATTTTTGCATCTAAAATCTCATTCATGAATTTGGCTGTTTGTGACAGTTCATTCGGACGGGACTTCCTATCATAAAAAAAACCAAGTTTGTCCCATTTCATTGTTCCACAGTCAAAAACAGGCAGTTTTCCTGCTTTTAGAGGTCCTTTGTAACTCAGTTTTTCATACGAATGATATTCTGGTACTGGTTTGGAAAAGTTAAAACTACTTTGATGCACATACGAATCTAATGCCCCCGGACGATAGATGATATAGATCCCTAATTTTGGATGGATATAGTTATTGATTGTTTTACTGTCTTGATCAGTATATGCTTTGGCAATTTTTTCCAATACTTCTTCCAGTGTTTCAGTATCCTCTTTCTTCACTTCTTTTTCGATCGTGTCTGGTTTGCTTATGGTATCCAAAGGGATAGAATCCTGGGCAATTTTTACTGCCTTGTCTTCTTTTTTATTGTTTCTACAGGAGATCACACCTATGGAGAGACAGATAAGAACAAAGAAAAAGAGGTTTCTCATGTTATTTTCGTTTATTTAATATTATTTTTTTGAAGTCAAGTTTTCGATGATCGACTTTAATATAGACCGTGTTGACGGTAACCACCATTGCTCTAGAATGGCCTGAATAGTTTCTTCTCTATTTTCGCGCAATTTAAGAATTATTTCTTTTCTGAAGTTTAGTTTAGAAGTCTGCCAGGTCTTTTGATTAAACTGCGTGATCTGTCTGATCTTCTTTGCTGCGGTATTAAAAAGTATATCCGCTGGAACGACTTCATCGACTAAGCCCTGTGATTTTGCTTCCTGCGGAGAAAGCAGTTTTCCCTCGAGGAGATTCTGGTAAGCATGTCGTTTCCCGATCCAAAAAGCATAAAGTTGGAAGATACTTTCGGGAACGATAAGTCCAACAGGTATCTCATTGAGACCTATGACAAAATTCCCCTCAGCCATGATCCTATAATCGCAGCATAAGGCAAATACACAACCTCCAGCAGGGCTATGACCAGATATGGCGGCGGCTATCGGTTTAGGAAAAGAGGCCAGTAGCGACGTTGCCTCCAAAAAAAGATTCCAGAATTCCCGGATTTGATCCTCATCATAGCCGAATAAGGTTATAAGGTCGAGACCGGCACTAAAAAAGTTTTCCTTACCAATAAGAATCGCTCCACGGACGGCATCGTTTTCTTGGTTAGATTCCAAGGTCTCTATAAGTTCTTTCAATAGCTTTGTATCGATGGCGTTTGACTTTCCCCGATCCAAAAAAATACTTAAAATATGGTCTTCTATGTTGGTTTTAATGTGCTCCATAACGAATTTATATAAATTTATAACGGTTTGTTCGTGTTGCTATTGTGGTTTCACTTCTATTAAATATTCAAGATGGGCAATTTTGCCCTCCATGTCAACTCCTTCGATGATAATTTTATAAGTTCCGGGTTCATCAGAAGTGAAAAAATCAAATTTGGTTTTCCCATTTTTCTCTGTAATCAGGTTAGGTTCCCAGGCGATGGTTGTTCTGAGGTCACGCTTGAGTTCCTGCTTTTGAGCGGTGTTATATTGTGGTTTGAAAAAATTACGGTTTACATGCAGTCCTTTAGGCACAATTGTGACAATTCCTGTTGGCGTATAGGAGGCTGAAAATGCTTCACCAGATTTACTCGTAATGACCAATACACCGTTTCCGCCGTACATACCATAAATGGCGGTATTGCCTATGCTCCTCAGCACCTCGATACTTGCGATGTCCTGAATATTGATCATGCTGATCTGATCCGCCTCAATGTACATTCCATCTAAAACAACCTGCATGGGACTACCCCCGTTCATTCCCATCGATCGGGTGCTGTAAGGGACTCCATTTCGGAAGATAACGCCCACTAGTCTTCCTGCGAGACATTGCTCCAGGGTTGTGCAGGTCGATAGATCTTCCGCAGATAAAACCTGATCTGCATGGCCGGGGCCATTGAGATTTCTTGAATTTTTGTCTGCTTTATTGGTCCTTACCCTGTTAACTTGGACTTCCTCCAATTTAATACTTTTTTGAATAATACCAGCAGCTTCCAGTTCCGTCAAAAATTGCTGGCTACCTTTGAGTTGATCGATCAGTTTGGTGTTTACATCATTCGCGATCAATGGCTGGTCTTTGCTTTCCGTAACTGCTGGAACTGCGGTCTCGTCGACAAGTATATCGACCCTATTCTTCTCCTTTGGACCATTCCCGGTTACTATAAATTTAATACTATCAGCGAATAATAAGTTATCAAAAACAAATCGACCATCATTATTTGTCAATGTATCTATACTCAGCATCATATTGCTCGTTGGTACTAAGGTCACCTTCGCATTAGGAACGACCGCTTTGCGCCCAGTTTTCTTTACTGTTCCTGATATTGTGAGTCCCTTTTCAGGTAGATGTGGATTATTCGTTGTACTGAGAGAATTCTTCCAATCCAGTTTACGCCAGCCTTGGATCAACATGAGGTTGTCAAGATCAGTAAACCGGATGTTATTTAGATCTTCAAAATAATAATTGGGCCGCTCTACAAAACCACGGAGATCGGATTTGAGTAGAAGCTCCGAGATTATGGAAGAATAATATTGGTCTGTCGTAGAATCGATTTTACTGAGATTGACTACAGCAGCAGATAGTGCCGCTATTTTTGAGGTATCGCTACTACCTTCTTTAACGGAGAGGTTTGCGATGACCTGGTCTCTCGTCGAAAAGGAGGGCTTATTTAACTGGATTGCTATTGGAAATAATGTTTTAGGAGCATTGTAATTAAAGACGAGCCTCTCGATGATGGGAGTCATCTGCTCATTAAGTACAGACAGTTGAATCACTCCCGAAGGAAGATCCTTTTTAGGAATGTTGAATAGAATCTCCGATCCATTTAACTTTTGCTTTACAGCATGTAGTACAATACCATTATATTGTGCGATTAGATAAACATCTTTGCCGGTTACCAGATCATTAGTGGAGGATAATTGGGCTGCGATCTTATCTTTTAAACCCGAATTGACGGTGAGGACATAGCCAGAGGCTGCTACTGGAGGCAGTGGGGTGCTTACCGAATTTCCATCTGGGAAGATTGCTGTGGCAATATATTTTTTTCCAGCGCTTAGAATAAGCGGCATGCTTCCCATACCAAGAGCATTGGTCTCAAATTCGATGATCGGCGATTGGTTTTCCTCTCCGATTTTGATTTTTGATTTTAGACCCAAGCCTGCAGGGCTAAGAACTTTGACTCCAGTTTTGCTCAAGATATTGTTTACCAATTCACCACTTTCAGGAAAAATCTGGATACTGTTTTGCTGATTTGGATTTGGGACGGTAAAACTCTTTAACACACGTCTTTTGTCTGAGGAAAGGAATTGCAATGTTAATAGCCCGCCTTTAAAGTTATCTTTGAGTTCAAGTGCTATCGTTCCATTTTCATTGGATTTTAATCGTCCTGTTTTCTCCTTTTGGCCATCTTGTTTGAGGGCATAGCTTACACTGCTGTTTATTAAAGGTGCTCCCTGAATTGTTTTTAGATTGATCTGGAAGAAATTTTCATTCCCATTTTTAAGCAATGTGCTTTGGGTTATGACATTATCCGCTCTTCCGTTGGTGATAGGAATAATACGCTCATAGAAATTGGATATGGAATCATTTTGCATCCAACGGGTGTACGCTCTAATTCTATACGAACCCTCCACGAGGGTGTCAGAAAGGCTGAAATCACCAATGCCGAGCCCTAATGTTAGTGGAATTTTGATGCTCTTGATGACGTTATTTGTTGGTGAGATTAATTCGATATTGGCGATTTTGCTGATATTGCTCAAGTAGTTGAAAGGTGCGGTGGTACAATACATTTTGAACCAAATATTTTCACCGGCCGAATAGTCATTTTTGTCTAGATGTAAATAAATTTTTTCGGTTACATGATTTTCATGGTAAGACTCCAATGTCTGTAACGTTTGATCAATTTGAGCGAGCGCCAAGAAAGGAAGTAATAGGCAATTGACTAACAACAATATTCGAGCGTACATATGACTAATGTTTCTTGAAAATTAGAAAATATTTTCCCTTTAATCAACTTATAAATCAAAATATTATCGAATTGGAGATGTTAAATTATTTGTATTGATGCTTTGGAGTTCTTTTGAGCCGGAAAATAAATTTAAAATCCGTTTTTGAACCATCTTATGCCTGAAAATTAGCATAAAAAAAATATCTTTGTGCTATGAATATCCTAATAATCGGTTCCGGAGGTCGTGAATCTGCCTTCGCCTATAAGTTGTCGAAAAGTCCACGTTTAGGTCAATTGTTTATTGCTCCAGGAAATGCTGGTACAGGAGCATATGGCCAAAATGTCAATATTAAAGTTACTGATTTTGAAGCTATCGCCTCCTTTGTGTTGGAAAATGCGATACAAATGGTACTCGTAGGACCAGAAGAGCCATTGGTAAAAGGTATTCATGATTATTTTTTGAACCGTGCAGATTTGAAAGATATTCCGGTAATCGGTCCGCAACAGGAAGGAGCCCAATTAGAGGGTTCAAAAGATTTTTCGAAACAGTTTATGGATCGACATGGCATACCTACTGCTGCATCACGTTCTTTTGATGTCGCGTCATTGGAGGAAGGATTGGTTTATCTCGAGAGCCAAAAATTGCCGATCGTTCTTAAAGCCGATGGTTTGGCTGCGGGAAAAGGCGTTTTGATCTGTGAAACACTTGAAGATGCTAAAGCTGAATTGAAAGCTATGATTGCGGATTCCAAATTTGGAGAGGCAAGTCGCGTCGTTGTCGTTGAGGAATTTTTAAAAGGAATTGAGCTATCGGTATTCGTATTGACAGATGGAAACTCCTATAAGGTATTACCTTCTGCAAAAGATTATAAGCGGATAGGAGAAGGAGATACGGGGTTAAATACAGGTGGAATGGGATCTATTTCTCCAGTACCTTTTGCTGATGACACATTTTTGAATAAGGTGGAAGAACGTATCATCAAACCAACTGTTGAAGGACTCAAGAAAGATGGTATTCCGTATAAAGGCTTTATTTTCATTGGATTGATGAATATTGAAGGGGAACCATATGTCATTGAATATAATGTTCGTATGGGCGATCCAGAGACAGAATCTGTATTGCCACGGATTGAATCTGATCTATTGGATTTGTTGGAAGGCGTTGCGCAAGGAAATTTAGACCAACGTTCTTATACCGTTTCACCAAAAACAGCCGTTACGGTGATGTTAGTGGCGGGAGGTTACCCTGGAGCCTATGAATCTGGAAAAGAGATCGCGAATATGGAAAACGTCAAGGAATCTATTGTATTCCAAGCAGGGACCAAGGAGCAGGATGGTAAGGTTGTCACTGCCGGTGGACGTGTAATTGCCGTTACGACATTACAAGACTCACTTTTTGATGCTCTTCAACAGGCTACTGCTGATGCCGGAAGAATTTATTTTGAAGGAAAATACTTCAGACGTGACATCGGTTTTGACCTAATCTAAAAAATATTTAAAATTATTTTTGTAATACTAATTTTAAGGTCTATATTTGCAACTCCAAAAACAAGAAAGCTTTTGGAGTTGCATTAAAAATGGCCCGTTCGTCTAGGGGTTAGGACGCAAGATTTTCATTCTTGAAACAGGGGTTCGATTCCCCTACGGGCTACAAAAGAAAAACCTGCAAAATAGTAAATTTGCAGGTTTTTTTGTTTTTCAGTATCTACAAAGCCTATATTGATTCCCAAGAAAAAGTGAAGAATAACCTTCATATGCAATTTCCTATCAAATGATGAAATTCCAGCCCTTCTCCGAATTCTACATCTCCTATGTGTAAGGCTAGGTGATTCCCATAAAATTTCTTTAAATTATTTATTTTAAGCATCTGGTCTTTTTAAGATTTTCGTACTACGGTTTACATTCAATCTGGAATAATGACACATGATACCGCTCAAACTTTTATCTTCCCCAAGTGCAGGCTGTCTGTATTACCTCCACCATAGCTCTCTACAAAAAATAGATACACTTCATAAGTCGCTTCCTTTCTATGCTCTGGAATATTAATATCTTGTTTTCCAGATATTAAGCTATTTTTCGAGTCGTTCATCAAAAGTGGAAATTCAACACTATTATCCGCTGCGCTATACAGGATTAAGAAGGAATCGTAAGACCTTGTGTCAAACTTCTTCTCCAGATAGGCATCATATTCCCAAGTAACCTGAAGCATTTGTTTTTCCTGATCGAAATCCATCGTGTAGGAAGTGATGGGGTTTGGGCTTCCTTTGGCAATCATAAATTTCTGCCAGTTAACCACAAAACCGTCTCCTTCCTGGATAAGTGCTTCGTTCAGATTATAAGACATAGCGACATCGTATGCCCGCTTTGGATAGCTATACGCCTTATAACCTATCTTGATGATCGAATTTAATAGGCTAATATGCGACCTCACAATTTTGAAGCGCGTTCTACTGAGCAGTTGTTCAGGAGTGGGCGCCCGTTTTTTAACGCGCGGGAGAGAACGCACATAATTTCCTGTTTTCGTTAACACAAACACAACGGAACCTGCCTTCCCAGAAACAGTTCCATTAACGCCATTTTTGATGATTGCCATAACTAACTGATTATAATATGGAGAGTTAAGATAGGCATTAAAGCCGAAAGATCCTAATACCAGATTATACCTAATAACAATTTTCAATCAATTTTTAGACAGTAATCAGTCATTGGTTATTCAGTCTATACTGAGTTATCACTGAGCAAATACTGAACGAGCACTGAACAAGTACTGTGAAAAGGGCTAATTTGATCTCTATTTGATTTTAATGTGTTGTCCCTAAAAATATCGATAAAAGAAACTAACAATCATAAAGAAAAGGATCCAAGACTCAATCTGGACCAAAGTGAAATAAATCTACTTTTCAAGGACTATATATCAACTAGCTGATGAGTTGTACAGAAAAAATAAATTCTTAGTAAGCTAGTTTATAGATTATTGTGTTATGGATGTTTTGGTTTGATACAAATACGCAGATTATTGAGATAATTCGATAGTCTCAAAAATTTTACGTTCCCTACTTTTGAGTAATCAATTATAAAGCAGAACATCTTAGAGAAATATTAGAAACCAAAATTTAAGAAATATCCAACAAATTTTTTTGAACGGAACAGACAGTACAATGCGAATAATCAGTAGAATGGTTTGAAGTAACTATTAAACGAGGAACAGGGAGTTTCTAATAAAACATGAAGCTGTGTGCTATTCGGGATTTGAAAACGGAAATAGAAAGTATTAGAAAAGTAATTTAAATAAATTAGGAAGACTTTGAAGCTATTGCACGAAAGTCTTTTTTCGCTGTCAAAAGCTAATACCATTTAGCTATAATTTAAAAAATCAATTATGTGTAAACTTTTAAAAGAAGTTCGCCCTTCAAAAGGGCGGGCATCGATTCGTTCGTCCTAAAATTTCGACGGAAGGAAAAGTAGTTAAGTCCCTGACATGCTTTCAACGAGATAAGCCTAAAGATAAAATATCCGGAAGCGGTCCACTGGGGTACTAAAAAAAAGTATTTGAAATAAATTCTAACCAATTCATAATTTATGAGAACAAAACAAGTAGCGAGTAGAGCCTTGTACCGATTAGGTAGACTCTGGGTCTTTATGATTCTCACCTTTGGTCTTTGGGCCTGCAAGAACGATACAACGGCAATTATGGGAGAATCTAAGCCTTTTGATCCCAATAAACCAGTCGTCGTGTCTGATTTCAACCCAAAATCGGGCGGTATGGGTCAGCGTCTAATTATTTATGGGCAAAATTTCGGAAATGATCCGAAGAATGTTACTGTACTTATAGGAGGACAACAAGCAGTCGTTATTAATGCTTTAGGAGAGTCATTGTATTGCCTTGTTCCCAAACAGGCTTTCGCGGGGGATATCGAAGTGCGTGTTGGCGGGGCCGAGAAACCTGTCATAGGACGGGCTGAAGCAAAGTTTGATTATAAACGTAAGCTGGTGGTATCCACACTCGCTGGTTACAGGAATGCCCGCGGTGACGAACCTTGGAAAGATGGCAAGTTTAAAGATGCTGACCAAAACAAAATGGCGAGCGGCTTTTGGCTTTCCTCTTTTATGAAGTTTGACCCCATGAATCCTAAACATCTGTGGGTGACATTTGATGATAATAATGGCCTTTATCTGATCAATTTCGAGGATAGCACGATTACCAAAAAGCGTTCCGATTTTAACCGTCCGCGTAGTGTAGATTTTTCGGTAGATGGGAAATATATGATTGTGGCGCAAGATCGGGGAGGAGAGAACGATGAATCTACCCTCTTGTTTTCCCGTGCAAAGAGCTTTCTCGATAAAGAAGTACTGACCAAAAGTAGACAATGTAATGGGGCCTCCATCCACCCAATGAATGGGGAAATGTATTTTAACAGTTATGCAAAGGGAGAGTTCTTCCGTTTTGATCTCAATCAGTATTTCACCGATAAAACGGTAAAAGCTGAGCAGTTATATGTGATTCAGGATCCGGAGTGGGAGTATCGGGCCTTGATTCATCCGACGGGAAACTACGCCTATATTTTGGTGATTAACCAGGGTTATATTATGCGTGCGGACTACAACTGGGATAAAAAACGGTTTAACCAACCCTATTTAGTTTGCGGTAAAGTCCGTGAATCCGGTTATAAAGATGGGGTGGGATCCTCAGCCCGTGTCAATCAGCCCTACCAAGGGGTATTTGTAAAAAATCAAGCCTATGTGGAAGCAGGTAAACCTGATGTCTACGATTTTTATTTTACAGACCTTATGAATCATGCCATTCGTATGCTTACGCCTGAAGGTGCCGTAACAACTTTTGCTGGCAGAGGTAGTTCAAGCCTGAATACTAATCCTTACGGTTATGTTAATGGAGATCTAAGGGCAGATGCTCGTTTTGATCGACCATCAGGCATCGCCTATAATGAAAAAGAACAAGCTTTTTATATCGGAGACCGGGAAAATAGGCGAATTCGTAAGATCGCTCTGGAGGAAATGGATGAAAATGACCAAGATTAACCTGTGATAAGATGATAAATAAAATATTACTAACATGTATGGCGCTTCTCAGTTTCAGCTTGAGTGTGTTCGCACAAGAAATTGTTGAAGTAACGGGTGTTATTGTCGATACCCAAAGGTCCCCTTTGATCGGTGTCAGCATCGCTGTGAAAGACGCTCCGGGGCTAGGGACGACCACGGATAGCAAGGGTAACTATAAGATAAAGGTAGAGCGTTACAAAACACTCGTCTTCTCTTCTGTTGGCTATCAAAAACAGGAAGTACTTGTGAAAGATTCACATATCATTGATGTGAGTTTGAAAGAATCCGAGACCAGTGTATTGGATGAGGTGGTGGTAACAGGCACAGGAACTCAAAAGAAGCTGACTTTGACGGGGGCTGCAAGTGGAGTCGATGTAGAAACCATGAAATCCAACCCGACTTCAAGTATCACGAATGCACTCGCTGGAAATGTACCAGGAGTAATGGCGATGATGCAGTCTGGTCAGCCCGGTAGAAATATCTCCGAGTTTTGGATACGTGGTATTTCTACCTTCGGTGGTGGTAGCGCAGCTTTAGTTTTGGTAGACAATGTTGAGCGCGATATCAATGATATAAATATCGAAGATATTGAAACATTTACAGTGCTTAAAGATGCAGCTATGACTGCAATTTATGGCTCTAGAGGTGCAAACGGCGTTATCCTGATCACTACTAAACGCGGTAAAGAGGGAAAAATCAACATCAATTTTAAGGACGAAACCATTTATAATACGCGTACGATTACGCCTGAATTTGAGGATGGTGTAACTTATGCTAACCTACTAAATGAGGCCCGGATCACACGAAATTTTGAACCTATTTATCGTCCGGAAGAGCTGGAAATCTTGCGTTTGGGATTGGACCCGGATCTTTATCCCAATGTCAACTGGAAAGATCTGTTGTTGAAAGATGGTGCCATGACGTATAGGGCAAACCTCAATATGATAGGAGGAGGGGCCACAACGCGTTATTTCGTGTCGGGAAGTTATGTCGATGAAGGTGGTATGTATAAAACAGATGAAACACTGCGCAACGATTATAACACAAATGCTAATTATAAACGTTGGAATTATCGTCTGAATGCGGATATCAACGTGACCAAAAGCACGGTATTGAAAGTTGGTGTTGCGGGATCACTGGACAAACGGAATAGCCCAGGCCTGGGTGATCAGGATCTTTGGGGTTCTTTTTTTGGATATTCTCCGATCAGTACACCAGTGTTATATTCCAATGGCCGTGTGCCAACAATAGGAGATGGCAATAAGATCAATCCATGGGTCATGTCAACACAATCCGGATTCAATGAAAATTGGCAAAACAAAGTGCAGACCGATGTCACAATCGAACAGAACTTTGATTTTATTACCAAAGGTTTAAGGCTTAGGGGTATTGTCGGCTTTGATACCTATAATAATAACAATATCACACGTATTAAATTGCCTGAATTATGGCATGCCGAACGCGCGCGTGATGAGAATGGAAATCTCATTTTTACGCATAAGGCTAATCCCAGAGAAATGGAACAGGGAGGGTATTCCGAGGGAAATAGACGGGAGTTTTATGATGTTATGTTTAATTATGATCGCAAAATCGGAGACCATAATTTAGGAGCAGTAGCACGTTTTACCCGGGATGCTTTTACCAAAACAGTTGATTTGGGCAATGACATAAAAAATGGTGTATCACTACGTAACCAGGCATTAGCAGGAAGATTAACCTATAATTGGAAGTCGCGTTATGTTGCTGATTTCAATTTTGGTTATACGGGTTCGGAAAACTTTGCCATGGGGCAACAATATGGCTTCTTTCCTGCTGTCGCAGCAGCATGGAATATCTCCGAGGAACCTTTTGTCAAAAATAATGTTCCTTGGCTGAATTTGCTTAAGGTACGTTACTCCTGGGGTAAGGTGGGAAATGACCAACTTAAAATAGGTAACAACAACGAACGCTTCCCGTACTTATATACGATTGATGAAATCTGGCGTAGAGATAATAATGGGAACCTTATACTGGACGGCGGTCAGAGGATTCCCGAAGGAGGTTATCAATGGGCTGACTATGGCCTAGATCGTTATTATGGTGGTATTCGGTATAGTCAGGTGGCTTCGCCCTACGTAACATGGGAAATGGCTACCAAAAATAACCTGGGTTTGGATATCGCTTTATTTCGGGATAAAATTGTCGCCAACTTCGATTTCTTTGATGAGAAACGTACCGGCATTTATATGGAGCGAAGATTTTTGCCAAGCATGGTTGGCCTGGAAAGTATTCCAAGAGCGAATGTGGGCGGAGTAAAATCACGTGGTTTCGACGGACGCTTGGAATATAAACAGAAGATTGGTGAATTGAACCTTACAGCACGTAGCAATATCACCTATAGTAAGAACGAAATTACGGCAATCGATGAGGAAAATAACGTATATGGTTATCAAAATCAAAAAGGCTATCGTGTGGATCAGTCTATAGGATTGATCGCTTTAGGCTTGTTTAAAGATTACGATGATATTCGCAATAGCCCGAAACAACAGTTTGATAATAATCCACCAAATTATCAGCCCGGAGATATAAAATATAAAGATGTCAATGGAGATGGCATAGTGGATGATGGGGATCGGGTGGCCATAGGAGCAACGCGGAGACCTAATTTGGTTTATGGTATAGGTGCTTCGGTAAGTTGGCGCGGATTTGACCTTAGTGTCCATTTCCAAGGATCAGGGAAGTCTACTTTTTCGATTTATGGAAAAACGGTGCAAGCCTTTCGTGAAGGAGAATGGGGGCAGGTGATGAAAGGTGTCATGGGTGATAATCGTTGGATTTCTGCCGACATATCAGGCGATCCGTCAACCGAGAATCCGAATGCATCTTATCCACGTTTAAGTTTTGGAGACAATATTAATAATTTCAGAGAGTCGACATTTTGGTTAAAAAACGGGCAATATCTTCGTTTGAAAACCCTGGATATTGGTTATACACTGCCAAAACACCTCACCAATCGGATTAAGGCCAATAGCATCCGCTTCTTCCTCGTCGGCTCAAATTTATTGACCTGGTCAAAATTCAAACTTTGGGATCCGGAGCTGGCAACACCAAGGGGTGAGGATTATCCCCTGCCCAAGTCATTTACATTTGGCATCAATATTAACCTATAAAATTAGAAAAAGATGCAAAGAAAGACATTATATATTGCGTTGATGCTCGCTTTGGGCACAAATTTGATCTCATCCTGTAAAAAGGATTACTTAAAGTCCGACCAATATTTTAAAGATCGGATCACCTTGGAAAAAACATTTAAAAGCAAGCTGTATTCGGAGAAATGGCTGGCTCATGTATTTGAGGAGTTTAAAGGTGAAAATGCCGATGTCGCCAGTAAAGGCCTGACACCGCACTGTTTCGCAGATGATATGTATTATGGTGATCGGGACAAGGATTACGATCCATCAAAAAATGAACTGTCCTATAATATGTTTAAAATGGGTTTGTATACCGAAACTGATAAACAGGGGACATGGACTCAATCGTATCGCGGGATTCGGAATGCTTCAACCTTTATCCATAATATCTATATGAATACCGAGATGTCTGAGGCTGAAATCGTTGATTATCGGGGTCAGGCGCGTTTTGCGCGGGCTTACCTCTACTGGTTATTGCTCCGTAAATATGGACCAATTCCGATACTGCCCGATGAAGGCTTGGATTATACGGATAGTTACGAAGAACTGGCCATTGCGCGAAATACCTATGATGAGTGTGCTGAATTTATCAGCAACGAACTATTAACGGCCGCGAAAGAAATGGAAGCCCTTGGGATGAGACGTGGACAGGATGGCTCTAGCCGTCCTTCTGTAGGGGCAGCATTGGCTGCGCGGGCTAAGGTGCTCCTGTATGCTGCAAGTCCATTGGCCAATGGGAATAATTCAGGTTACGCGGCGCGACTGGTAGACAAGCAGATGAAACGCCTGTTGTCTGCCGATTATAAAGAAGAGAAATGGGCAAAGGCTGCTGCCGCTGCACGTGATGTCATCGAACTGGGGGTATATCGGCTTTACACGGCCCCTTTTCAGGAAACGGGTGATGAGGCAACAGTCAGACCTCCTCAGGATCATAATTTTTCGGATAAAAGCTGGCCAGCAGGTTGGGCAGATATTGATCCTGCCAAATCATATGCAGAAGTCTTTAATGGGACATTGACTGCTTCGGGTAATCCGGAGTTAATATTTACCCGGGGTAACAACCAGCCGAATGAGGGTATCGACCAAATGGTCATCCACCAACTACCGCGTTCAGCAACGGGATGGAATACGCACGGACTAACACAGAAGCTGGTGGATGCTTATTATATGAATGATGGCACGGATGTACCGGGTAAGGATAAGGAAATTGGCCGTGGAAATGGTTCAAATCGTATCGGTGGTTTTGTGTCTCAGGAGGATTATGACAACAAAAAATACAGACCATTGCGTCCCGGAGTGTCGTTGCAATATGCAAACCGAGAACCGAGATTCTATGCTTCGGTGGCTTATAGTGGAAGTTTCTGGACATTGCTTAATGAAACAAAAGAGGAAAACCGCAATAAACAAATCTTCTATTATAGCGCTGACCCAAAAGGGAACGGCTTTAATTCAGCGAATGGCTATTGGTTGCGTACGGGTTTCGGAGTTAAGAAGTTTGTTCATCCCAGTGATACTTACGAAGGCGGAGTTGGCTCACGTATTATTCCTAAGGCAGAGCCGGCCATCCGTTATGCAGATATATTGCTGATGTATGCTGAGGCGCTAAATGAGTTAAGCGGCTCGTATACGGTTCCGTCTTGGCGCGGATCAAGTTACTCGATCAGTCGTGACATTGCTGAAATTAAAAAGGGTGTCCACCCAGTTCGTATCCGTGCTGGAGTGCCTGACTATGCAGTCAGTATATATGGTAACAAAAATGAGTTGCGCAAAACATTGAAACGGGAGCGCTTTATTGAGCTGATGGGGGAAGGACAGCGCTACTATGATCTGCGCCGTTGGATGGATGCGCCAGTGGAAGAAGCATTGCCGGTCTATGGCTGTAACGTTTTGATGAACGTAGAGGAACGTGACCTTTTCTATCAGCCCGTCGCGATCTGGACCTTGAAGACAACCTTTGCTGACAAAATGTGGTTTTGGCCGATTAGCCATACCGAACTTAAGCGCAATAAGAATCTGACTCAAAATCCTGGATGGACTTATAATGATTAACCAAATATGCATTTTATGAACAAGTCATATATACAGTTGTTGTTCCTCACTTTACTCGCTGTCTGCAGCTCTTGTAATGATGAATGGAAAGAGGAACAGTTCGAACATTACATTTCTTTTAAAGCTCCCTTGGAAAGTGAAGGCGTCACGAATATCTATGTTCGTTACAAGGATGGGCAAAAGACCACCTTTATGCAACCGTTGGAAGTGAGCGGGTCGACAACCAACGATAATAATCTTTCGGTCAAGGTTGGGGTGGATGCTGATACATTGGGTATCCTGAATTACGAACGATTCCAGACGAGGACGGATTTTTATTACAAACAGCTCAGTACTAACTTTTTTACGATTCCATCAGCGGTGGATATCAAGTCTGGAGAAAATACCGGATTAATGGCCATTGATTTTACCCTGAAAGGTATTGATATGACCGAAAAATGGGTGCTTCCCTTGACCATTTTGGATGATCCGGGGGCTAAATATAAGGTCAATCCCCGGAAGCATTATAAAAAAGCACTATTACGCATCAACCCTTTTAACAATTACTCCGGGACCTATAGCGGGACGGCCTTGAAGGTAGTTATGGAAGGACATGAAAATGAAACCCCGATTGTAAAAAGTCAAATAAAGAGTTATGTTGTCGATGAGAATACGATCTTCTTTTATGCGGGTAATATAGATGAAGAGCGAAAGGACCGGAAGAATTATCAAGTTTTTGCAACATTCAATGACAAAGGTGGGGTAAGCTTTCGTGCCGTAAATCCAAATATGAAGTTCGTTGTCAAAAAAGATGCAAGTTATACTGTTTCAGAACAGATGGACGCCGTCCGTCCTTATTTATTGCATCGTTATATCACAATCAATAACGTGGATTACGAATTTACGGATTATACGCTTGTTTCTACTACGGCGATCAAATTCAAGGTTTCTGGCTCATTGATTTTGGAGCGTCAGCTCAATACACAGATTCCAGATGAGGATCAAGCCATTGAATGGTAAACTTTATCAAACCATTCGGCGAGCTATTGGTTATATCATAAGGTATAAAAGATAGTAGTTATGATTGGTATAGTAGGTGGCCTAGGTCCTTATGCAGGCTTGGATATAGCCAAGAAAATTATAGATGAAACAGTGGCAAGTTCCGATCAGGAGCACTTGCCACTGTTATTGTTTTCCTGCCCTAATTTAATTCCAGATCGTTCCGCATATTTATTGGATACATCGAAGGAGAATCCAGGAAAGGCAATAGCGATGATTTTAAAACAACTGGAGCAGGCTGGTGCAACGATTGCGGCAATTCCGTCGAATACAGCGCATGCAGAACCGATTTTTTCAGTTATCCAGGATGAGATGGCCCGTTTAGGGAATGAACTGAAGTTACTTCATATTGTTCATGAGACAGTACGCTTTGTTCATGAAAATTATCCAGAAAGTACAATAGGTGTGCTATCGACAGCAGGTGAACAGGCTTATAGCCAATACCGGGAAGCTTTTATGAAAAAGGGTTTTCCTATTGTGGAGCCTGAAGGTGCACAGAAAGAAAAGGTAAACAATGCTATCTACGATAAAGATTATGGTATTAAGGCACAGCCAGCACCTATAGCCAATAAGGCAAGAGAAGACCTATTAATGGCTATGGATGACTTGAAAAAACAAGGTGCTCAGGTGATTATTTTGGGTTGTGCCGAATTGCCATTGGCTATTCCTGAAAAAGATCACAACGGAATGGTTGTAATTGATCCCAATCGTATTCTCGCCCGAGCACTGATTCAAGCGGTTGCTCCCGGAAAACTCAAAGCACTCTAGTGTGGCTTTGTCAAATTGGCAGATTTTTTAGGGAAATGCTTGTTGGTATGAGTTTTGTCTTCTGATTAATAGTTGTTTATATAACAGGAAGGAACAGATGCAAAAGATCATACACCGAGAAAACGATCGTGGCCATGTTGATTTTGGTTGGTTGAAAAGTGCCCATTCGTTTAGCTTTGGGCAATATTTTGACCCAGAAAAAGTAAATTTTGGAGCGCTACGCGTATTAAACGATGATCAGGTTGAAGGGGGGCAGGGCTTTGGTCGCCATTCTCATGACAATATGGAGATTGTGAGCATACCTCTGGAAGGAGTACTTTCCCATCAGGACAGTATAGGCAATGTCCGAAACATTGAAACTGGAGATGTACAAATTATGTCTGCAGGAAAGGGAGTAAAGCATTCGGAGTTTAATGGGGACCAGAAGGAGCTTGTTAAGTTTCTTCAGATCTGGATAATACCCCATGAAATGAATCTTACTCCTGGTTATGACCAAAAGTCTTACCTTCATTTGGACCGTCATAATAAATTTGTAACCATTGTATCCCCTGATGTTTCGGATCCAGATGCGGTTCATATCCATCAAGATGCATATTTCAATATTGTGGACTTGGATGAAGGGAATACAATCCCGTACAATGTTCATTCTGAAAGAAATGGAATTTATCTTTTTGTGCTAGAGGGCAAGGTGCAGGTAGCAGACGAAATATTATCGCGAAGGGATGCCATTGGCATCTACGAGTTGGATAGCATTGAGATTAAGGCCGAGTACAATGCAAAGCTGTTACTTATTGAAGTCCCAATGTTTTAGTCCTGGAGTCTGCTCCTTTCATGATTGGGTAATACTTGAT
Source organism: Sphingobacterium sp. GW821-FHT03E03 (assembly GCF_059420745.1). Classification (NCBI taxonomy): domain Bacteria; kingdom Pseudomonadati; phylum Bacteroidota; class Sphingobacteriia; order Sphingobacteriales; family Sphingobacteriaceae; genus Sphingobacterium; species Sphingobacterium sp. GW821-FHT03E03. The sequence continues at coordinate 118,302 of NZ_JBWKUH010000005.1, forward strand.
TTTATGCTAGTTGCATTGTTCGACTAGACCAGGAAGACGACGAAACAGTTGAAAAAGGAAATCTAAATAACTAATATAAAAATAAGGAGTTCTGTAAAAGGTACTCCTTATTTTTTGTAAATTGGAGTAGGAATAGAAGTAAAGCCCATGGACAATTTATTACATGCTTTTGAGGGCAGGGATGTCTTACTGATTATGTTTTCAGTGCTGATCGGGCTATTGATTGGCGTCGAACGCGAATACCGTAATAAATCTGCAGGATTACGGACCTTTATACTGGTGAGTTTTGGCTCCTGCCTTTTTACTATTATTTCGTTGAAGATAGGTGTCGGAAATCCAGATCGACTAGCAGCTAATATTATTACAGGAATTGGTTTTTTAGGGGCTGGAGTAATCTTTAAAGAAGATAATAAAGTTAGTGGCATTACAACAGCAACAACGATATGGGCGACCGCATCTCTGGGAATGTGTGTCGGCGCGGGGTATATTTTTTTAGCCTTTATCGGTGTAGGATTGGTTTTAGTGATTTTGGGGCTGTTGACCTATTTACAGACTTATATTGATAATTACCATAAAATTAAAGACTATGAACTCCAGACGTTATCTGAAGCAGATTTTGAACATACAGAGCAGTTGATCAGACAGATGGGGTTTAAAGCAACGGTTGTAAATCAACGGTATAATAAGGAAAGTCTGAATACCACCTGGCGATTGACAGGCAACATAAATCAACATAAAGAGCTCGTTAAAGTTTTGCGAAGGGATAAACAAATTGTTGCATATCAATATTAGGATGGGGAACCGGGATCTGAATCCTGTACCGGGGAAATCTTTTGCAACAACTGATTCACCTCGTCTTCGGTTGCGGTCAATTTTGCCCGACATACCTCAATTAGATCAGATGCACGTTTGATTTTCTCAGCAAGTTCATCAATATTTGTTGTTCCATTCTCAATTTCTTTTACAATCGTTTGTAATTCATTGAAGGCATCGGTATATGTATATTTTTGTTCCATTGTATGCTATCTCTTTAAATTTTTCAGTTTCAAATAATTCCGTTAGCTGTCTTCGAATCCGTCGCTAAGCGATTTCTTATCCGTTACAGTACTTGTAATTTCGCCATCTTCCACCATCGTTTGGATCAGATCACCCGGAGATAGCTGATCAACAGATTGAAGTAACTTGCCGTTGACTTTTGTGATGGAAAACCCCTGTTTAAGCAGTCGTCGCGGATCAGAAAGCTGGATAATCCGTTCGGTGTGCGCCAACGCTGTTTTATGTTCATAAAAGCGTAGCTTGATCAACGCAGCCAGTTCGTGTTGAATCTGTTGAATATTGGCGCGCGCAGTCTGAAGTTCTCTTTTCCCAACCCATTGGATATGCGTTGCCATTTGAGACAAAGTATTCCTTTCTTCCTTAAAACGAGTAGTGATCAGGTGTTGGATGCTTTCAGTTGCTTTGTCAATAGGAACAGAAAAATTATGAAACTTTTGAATGAGGAAGTCAGCCAGCTCACTTGGTGTGATTGCATTTTTGTAGGCTACCATCTCACTCACGGTATAGTTGGTAGAATGGCCAATTCCGGTCAATACAGGAATAGGGAAGATTGCTATAGCCCTTGCCAACAAATAATTATTGTAGCTTGATAGACCAACCTCACCACCACCACCACGAATAATGGCGACCACGTCAAATTCAGCTATTTTATCGGCGATCACCGCGAGTTGATTGATGATTGAGGGGATAGATTTATCACCCTGTAAGAGCGCCGGAAATAAGGTGCATTCCAACCGATAACCCCAAGGATTTTGATTGATAATCTTGTAAAAATCGGAAAGGCCTTTACTTGTTTCCACCGAAACAATGGCTAGTCTTTTTGGAAGCATTGGGAACGGAACTGATTTATTAGCCTCGTAAATGCCTTCTTCTTTGAGCTTTCTAATGCTATCCAGTTTTTCTTTCTCCAGCTCCCCCAACGTAAAAGTTGGATCAATATCGACAATCCTTAAGCTCAAACCATACATCGGATCATAGGAAATACTTGCCTGAAATAACATCGTAATGCCTTCCCGTAGGGGTTCTTGCGCAATTTTCAGAAAATTGTTGTTGATTCGGGTGAAGTCTGCTTTCCACAAAGTTGATCTGATCTCAGCTACAATTTTACCGTCTTGTTTTTCAACAAGCTCAGGGTAACAATGTCCGGAATGCGTATAATGGTTGAGCTTATTCATCTCCGCCTTGATCCAATATAAGCTCTTGTAACGCTCAGCAAGCGTTTTTTGGATACTTTTGCTTACCTCCAAAAGGGAAAATATTGTTTTATCTTGAATCAATTCCGGCATTAATCAAACTTACAGAAAAAAAAAGATTTATACTTGCTCATGCCAAAAATCCATCTGTTGAAGCTGTAAAAAAAAGGCGTAACAAAATTGATTTTTTTAAAGGAAAGGACTTTGCTTTTTTATTTTATTCGTATTTTTATTTGATAGAACCTAAAAAACGATAAAATCAGAATGAAAAAAGGATTTTTTGGGGTGTTATTTGCAGGTTTGTTCTGTATTGGCCCCTTGTTCGCTCAGTATAAGTCGACCATAAAGAATGAAACCATACTTTACAATAATGTTGATCAGCTACTCCCTCTGGGCAATCTGGCGCAGTTACGTATTGCCGTCGTTGTGCCTAATGCTGAAAAATATGCCGCGTTTACAAACCAATTGGCACGTTATGCAGGCATAACGCTATTTGATTTCAGTAAATTTGATGAAGATATCAAATATTATAATACGATTATTGTTGCGGGTAATGAAGATGATTTGGATGCTGACTGCTTGTCACAGTTAAAGCAGGCAGTGCTGAACAATAAAAAGGTTGTTCTTTGTCATTTCTTTGAACAGGAACGCAACAAAAAATCATTGTCCGAACATCCACAGTCTGATTTGATCGAGTTGTTGGCACCCTTTACCGAACTTGGTCAACGCAATGCTGCGATGTCTATTTTTGGTGGTGCCGCGATTACTGCAGGAAATATTAAGACGGCCCAATCGAGACTACAATACAGTTTAGGTGAAAACTCCAATCTGAATTTGGGTAAATTGACCAAAAAAATTGATGCAATTGCTCAAGAGGCCATTGAAAAGCAGGCGACCCCCGGTGCAGTTGTGATGATTATCAAAGATGGGCAGGTGCTATTGGAGAAATCTTATGGTTATCATACCTATACAAAAGACATTCCAACAAAAACAGGTGATATTTTTGATCTGGCCTCAGTCAGTAAAATTGCGGGCACAACTCCTGTTATTATGCGATTGACGGAGCGCAATATCATTAATCTCGATAGTACGATGGGGCATTACCTCTTGCAGGCAAAGTATACAAATAAAAAGGATATCAAATTGCGTTCTGTGATGTTACATGAAGCAGGGTTTACGCCATTTATCCCTTTTTATAAATATTTGAAAGCAGGTGATGTTGTCGCCGTACCAGACCAACAACATCAAGTCAAGATGGCTGACAATAGTTATATTCTCAATCATTATTACCGCGATCTGATGTGGCCCGAAATGTTAAAATCACCTGTTAAGCCAACAGGAAACTATGTGTATAGTGATATTAGCATGTATGTGATGAAGGAAGTTGCCGAACATCAGACGGCCGAACCATTGCAGGATTATGTTCAGGAGAATTTCTATCGACCATTAGGGATGACACATGCCGGATATCTTCCCAGGGAACGATTTGCGAAGGAACAGATTGTACCTACGGAGCAGGATACTTCGTTCCGTAAAACATTGTTGGAAGGATATGTGCACGATCAGGGGGCAGCGATGGCCGGAGGTTTCGCTGGACATGCCGGCTTATTTGCTACAGCCAATGATCTCGCGATATATGGACAGCTTTTGCTCAACCGTGGAGAATACGGCGGTGAGCGGTATTTTAAGTCTGAAACAATAGATCTTTTTACGTCTAAGCAGTCTGCGACAAGCCGAAGAGGATTGGGGTTCGACCGCTGGGATCCAAACCCGAAAAATGAGTATCCCTCTAAATTGGCCAATAGTACTGTTTTTGGGCATACGGGATACACAGGCACATGCATCTGGGTGGATCCCCAAAATCAATTGATTTACATATTCTTATCCAATCGCGTGCACCCGCAGGTCAGCACCAAATTGTTGGATCTCAATATCCGTAGCCGGATTCAGGATGCCATTTATGAAGCAATCAATGAAGTGAAGAAATGATAAAAAACCTATTGTTCATGGGGCTGGGCATGTTGTCTTTAAACAGGTTGGCTTATAGTCAGGATTATAAAAAAGTTCATCAGGATCTAATTATTGTGGATGGACATAATGATGTAATCTATGAATCAATTTTAGGAGGAAAGGATATTGGTCAACGATTGAGTACGGGCGCTACGGATTTGCCGCGACTAAAAGAAGGTGGAGTCGATGTGCAGGTATTTGCTGTTTGGTCCGATGACGCAAAATGGAAGACTGGAGCATTTGAACATGCCAATGCGCAAATAGATGCACTGGAGAAAATGATCGTTGCCAACGCCAAAAATATTGCCTTGGCAAAATCAGTAAGGGATATTGATGCTATTTAAAAGCTGGAAAAATTGCTGCATTGATCGGTGTGGAAGGCGGTAATATGATCGAAGGGAGCATAGATAATCTCATCAAACTCCATGAACGTGGCGCGAAATATTTAACCTTGACCTGGAACTATAATGTACCTTGGGCGAGTTGTGCTGCGATGGAGTCTGGTAAGATGGATGCGAAGGCAAAAGGATTAACTGATCATGGGAAAGCGATCATTCGGAAAATGAATGAACTTGGCATGCTAGTCGATCTTTCCCATGGTGGTGAGCAGACTTTTTATGATGTCATTACGGTTTCCAGCAAGCCAATATTGGTGTCACATAGCAATGCCTACCATTTATGTCCACATTTCCGAAACCTGAAAGATGAACAATTGGAGGCCCTGAAGAAAAATGGCGGTGTGATCGGTGTCAACTTTTACTCTGGTTTTTTAGATCCCGAGTATGAGACACGATTAAAGAGAATCTATACACAGCAATTTGGTAAGGATGCCGATACTACATTGAGTACCTGGAAGATGTATGATAAGCTGCCCATTGATGTTAGGTATGAAGTCGATGCACCAATGTCCAAACTATTGGACCATATTGATTATCTCGTTGGGAAAGTAGGAATTGAACATGTTGCTGTTGGATCGGATTTTGATGGCATCGAATCTGCTCCTCAGGGCTTGGAAGATGTTTCTAAATTTCCTTTATTGACAAAAGGACTTTTAGAAAGAGGTTACAACAAAGCAGATATCGCTAAAATCATGGGACAGAATTTTCTACGGATTTTAAAAGAAAACGAAGGGTAAAGTAAAGGATAGAAATTTGTAATTTCGTAGAATGGCAAAAACAAAATCAGCATATTTCTGTCAAAACTGTGGCTATGAGGCTCCCAAATGGATGGGACAGTGTCCTTCGTGCAAACAATGGAATAGTTTCGTGGAGGAAGTGGTCGAAAAGTCAAGCTCAAAAGTTCCTGAATGGCGAAGCACGACGACAACAACGGGGAATACAAAGCGGGCAAACAAGGCGGCTATTATTCATGAGATTGTATATCAGGATGAATCGCGTATCTTGACTCCAGATCAGGAGTTTAATCGGGTGTTGGGCGGGGGAATCGTCCCGGGTTCCCTGGTGTTGATAGGAGGCGAACCCGGAATTGGAAAATCCACATTGATGCTCCAGCTGGCTTTGTCCATTCCACAGGTTAAAACCCTGTATATTTCCGGAGAGGAGAGTGAGCAGCAAATCAAGATGCGGGCCGAGCGATTGTCACAATCCTCTAAAGCCAATTGTTATATTTTGACGGAAACATCTACACAAAATATTTTCAAGCAGATTGAGACAGTACAACCTAATGTCATTGTCATAGATTCCATCCAAACCTTGCATTCAGCGCAGATTGAATCGGCACCGGGTTCGGTTTCTCAAGTGCGGGAATGTACAGCCGAATTACTCCGGTTTGCCAAAGAAACCAGTACCCCAGTATTTATTGTAGGACATATTACCAAGGATGGTTCCATTGCAGGACCGAAAGTCTTGGAACATATGGTCGATACCGTACTTCAATTTGAGGGCGACCGCCATCACGTCTACCGTATATTGCGTGCGGTAAAAAATAGGTTTGGCTCCGCGTCGGAATTGGGTATATATGAAATGCAGGGCTCCGGATTGCGTGAGGTGTCAAATCCGTCCGAAATTATGATTTCACAGCGAGATGAGCCCGTGAGTGGTGTTTCTATTGCTGCCATGCTCGAGGGAATGCGGCCGATGATGATTGAAGTTCAGGCTTTGGTGAGCAATTCAGCATTTGGTACAGCCCAACGTTCATCTACAGGTTATGATACAAAACGATTAAACATGTTGTTGGCTGTATTGGAAAAGCGATTTGGTTTTCGGTTAAGTGCACAGGATGTTTTTTTGAATATTGCCGGAGGACTTCGTGTTGAAGATCCAGCCATCGATCTGGCAGTTATCGTGGCTATTATTTCGTCACAACAAGATATTCCGATAAAGACCAGTCTGACCTTTGCAGGCGAAGTTGGTTTATCCGGGGAGATCAGAGCTGTCAACCGGATTGAACAACGTATCCAAGAAGCCGAGAAGTTGGGCTTTGATGGGATCTTTATTTCCAAGTTTAATACCAAAGGATTGGATGCCAAGAAATATAATATTGCCATTAGACCAGTAGCTAAATTGGAAGACCTGTTTAGCGCTTTATTTGGCTAAATAGAATAATAAATCAGTAAAAAAAAAACAGGTGCCCGATTTTCGGACACCTGTTTTTTTCTTTAATATTTCTCCTATTGCCCTGTAGCCTCTTGGCTAACATACATTCTTACTTCAATACTTCTTTTAGCTTCGCACGTAAAGCATCTCCATGTAAATTCTTCGCAATGATTTTTCCATTCGGATCAATCAGTACATTTTGGGGAATAGATTTCACCGCGTACAATGTACCAACATCATTTTGCCAACGTTTTAAGTCAGAAACATGTTTCCAATGTAGCTTGTCTGTGTGAATGGCCTTGATCCAAGAGTTACGGTCTTTGTCAAAGGATATACCCAGGATTTCAAAGTTGTCTCCTTTGAACTGTTCGTACGTTTTTACAAGATCTGGACTTTCAACGCGACAGTCTGGACACCATGAGGCCCAAAAATCAAGTAATACATATTTACCTTTGAAATCGGATAGTTGTACAGGGGTGCCTGTTGTATCATTTTGTGTAAAAGCAGGCGCAACTTTGCCGATCTGAACCGTCTCCAGTGCATTTAGATATTCCTGAAACTCTTTCCCTTCAATGGAATTTTTTACATTGCCACTCAAGGTATTATAAAGCGCCTGTAATTCAGTATAGACAGGGTCGTAACCGCCTACACGGCGCAAATCAACTAAAGTTGAGATGGAATCCGGTGCAGCTTTTACGCGGGCGATATATTCCTGTTTGGTCAATTCTTTTTTCTGTGCTAAACCAAAGAACGGAAGAACCAAAAAAAGTAGTGTGATGTATTTTATCATGTTGCTATTCTTGTATATATTTACAAATATAAGAAAATCCACTAATTTGGTAGATTAATAAAATGTCAAAAAATGAACTTCAACCTAATAGCTAAACTTCCACATGTCGGTACATCGATCTTTACCAGGATGACCATGCTTGCCAATGAGGAGCAGGCGCTGAACCTTTCACAAGGTTTTCCGGACTTTGAGACAGATCCCAAGCTTGTGCAATTGGTCTCTGCCGCAATGGAAAAAGGACATAACCAATATGCACCAATGATCGGTGCACAAAGTCTACGGGAGACGATCGTAAATAAATACAAGAAGGTATATGCCGTGGATATAGATCCGACTGAGGAACTCACGGTGACAGCCGGAGGAACCCAGGCCATCTTTACGGCTATAGCAACAGTTGTTGGTGCTGGAGATGAAGTGATTATATTCGAACCGGCATATGATAGTTATGCCCCAACGATTGAATTGTTTGGGGGTAAGGTTATTCCAGTTCGATTATTGGCACCAGATTTTCAAATTGACTGGGATTATGTGGCTACACTGATCAACGAAAAAACACGATTGGTGATTATCAATAATCCGAATAATCCTACTGGAAAAGTACTTGGAAAAGAGGACCTGAATAAACTTGGGAAGCTATTAGCGGGAACAAATACCCTCTTATTAAGCGATGAAGTTTATGAACATCTCGTTTTTGATGGCGTGTCACCACAATCTGTTTTAAGTATACCGAGCTTACGGGAGCGGAGTTTTGTTGTCGCTTCCTTCGGAAAGCTGTTGCATACTACGGGATGGAAGATCGGCTACTGTGTGGCGCCAGTCCTATTGATGCGTGAATTTCGGAAAATCCATCAGTTTAATGTATTCAGTGTTAATACGCCGATGCAGATTGCAATCGCTGAATATTTGAAAGATATTGCTTATGTGGAGAGTCTCGCTGGCTTTTTCGCGAAGAAGAGAGACTTACTCAAAAATGGATTAGTACAGTCTCGTTTCAAGATTCTCCCTTGTGAAGGAACCTATTTTCTTAATCTCGATTATAGTGCCATTAGTCAGGGGAAGGAATTTGATTTTGCCTGCTATTTGACAAAACATCACAAAATAGCGACCATTCCACTCTCTGCGTTTTATAAACAAGCTACAGATCAGCAGGTTTTACGTGTTTGTTTTGCTAAGCAAGATGCCACTTTGTTAAAAGCAGTAGCGATTTTAAACGAAATATAGCGGGATTTCTATGCTAAAATAAGGGCTAAAAGGTTTTATTTAAAATATTGTTAAGAATAAGCCACTTTATTAAAATTTTACTTCAACTTAACTCACTAATTTCATAAATTTGTAATTCACGTTTATCAATATATCCATAAAATGGCTAGATTAAATTTATTGGAAGAAACACGCTTCGAAAAAGTCCCCGTAAGCGTCTATCCAGATCAAAATTCAGCTTCGAAAAACGTTGCAAATCGTATAGCTGAAATTATTCGTGCAAAGCAGGAGAAAGGTGAAAAAGCTGTTCTAGGTCTTGCTACTGGTGCTACACCGGTTAAAGTTTATCAAGAATTGATTCGCTTGCACAAAGAAGAAGGTTTAAGCTTTAAGAACGTGATTACCTTCAATCTTGATGAATATTTTCCTATGCAACCTGACGCCGATCAGAGCTATGTGACTTTTATGAACAAAAACTTGTTCGATCATGTAGACATTGATAAGGCGAATGTAAATATTCCTGATGGTACCCTGGCACCGGATCAAGTCAATGCATTTTGTGAAGCATACGAACAAAAGATTACAGCTGCTGGTGGTTTAGATATTCAATTATTAGGTATTGGTCGTACAGGCCATATTGGTTTTAATGAACCAGGTTCTGCTCCAAACTCTGGTACTCGTATTGTTACCTTAGACGATTTGACACGTCGGGATGCATCACGTGCTTTTGGTGGTAAAGAAAATGTACCGAGAAAAGCCATCACGATGGGCGTAGGTACAATTTTCAAAGCGCGTGAAATTATCTTGATGGCTTGGACTGAAACGAAAGCCGAGATCATTAAGAAAGCGGTTGAGGGTGAAATTTCGTCAGAGATTCCTGCAACCTATCTTCAACTATCGGATAATGTCGAATTCATCTTAGATGAAGCAGCGGCATCCTTGTTGACACGTTTTGACCTTCCATGGTTGGCAGAAGATGTTACCTGGACGCCAACATTGATCAAAAAAGCTGTTGTTTGGTTAGCGCTGGAAATCAATAAACCGATTTTGAAACTGACGGACGAAGACTATAGCGCTCATGGTATGGCAAAGTTGGTGACAGAAACTGGCCCTGCTTATAATATCAATATTCGTATTTTTAATGAACTTCAACATACGATTACAGGATGGCCAGGTGGTAAACCTAATGTAGACGATTCGCAACGTCCAGAGCGTGCTAATCCAGCTAAGAAAAATGTGATTGTATTTTCTCCACACCCTGATGATGATGTCATCTCTATGGGCGGTACATTTATCCGTTTGGCTGATCAAGGACACAATGTGCATGTTGCTTACCAGACTTGTGGTAATACAGCTGTGTGGGATGATGATGTAGTACGTTATTTAGAATTTGCTGAAGATCTGGCAAATCAAATTGGTGCAAATACAGAGGCCGCTCAAATCAATCGGATTTATGATGAGGAAAGAGCAATCTTTGCAACGAAAAAACCTAATCAGATCGATACCGAACTTGTTCGCAAAATAAAGGCATTGATCCGTAAAGGAGAAGCTATTGCTGGAGCTCGTTTAGTCGGGTTGCCAGATGAAAATATCCATTTCCAAGATCTACCATTCTACGATAGACAAAAATTTGCGAAAGAAGTATCGTTTGAAGATGATATCCAACAAACGATGGAATTGTTGCGTCAGGTGAAACCTCACCAAGTATTTGCAGCAGGAGATTTTGCAGATCCACATGGTACGCATAAAGTGTGTTTCGATATTTTGTTCGAGGCTTTGAGAAGATTGAGCAAAACTGACGAGTGGACAAAAGACTGTTGGTTGTGGTTGTATAGAGGTGCATGGCATGAATATCCGATCCATGAGATCGAAATGGCTGTTCCATTATCCCCACAAGAGGTATATCGCAAGCGTTTAGCGATCTTCAAACATCAGTCTCAAAAAGATCTACCTGTATTCCCAGGTGATGATCCACGTGAATTCTGGGTACGTGCTGAAGACCGTACAAGCGATACCGCATCAATGTATGACCGATTAGGTCTTGCAAACTATGAAGCGATTGAAGCTTTTGTAAGATGGAAATTTGACTAAAATAGTCTGAATTGATATAGGAAAGCGCTGAATCTTAATTGGTTCAGCGCTTTTTTGTTTTTAGTTGTTATAGCAAGCAAAATTTTTATACCTTTGCCTTGCTATTTAGATTAATTAAAAATAAATACCAAAGATTATTAACATGGACAAACACTTACTTGCACTTGCCTCTACATTTTTAATCGGAAGCGCTGTATACGGTCAAACTTCAGGAATCGTAAAAGGAAAGGTTGTGGATGCAAACAACAACCCATTAAGCTCAGTAACCGTTTCAATCGGTGATAAAACAGTACGGACAGACCATAAAGGTCATTTTAGACTTCAGGGTGTCGATCAGAATGTAATCATTCGTTTTACTTACTTAGGTTACCAGGCTACATCGGTTGATTATGTATTTAGTTCCACTAGCCGTGAGGTCGTCATAAAACCGGTGGTGTTAGTGAGCAATGAGCAAGCTATCGATGAAGTGGAAGTGTTCGGTGAGCGGAATAAAAAACCGAAGGGGCTGGAGATGATTACCCGTATGCCGTTAAAACCTTCTGATCAGATTCAGAGTATATCGGTGATATCCAACAAAGTAATTCAAGATCAGGGTATATTAACATTGACTGATGCTGTTCGAAATATTCCGGGTGTTACGCTATTTGGTTCTTACGGTGGCGTCAAAGAATCACTATCTACACGGGGTTTCAGGGGTGTGCCAGTTTTGAAAAATGGCGTACGTATGGACTCGCAGTTTCAGACAGCTTCTGGCGTCGTTGATATGCAGGGGGTGGAGTCTATTCAGATGATCAAAGGATCTGCAGCGGTGACGCAAGGTGTTATTACTGACCTTGGGAATGCCGGTGGGGTGATTAACGTCGTGACAAAGACACCTAATTTTACAAACTCTGGCGAGGTTGGGGTACGTGTGGGAAGCTGGGGGCAGTTTCGGCCAACATTCGATTTTCAGACAGTATTAGATAAAAAGGAGACTGTTGCTTTTCGTATGGACGGAGCCTATGAAAGAAGTGATAGTTTCAGAAAAGGCCTTTCAGCCAATCGTGTCTATCTGAACCCATCGCTGGCTTGGAAGCCTACGGAGAGAACAACGATCACATTGGAGGGGGATTATTTCAACGATAACCGCACTCCGGTAAATTCGGCAGTTAACCTGAACCCTTCGCAGGGTGTCAATGCATTGTATGTCATTCCCAACAATAAATTCTTGGGAATGAATTCTGATAATGTGAATACGGAGATGAAGAGTTTTATGGGCCAGATCAATCATGAATTGACCGATCGTTGGAGCATTCGCGCTTCGATAGCGACCTCATCTTATCAGGTCGATAACCTGACAACATCAGCGACTCTGATAGAGGACAGTGAGAAAAAATACAATACTTTTTCACGGAAGATGAGCAAGAGCTTAAGGGATGATAAGAATAAGACATTTCAGTTTGATCTGATTGGAAAAGATCTTTATACAGGTAACGTAAAACATCTGGTACAGGCAGGGATTGATTATCGTATCGCTGATGCGACAACAACTTCATTTGGCACGAAATTGAGTTTGTTGGACAGTAAAGTTCTTTTGTCAAAGGCAGATCAGGCAGCTTTAGCCGGTGGTGCGATTGACGTGGTTGATATTCATGGCGATTGGGCCAACGATTTGACGCAGGTATCTTATGTGGATTCATTGGGGAATAAACAGGTAGGAAAAAAGGTGGCTTTTGAGGCTAAAACGCCGGTGAGAAATTACTATTCTTCTGTTGGCTTCATGGCGCAGGATGTTATTGAATTCAATAAATATATTAAGGCAGTATTAGGGTTACGTTACTCTGAAATCACCACGAAGGACTTTACATCAAACGGAAATAAAAGGGAATCCGCCTGGAATCCGATGGCGGGAGTTATCGTTACGCCTTTCGATAATTTTAATGTCTTCGGATCTTATACGAACTCGACCAATCTCAGAAGTGCTGCCAACATTTTAACAGACGGGACCAAGGCTGGAGCTTCAACGACAGAACAATTTGAAGCAGGAATCAAGTCCGATTGGTTAGGCAATAGATTACGGTTTAATTTAACCTATTTTCATATCTATACGTCAGACTTGACCAATGCGGAATACAATTCCGAAAATCAGACAACTGGACTTTATTTTAAAGCCGGTGATTTAATCCGGGATGGGATCGAAGCGGAATTAAATGGTCGTGTGTTGGAAAATCTAACAGTAATGTTAGGTTATGCATATTTGGATGCCCGATATAAAAACTCTCCATCCTATATGAATGGCTCCGCGCCGATGAATGCGCCAAAACATACCGCCAATGCTTGGGTACAATATGTCTTTAATCAAGGAGTCTTAAGAAATCTGAGTTTAAGTGCCGGTGTTTATTACGTAGGCGATCGTCCAGTGAATGAATATAGTTTAACGCCGCAGGGGCATGGTGAATATTATGGAACCGAACCATTCAATATGCCAGCCTATACAACACTAAATGCGCAGGTTGGCTATAAATGGCGAAGGTTTGATGCAAAAGTTTTTGTTAACAATGTCACCAACGAGATTGGCTTGAACTCGTATTTCCGAGGTGGTTTTATCAATCAGATCGATCCTAGAAATGCTGCTGTATCATTAAGTTATAAGTTTTAAGCAGATAGCATTTAATCGTGAGCACAATTAAAAAAGGATGATTTCGAATAGAAATCATCCCTTTTTCAGTTTTAGAATTGCTATCGGGCTATGCTATTTCACCGACCAGCTTAAGGACATCGGATATTACTGTTTTATTATAATAATCCAGTTCAGTTTTTAATATGCAATAACGTCTCCGGATCTACCTTTGGCATCAAAGACTTTGAATAGATATTTCTTGCCCGCTTGAAAAGGAATTGCGCCATTTACTTCTTTTGATTTCAATGTCGGTGTGCTTCCATTCTCTGTATAATAGACTTTGAATCCGGGATAATCGGTGTTGATATAAAGCAGGTTACCCTCTTTTTTTATTCCAAGCTTCGGAAGGCGATAGGTATAACCCCCATCAATAATATCCAGTTTCTTCAATTCATCCTCGCCTAATTTCTTAATAAAGGCCGTATACGACTTACGATAGGTTGCTTCATCATAAGAATTGCCTTTTTCCCAAGCTTGTTCCTGTGCCCAGGCGCGATCGGCAATAGCAATTAATCGAGGGAATATCATCTCTTCAAGGCGTTGATCTGTCGATACTTTTTCGGCCCATAGTGCACCCTTGATGCCGAGCAGGTTTCTCTTTCCTTCAGCAGTAAGCTGCTCTTTGTTGGTATAAGCTTCTTTTACGAGATCTTTTCCGGTATCATCTTTACGAAGATTAATGAAGAAGTTTTCCGGTGAGAAAGAATAGGTTCTGTTCAGGTTTACAGTGCCGACCCAGCTATGGCCCGGATCTGCAAAGTCGCGGTCCCATGACATATCCAGATAGTTATTTGCCGCACTTGTGTAGACAACTTTATAGCCTGCATTTGCCAGTCGGTAAGCTAAATCTTCCTGGCCTTGACCCGGAAGGTTATTCCATACATTGAGATGGATGCCGGATTTACCCAATTCGGCGTTAACTTCCATTCCTTTTCCTTTATTGCGCATGCCCATCTCTTCCCATCCTGACATCGTCAAACCCTTCTCTTGAACGAGCTTGTTGATTTTGGCAATATATATTGGCCATACATCAAGTACATTACTGATGTTATTATCCTTCATGAAAGCAAGGATTTTTGGTGATTTTTCCCAGACACCACTCGGTGTCTCATCACCTCCCAAATCGATAATTTTCAACGGTACTCCAGCTTTTTCATGGATAGCTTTGATTTCATCGACCACTTTGCTCAGGAAATGATACGTTGAAGACAGGGCAGGGTTCATCACATTGTCGTTCCAGTTTTGCGCGGAGTTATACACAGATTTGTCATCCGCATCATCCAACAGGAATTCCTCAGCCTTTTGCTTATCACCTGCCTTCGTAAAATGTGCAAAGCGCGCACGCATTGCTTTGATTGCTGCACGGGCATGCCCTGGTGTTTCTACTTCAGGTATTACATCGATATGCCTTGCTTGTGCATATTTTAAGATTTCGATATAATCAGCTACGGTGTAGAATTGATGTGCTTTTGCAGTCGCACCAGAACCGTAAGCAGGTTGAATTCCCTTACCGTCTTCGAAATTAGCCGTACGGTTGGCACCTACTGCAGTCAGTTCCGGTAAGGATGGGATTTCCAATCGCCAACCTTCATCGTCAATAAAGTGGAAATGGAACTTATTTAATTTGTAGGAAGCCATCAGATCCAGGATGCGTAACACTTCTGCTTTGCTATGGAAATTACGGGCCGCATCCAACATAAAACCTCGGTAGCCATAACGAGGACTATCTTCTATTTTTGCATAAGGTAAGGCAATGGATTTGCTCGTTTTATTCCATTGTTGATGATTAATCAAGGATTTCAAAGACTGTATAGCATAAAAAGCGCCAGCCTTATCCGCCGCTTCTATCCGGATACCTTTTGCATCGATGTTTAGGCGGTAAGATTCAGGTTTCAGATCGTTTGCTTTGACGATAATAACACCATCTTGTTTTTCCGGGCTCGTTGACAACTTGATCCCTGCGTATTTGTTGAGGAAATCTGTCAGAAAGCTTGCTTCGGAAGAGAATTCGCTAGCGATAAATACTTTTGTATTTGTCGATATATTGAATTTTGCATTATTGTTGATACTGATATTGCTGGGTAAAGGGATAATGGCCTGCGCCTCTATACCTTCGGTAAGTTTATTTAGGGCATACTTATGAGACCAATAATCCGCTTTTTCAGCATCGGATTGAGGTGCTGTTTTCACCGCGTTATAGTTCTGAATATCTGTTGAAAGCCCAGTTTTGCTATTTTTTATGTACAAACCGATTGGTCCATCGGTATAATTGACAAGTCCTGTTGTAATGAAATCAATATGGATGGTATCCTGTGCTTTTAATGAAAAATTGGTTTTCTTAAAGCTCACTTGAAATAGATCGCCATTCCTGTGGTCAATGGCAAATCTTTTATCTACTTTATCAGGATCAATGGATCTGATAAAATTAAACCAGAGACTCCAATCATTGAGCTGTATCGCACTTTTGCCCTTATTTTTCAGAATGATTGTTGAGACAGGGTTTTTACGGATGTTCTGGCCATCCTTGACCTGCCAGGTGAGTTGCAGCTGATCTGCAATCGTGCTCGATTTTTGAGCATATGCTGCTTGGCTAAAAAGTGCCATGCCAAGACCAGCATAGAGTAGAGGATTTTTAATTTTTTTAAAATTAGTCATGTTGGTTACTTTTTCAATGAGTCTAAATATAGCTATTTTAGAGGGTTTTGCGATCTATTTAGAAAAAAATGAATAAAAATTTCGATAAAATTTTGACAGATTTAGAAAACTTTCTATATTTGCACACCGAAACAGAAAACGGCCCGTTCGTCTAGGGGTTAGGACGCAAGATTTTCATTCTTGAAACAGGGGTTCGATTCCCCTACGGGCTACACAAAGCGACTTCAAAAGAGTCGCTTTTTTTATGATAAAACCCTCGTCTATTTTCGAATCTCTAGCTCAACTTTTTGTTTATCTGCTAGAAGATTATCTGCTTGGAAAATATCTAGTCATCTGTTCGGCTGTCGATTGGACACAAACTCATTTTTTAAATTCGTTGATAAAAAAACTCAGGACGCCCAGATTCGGGATAATCGCAGATCCGGGCGTCCTGTGGGTTAAAGTTGTCTGCTATGATTTAAAGCAGGAGACATTTCCTGCGAAATCAGCGATATAAATAAAATCACCATCCACAGTGATTTCTGAAAAAATAGGAGCACCCAGGTTGAATTTTGAAATTAGTTTTCCTTCTTTGCTGAGCATATAGACGTAACCGTCCGAAGCACCAAAAAGTAGTTTGTCTTTGGTTGCAACGACCGCTGATTCCACTGTTCCGACCGGTTTGTGTTGGTCAGGACTGCTATAAGGGGAGGTATATACCAGCGCCTCGTCCGTGGAAAAATGCCATTTCTCTTCTAAGGTTTGAAGGTCGTATGCTTTTATTCCATTTGTAGATGTCGGCATGACCAACAGGTCATCGGAAATTTTAGGAGAGGCCATGACTTTAAAATCATCTGTTTTGATGCTCTTTTGTATGATTTCGCCAGTCTGTAAGTTTAGCTTAAATAAACCATTGAGCCCGGCTGTATACAGATAACCGTCTTTTGCGGTAACGCCGCCGCTTCTAAAACGTAGCCCATCCTCTTGGCGTCTCCAAAGGAGTTTTCCAGTTTGGATATCATACGCACATAAGGCATTCCAGTTGTATCCTGCTAATAAGGTTTGATCTACGACCGATAGTTCTGCTGGAGTCGCTTCGCCGCCCGATGGATCGACACCTTCCCAAAGCACTTTCCCGCTATGGATGTTAATTGCTGACATACGCTTGCCTAGGCCTGCATAATAAATTCCTCTGTCAAGTGCTGGGCCAGATACGAATGTAGGAAGGCTTGGATTGGATGTTTTTTTTGTCCACAGGATTTTGCCTGTGTTTGCGTCGATGGCATATATATTTGTTTCGACATCAGTTGCGAGTAATATACCGTCGCTGTAGCGCAGTTTATGTTTGATGGAATTAATTGTTGGCAATGACCACAGCGTTTTTCCGGTGCGTTTATCTAGTGCTATAATGGAATGATTGGTTCCAATACCATCGTCCATCGTCGCAACGAAAAGTTTGTCCCCGACAATCAGCGGACTGGTTTTCCAAATATTTCCGTTTACAGCAGCAGACCATTGCAGTTTCATGGTACTTTCTGCATGGCCAGCCAAATTAAAAGACTGTCTTTTTAAGGCTTGTTCTCCATTTTGATAATGAATAGTAATGAGTGCATCATATTGTCCCTTTTGTTTTACGAAAGGTACCTTTGCTTGCCATAACCAGTCGCCAGAAGAAGACAGCTGTACGCTAGTAAGACGTTTACCAGTTTCATGGGCAGAGATTTCCACGGCTACCTTTTGTATTTTTCGCTCACTGTCATAAGCGCTGACCACGATTGGAAGAGTTTCTTGAGTGTTTATTTGTTGGTCAGTGGTCGGATGTACCAGTTGGATATGGTCACGTAGATTGGTATAAATAGGCTTAATATCTTTGATTTCTTGTTTGTCGATATCGACCACGACAAACTGCGCTGCCGAATTATCAATTCCTCCCTTATTGGGAGCGTTTGAACAGACAACATAAACTCCCTTTTGTTTAAAAACAAAATTGTTGTGCCAATGGCCGTAAAACCAAGCCTTCAGATTATATTGCATCAAGTCAATTTGCTCTTTCTCACCTTTCAGGATAAAGTCTGGGCCAGCGAAGAAATCATGATTGATAAAGATCAAAGGTTTTGATCTGTCCATTGCTGCAAGATCTTTCTTAAGCCAGGCGATGATCTGGTCGGCAGTGTAACTTGGCTTATAATCTCCATTTGGCATTGGTGTCACGACAAAGTGGGCTGGACCAGCATCAAAAGAGTAATAGGTCGGGCCAAAGAGGTCTTCAAATAGCTTTTCTCCATATTCTCCTTTTACGAGATCATGGTTGCCCACCGTATAGTATGTAGGCCTGCCCATCAGTTCGGAGTTTACTTGCTTGGCATGAAAAAGCATACCTGGTTCATAACAGATATCACCGGTATGCATAATCAAGCTCGCCTTTTGCTGCTGGGCATAATTTCTGACGTTATCTATCCATGGGCCATAGAGAGGCGTTTCGGTATCCGTAATTTGGATAAATCGCAAAAAATCTGTTTGTTGTACAGCATCTTTGGTTAAGGCGAAATCTAAATTTTTATGCTCAGCACGAAGCGGGATATAATGTGTTTTAGTCGCCTTATATCCACTAGGGATGGTAACAAACAAAAAGCGGGCGTTTGGATTGTGAGGTAAGGTGTATGTTCCGGTATTATCCGTTTTTACAACATCATAACCGTCAGATACAACAATTCCGGCAAGTTGTTTTTCGTTCTGTTCGAACTGATTGTTTGCATTCTGATCTTCAAAAACGCGACCTACCCGTTGCTGTGCAAATAAGGGCGCGATCGGAAGTAGAAGGCATGTGATTAGTTTAGTTAATTTTATCATAGTTTTATAAAGTAGAGCCAGCTGCTCCCGGGGGGAGAGCTGGCTCTTTATGGTTAAAATCAAACCGTTATTTCCAGCCCATTGGCTGTTCTAATTTTGGGTTCAATACAGTTTGTTCGATGGGTATCGGAAAGTAATAGTATTTCGCTTCATTGAAGCTTCTTGGGCGCTGTGGTGCTTTATCATCCAAAAACATTACCTTCCCTGAGGTTTCGTTTTCAAGATAGAATGTTCCTTCATTCACATAAAATTTTACAATTTTCTCCTTTACAGCTGCAGGGAGGTTTGCTATTGGCGATTCATCTCCTTTTTTAAGGATGGCGATATCAGCGACCCCATCTCCGGTTACATCTATTCCACCTAGGGCAGGAATATACATTCCCCCTGGAGCCTGAGCAAGTAAAGCTCCGGCTTTCCAACGATAAAGATCATCAAAACGGAATCCTTCACAGGCGAGTTCAACACGACGTTCTCGGCGAATTTCTAAAAGTACGCCTTTATTGACACCAGAGACTGCAGGGTATTGGTTGGCGAGATATGCATCTGGTGTCGCATTGGCAACGGCAAGATTTAAAGCAGGCATACCTACACGACTGCGAATCTTATTTACAGTAACATCAATATCAGCTTGGGTCAATTTTCCTAATTCAGCTTTTGCTTCGGCATTAATTAATAGGATCTCCGCGTAACGCATGATAGGCAAATCGGTATAATTAAGTTCCCAGCCACCACGCAGTGCAGGATCGCGAGGATAGAACTTAATTTGAAGCAATCCCCCAAAGTCAGGACGAGTGATATAAGGCGTGCCTGCGGCATTATTACTAAATCCTGGAGGCATTATTGTCTCTGCAAGACGTGGGTCGCGATTCTGGAAAATCTCTGAGAAATTTTTCTTACCATAATTTGCCACTGAAGTAAATGGGGTACCATCTTTCATTAGGAACTCGTTGGCCAAGTTAGCACTTAGCGCCCATTGCCAATCTAACACTGTATGTGTATTATTTGCAACGCCAAGATCGCGACTATTTTTTTGGATAAAGATGATCTCTTTATTGGTCGATAAGTTATTGCTAGAAAAGAGCGCGCGATAGTCCGTTGCGTTATTTCCTGAAATTACAAATCCACCGTTATTTATGATTTCCTGCGAGGCAGATGCAGCTCTTTCCAAAAATGTCGCTGCTGTGTTTTGTAGATTTAATTCTGTGTGGTATTTACGGAAAGTTCCCTCGTGAAGCGCGATCCGTGACAATAGGGTCAATGCGCTCCATTTTGTTATATAAGAATTGTCTGTCCTTGCCGGCAGTACATTTGCTGCTGCAAATTCTAGATCTTTCATAAGGGAGTCGACCACCGCGGTACGTGGGTCTTTTGCTTTATATAGATCTTCGGAGGAGGTTCCCAATACTTGAGAGTACCAAGGCACGTCGCCATATTTTTTTACCATCTTATAGTAGAAATTTGCACGGAATAAACGAGCGATTCCTATATAATGGTTAATGACAGCAGGATCTCCGCTTACTTTTCCGACATTGTTTAGCATATAATTGACATCACGCAATGGTGCCCATACATCCTTATCCCAACCCTTGACGGTCGCAGGAGAAAGCGTGCCCGCTAGGAGTGTTCTGACTTCAGCATTTTGATCGTTGTTGCTCAAGGCAATATTATCCGAATATAAGTCTGTATACTCAGCCCGCATTTGTTTGTAAAGACCATTTGTGTATGTGGCTAGATCTTCAGGAGTATTAAAAAGACCTCTTTGGTGATAGCAGATCCGGAAGTTCGATCAAGGTAGTCTTTTTTACAGGATACTCCTAGGAATACCAGCGATGCTAAAGCGATATAATTGATACGTTTCATTTTTTGAGTTTTAGAATTAAAGATTCATGTTCAGACCGAAAGTAAATGTCCTTTGAAAAGGATAAGCTGCCTGTACCCGATTCGCTGATGATGGATATAGACCGCCCAAAGATTCTGGATCCAATTTTACCTTGAGGTGTGAAATCTCGAAGACGTTTTCTGCGCTAAAGAAGAAACGTACTTTATGCAATTTGATGCGTTGTAGTACGGATGCAGGCAACGTATAACCGAGTGTCAGATTTTTTACTCGCATATAAGCCCCATTTTGCATATAGCGTTTATTGGGTATGCCCAGTTGCTGGTAGTTATCCTCCGCAGAATAAGCGCGTACTGCCGGGAAATAAGCATCCTGATTTGTCGGTGTCCAATGATCAGCATTTTGTGCTGTAGGGTTAGTCCAAGGTTGTGCATACACACCCCAGAAATAGATGTTGGATCCGCCTGGGTACCAATCGCGTTTTCCGATACCCTGTAAGAATACGCGGAAATCAAAACCTTTCCATCCTGTAGAAAGGTCAATACTATAGGGTAGTCTAGAGCTATTGTTGCCGATGATATGCATGTCTCCTGGATCATCTACAGTTTTCTTACCCATATCTACTTTGCCGTCCCCATTGCGGTCTGCAAAGATCGGATCTCCGGCATAGAATTTATAGGATTGGTCATCAGTTCCCATAGCAGTTTGATTCGGATGGTCTGCTACATCAGCATCACTTTTGAAAAATCCAGTGATATCAGCTCCCCATATTTCTCCGATTTCTTGTCCGACGTAATTGTTGATCCAGTTGTTACCCAGAGATTTGCTTGGGTTGTCAAACCGTGTTATCCAAGATCTGTTATCAGCTAAGGTAAGAGCAATATTATACCAGAAAGGTGAACCACCTAATTCTTTGCTATCGCGCCAAGTCAGACGCAGTTCCCAACCTTTGGTTTTTAAATCACCGGCATTTTCCACGGGAACAACTGTGCCAAATGGGCCTGGCAATACTTTCCCCGGGACCAGCATGTCTTTGGTGTAGCGTGTATATTTGTCAAAATTAACGCCCAACTTGCTGTTGAAGAAATTCATATCAATACCCGCATTGACAGTTTGTATTGTTTCCCAAGTAAAGGTGTCTGAAACGGCATTGGGACTATATACCGCTTGCGGTTTTCCGTTACCCAAGATATAATCCGTTTGCTTGTTGGTCATAATGGGAATGTAAGGGTAAGTATCACGGTAAGGATAATCAGAATTGTAATTGAATAACTGATTGCCCAAAGAACCATAAGAACCCCTGATCTTTAGAAAATCCATGGCCAGCGCGTTTTTTATCGGCTCAAAAAAGTTTTCTTTTGAAACGGCCCATCCTGCGGAAATAGATGGAAAAAATCCCCAGCGATTACCTGCGGGAAAACGAGACGAGCCATCAAAACGGCCATTGAACTCTGCTAAGTATTTTTCTTTATAATTATAGCTAACACGGGAGAATATGCCTTGCACTGCCCAGTCTTTAATTCGCTCATCTTTGGAGATATCTCCAGTTGCGGTTCCGATAGAGGGAACAGACGAAGATATTAGGCTTAGGGCTTTGATCCAGTTGGTATTATTATAATTATATTCCTGGTTATAACCGACCATTGCCTGCAGATAATGATCTCCGAATTCTTTATGAAAGTCGGTATAGATATTATAGACATTATACCGAGTCGTTGAATTGTCATTCCTTGCATAGGTATTTGAAAAGGTCGGTGTCAAGATCGCTTCTGGGCCCGTTTTGTACATGGATGGGACATCGTAAGAACGCGTTAGGCCAGAAGTCCGTCGGATTGTTGCATCTGCATTTAAATCCCAAACTCCTTTGATTAATGAAGCTTTGGCAGCAAATGTCGTTACAAATTCATTGATGCGATCATCTTTTCTTCCTCCTTTTTGCAATGCGCCGAGTACCTGAGCACCCGCTCTTGTCCAAGTGCCATCTGGGTTGAATGGTACATCTAAAGAATTTGTTCGGTTAACATTCCAGAAGAAGTCTCCGTCAAGAAATACCGGTGCTTCATAATTCGTACTGGTTAAAAGTGTGTTGTTGGAAACTTGCAGCCAACTGGTTACATCAAGATCAACTTTTCCCCTGACATTATACCGTTTGTAAATATCATTTCCGTATTTTAAAAGCCCATCTTGCTTATAATAATCACTGGAAAGGTAATATCCGATCTTATCAGATTTCTTTGCGATGCTCAGATTAGCGTTGTAAGTTGGAGCTGTATTGTTATAGGCTTCTTTTAACCAATCTGTTGTGCCTGTATACACCCAATCTTGACCATTGTCGGACAGGGTCACAGCGGGTAGCGACGGATCTAGCGAACGTTTTTTTGCATATTCACGGGCAGATTCTGGATAAAGGTTATACAAAGGCTTGCCTGCTTCGTTCTTGATATCCATGACCTGATAAGGATCCGTAATAAATTTGGGTAACTTTCCTAAAGTCCGATAGCCAACATTGCTGCTGAAAGAGATATCTAATTTGTCGCTCTTCGCTTTTTTGGTAGTGATTAATACAACGCCAAAACCACCACGCGCGCCATAGATAGCTGCAGAGGCCGCATCTTTTAATACAGATACATTCTCGACGTCATTTGGATTGATTCGAGCAACCTCATCTGCCGAATAAGGAATATTATCCACCAATATTAGCGGTTCTCCACCATTCAAACTTGTAAAACCACGTACATTAAATGAGGGATTGGTGGTTGCACGTCCATTAGAACTTGTGATATTCAAGTTGGGGATTAACCCTTGTAACCCGGAGCCAAGATTTGCGATCGGACGGCTTTCCAGTTGTTTGGACGATATCATATCAACGGCTCCGGTGAGATTCACTTTCCGTTGTGTACCGTAGCCAACAACAATAACCTCATCCAACTGTGAGTTGCTTTCTTGCAAGGTCACATTCACTGTACGCTGGCTGCCTATTTGCACACGTTCTGTGGTATAACCCATATATTGAAATACCAATACAGCGTTCTCCGGTATACGAAGTTTGAATTGACCATTGGCATCGGTTTTGGTCGAAAGTGTAGCATGGCCTTCGACGGATACGGTAACACCAGCTAGTGTAGACTCTGGCCCGCGTACAGTACCTGTTATCTCGATATCTGTGCGTTGTTTTTCTGAAATGACGATCGTGTTATTGAGAATCTGATATGTCAGGTTCTGACCTTTAAGAACTTTGGATAAGGCCTGCTGTATAGGTCCGTGATCGACATGGATACTTACAGGTTGCAAACTGTTCAATAGTTTTTCATCATAGAAAAAACGGAGATCGGTTTGTTTTGAAATTTCTTGCAAAACTTTCTCTACCCGTACTTTTTTTAAGGAAAGATTGACAGTCTGTGCCGTCCCCGACGCATGGGCTCCAAGAGCGAGGGAAAGCAAAGAAAGAGTGCTTAACTTTATCATACATAAAGTTTTAAAGGCTGGAGGGATACGGAATCCCCGATCTTTCTCCTGCCTTTTCATTGGAGAAAAAAAATTCATAAATTAGAATGATTTTTAAGGTTTTAAAATTTCTGTTGGTAATCAGTAAAATAAGCCTTGAATTTAACCGGGGATGCGTCAACATCCCCTTTTTTGTTAACCACAAGGCGCTAAAGTTGATGTCTATACCATAGGCCGTTTAATATTTGGGTAATTAGTCTCATTGTATTATAACCTTTCGTCCGATAATATCAAATTTGCGTCCCGTGGCAAGAGCCAAGATCTGCAATACTTCTGAAAGTCTGCTATTTCTGCTGATGGAACCTTTATAGGTTGAATTTGCTCCGATTGTCTCCGTATTTTCAAACTCAACATCATACCATCGGGCGATCTGAAGAGAGATATCTTTGAAATTGTTGCCATCGAAATAAAATTCATCCCGTTGCCAAGCTGTATTTTTTGTCAGGTCAGTTGTTGTAACTTTGATATCGTTTGTTAGCGATGTTGTCGCCTGTTGACCTGGCTTGATAATCGTTTGGTTGCCTTCTTTAAGGACTTTCACGCTGCCTTCCACTAAAGATGTCGAAACCTCATCGTGATAGGCATTAACATTAAAAGTTGTTCCAAGGACTTCAATTGTGGTACCGTTGGCATTGATCCGGAAAGGTCTGTTGGTATCTTTTGCGACCTCAAAATAGGCTTCCCCAGTTAAAGCAACTTGGCGTTGATTGGCCTCGAAATGTGTGGGATACGATAATTTTGTAGAAGCATTCAGCCATACTTTGGTTCCGTCTTCAAGAATAATCATATAAGAACCCGCTTTTGGGACATCAACAAGAAAATTCTTTCCTTGTTGATCGGAGGATTGCTCAAGTCGCTGGACAAATGGATCGGCTAGTTGTTTTTCTTCTCCTTTTGGAGTTATGATTTTGGCATAATGCCCTCCAGGAAGGATATCATTGTGAAAGGCCTGATCCTGTGAAGGTACTTCCGCAGCCAGTTCCAGCGGCTTTTGATCCGGCGAAGAAATTCTGTTGTACATCCAAAGGCTGCAGCCTGAAACGGCTACAAGCATCGCTGCCACCATCCATTTGGATCGAAACCAAGTTAGTCGTCGGATGGTAGGAGCAGGTTCACTAAATAGCTGTTCCTCTAGCTTCATATTGATACGTGATGCTAATCCTGTTTGGTATTCTTTCGTTAATTGCTCCTCCTCGGGTTGATCCTGTGCATAAAACCAGTGAAGAACTTGTTGTTCTTCCTCTGCTGTACACTGGCCTTCCAGATACTTTTTGAGCAAAGCTTTAGCTTGATCTGACGATTCTTGTTCCTTCATACAGACCTATAATCGGAGAAGGAGAATAAAAGTACCGAAGAAAATTGAAATTATTTTTAAACAACTGATAAACAGTGGTATATTTTTATGAAAGGCTTTTTTTTTCGTGCTAACCTTTAGTTAGGAGAGATATAGGGAGTTCGCCTGCTAATATAGTGGCTTGGATGGCCTATTTTGATATAAAGATATAGCGGAGATTTTATTTAAAACGAAGCTTTAACCAACCTAAGGCTAACGAAATGTTGTTTTTCACGGTTTGTTCGGATATGGCTAGTTCCGAAGAAATATCTTTGATCGACATGGATTCCTTTCTGCTAAGTGAAAATGCCGATTTCATTGTTGTGGGCATTTTTTCGATTTCGGTGTCAATCAATACCGCTAATTCTTTTGCCAGAAGCTCCTCTTCGGATGTCGGGGACACCCCTTGAAAGCTTGCCAGTAGTTTTTCGGCACGGACAATTTTTTTTTGTTCATTTATTGTCCAGTCGATAATCTTATACTTAGCCGCTTTAAATAGATACGGGTATAGCGAGTATTCTATTGTGATATTAAGACGCTGATTCCATAGTGAAACAAATACTTCTTGCAAAATGTCTTCACTATCTTCGGTACAGGAGATACGGCGTTGAATAAAACGGAAAAGTATGTCTGAATAGCGATTGACTAATTCAGAAAAAGCATAACGGTCATCCGCTTGAATTCTGATGAATAGCTCGGTGTCGTCTAACTGTTTCATAAGTACCGCAATTTGTGCTAAATATCCCTTAGTTTAATGAGGTCAAATTTATAATTGTGGTGTTAAGTTAATATTAAAAACAAAAGATTTGATGCTATTTTTTTAAACAAACGATTGCATAATCTCCATTTATAACAAAAACCGTCAGTTTTCTCAATAAATAGCAGGAAAACTGACGGTTTAAAAGAATGTTACCAGAAAATAATCTAAAAAAACAGGACCCTACAGGCGAGCGTCCACTAATTTTCGATCTAATATTCCTTTGATATCGAATACAACGGAAGGATTCTTTTTTAAATTTTTGAGATCTAGATGTAAGAACTCTCGATGTCCTACAGCAAGAATGATACTGTCATAATTGCCAGACTGCGGAAGAGTTGTTAATAGGTCAAGGCCAAAATGTTTTTTTAACTCATCAGGGTTTACCCAAGGATCATAGATATCTACTTCCAGACCAAATTCTTTGAGATCTTGAATCATGTCGACGACCTTGCTATTACGAATATCCGGACAGTTTTCCTTAAAGGTTACACCCAATACTAAAGCTTTTGCGCCATCGAATTTGATGTTCTTTTGTATCATCAGTTTGACGACCTTGGAAGCGATAAATGAAGCTACTTGATCATTAACCTCCCTGCCTGAAAGGATGACATGTGGATGATAGCCTAATTGTGTTGCCTTTTGAGCCAGATAATAGGGATCTACTGAAATACAGTGCCCACCGACCAAACCGGGTTTGAAACGGAGAAAATTGTACTTTGTTCCAGCAGCATCAAGCACGTCCTGCGTATCTATACCAACGCGGTCAAAGATCAAAGCGAGTTCGTTCATAAACGATATATTGACATCACGTTGTGCATTTTCAATAACTTTAGCTGCTTCGGCCACTTTGATTGAAGGAGCAAGATGTGTACCTGCGTGAATAATTTGTTTATAAAGTCCATCCACAACAAGTCCTGCCTCGGCAGTACTTCCTGAGGTTACCTTCATCACTTTTTGCAGTGAATTAACCTTGTCTCCAGGATTTATGCGTTCTGGTGAGTATCCAACAAAGAAGTCCTGATTAAATTTCAAACCTGAGTTTTTTTCCAAAACCGGGACACATTCTTCTTCAGTACACCCGGGATAGACCGTGGATTCATAAATAACCAGATCACCAACTTTTAGGAGTTCACCGATCATTTTGGAGGCAGCCAACAGTGGAGATAGGTCTGGCGAATTATAACGATCTATAGGCGTCGGAACAGTTACAATATAGACATTGGCATCTGCGATATCTTGAACGGTTGCACTCGCATCATACCCTTTGCGTTGTTCCGATGTCGTAAATAGATTCCTTGCACGTGTAAGCTCATCTGCAGGAGTTTCCAGTGTACGGTCTATGCCGGCTTTAAGTTCGTCAATACGTGTTTTGTTAATATCGAAGCCTATCACTGGAAAGAAATCAGAGAAAGCTATCGCTAATGGCAATCCCACATATCCCTGTCCAATGATGGCAATTTTTTTTATCTGAAAATCTGTCATATTTATATTTAAAGTAAAGATACGTTCTTTACGCTGAAATTAACCTCTCGTCAACCAACCTCTACGTCCAGCAGTAGCAATGGCATAAGGAGTGATCCAAAATAAACTAAAGGCATAAAATATACTGTAGCTATATGCCCAGAAGGCTTCTTTCGCATTTGCGTTTTTAGAGGCAAAGAAATATGCTTGGATACTTGAAAATATAAGAATACCTACCAAAGTTGAACTTAAAAACATCAATGGATAATGGAATACTGTCCATAGCATCAATAATAGCATTGGGTAAGATAGCAGCACTTTTTGCCATTGCATAATCAATAAGATACGCGCACCCCACTTCGGTCCTTGACGAAAGTTCTTAAAGGCAAACTGACTCATCATAATGTTTTCACGCACATTGCTTCTTTCCCAACGGATAAACATTTTATATAAGTTTTTATAACGTACAGGAGTATCAGTATATACAAATGCGTTAGACTGGAACAATACATGATATCCTTGCTTCAAAATCATATTGGTCATGGCACGATCTTCTCCAATGTCGGAAGGTTGTCCCATAAATGTTTGATGGATCCAGTCTTCAAGACAGTTCAAGACAGCTTCTCTGCGATATCCAGATAATGCTCCTGGAGTACACATTACGGTACCTAACATGCTTTGAGCCGAACGTACAAATTCAAAACTAAAGACAAAGCTTACATTTAGCATCCGTGGTATAATAGCCTTTTTATTATTCAGTACTCGCACATTACCTGCTACAGCGCCACATTCCTGATTGGTTACAAATGGGCTGGCCATATTACGGATCGTATCCTTGTTTACCACAGAGTCACTATCTACTGTAATAAATACCTCTCCAGTTCCTAATTTGAAACCACGGTATAAAGCATGGCGTTTACCCATATTTTTAGGTTGTTGGTAGATCTCTATGCGATCGCCCAACTCCATTTTGGCACGTTGTATCCAAGCGAAAGTATTATCCTTACTTCCATCATCAATGGCGATAATCTGAAGTTTTTTCTCCGGATAGTCGCTGCTCGCCAAGCTATGAAGTGTATCGTAAACCAATTGTCCTTCATTATAAGCCGGAACTATAATCGTACAGGTCGGTAGTTCTTCATCTGAAACAGATGCAATTGGCTTGTATTTACGGTGAAGCACAATTAAAAATATTAAAAAGCTGATCGCGACAGTGGCCAAAAATATACCTAAGCCTATTAAAAATGTTCCACCTATACTATCTAAACGTTGAAAACGTAATGCATCAAAATCTGGTTGGAGCATATACACACCAAAGACTGATGCAAATAGTACGAAAAAGGTCGCTCCGAAAATACCGTATTCCTTTGGTCCAAAACTGCTTTCTTCGACTTTCTCTACTGCGGTCTCGGATTGCTGCTGTTCTTCATTTACGTCGTACATTGCAGGTTCCCATTGTTTAGCCATCTGCTTTGATACGATTGAGTTTTCTTTCATGTAATTCATAGCCGTTCTATTTTTAGATATACATTCTTCTTTTACTTTCTTTGTTGACTCAGACGAAGAGTCTTTTGTAATGAAAATATTACGAATCCATAAACGCAAAATACATGCCTTTATTTTGTGCCAAAAATCGAGAGAACGGCTCTTTTGTAACGTTATTGATACATTTGTATTGTTTTTAAGCCTCTGAATTACAGGTTATTGTGTTATTGTGATGCTTTTGTAATTAGAAAATAGCAAGCCTATACGAGCAGTAGACATTTAAGGTTTTTTAACGTTTTTGGGAAATTTTTTAAGAGAACTTGACAGTTTAAGTGACAAACTGTGTCCGAAAGAAGGCAGTGACTTTGTGTGAAAAAAGGGATACCAAGCCTTGCTGATACCCCTTTCGATTTTGCAGATTTTTCGCGATAGATTAACCGCCAAATTCCATCAAATAATTTTTTAAGAAATCATTTAGGTCTCCATCCAATACCGCTTGGGTATTTGATGTTTCGTAATTTGTGCGTAGGTCCTTGATCAATTTATAAGGATGTAGGACATAGTTACGAATTTGGGATCCCCATTCGATTTTCTTTTTATTTCCTTCGATTGCTGCGGAGGCTTCTTGTCGTTTGCGCATTTCAATCTCATACAATTGTGATTTCAATAGTCGTAAAGCATTTTCCTTATTTTGCAATTGCGATCTCGTCTCCTGATTTTTGATAATAATACCCGTGGGTTTATGGTGGAGTCGTACAGCTGTCTCTACTTTGTTTACATTTTGACCACCGGCACCTCCAGAACGGAAGGTATCCCACTCGATTTCTGAATCTTTGACGTCTATTTCGATATTATCATCAATCAGGGGGTATACATAAACCGAGGCAAAGGAGGTATGTCGTTTTGCATTGGAGTCAAATGGCGATATACGAACCAGTCGATGTACTCCGTTTTCACCTTTAAGGTAGCCATATGCAAAGTCTCCAGATAGTTGAAGAGTTACACTTTTAATTCCGGCAACATCCCCTTCCTGAGAATCCTGTTCGGTGACTTTATAGCCATTTTTCTCCCCCCACATGATATACATCCGCATCAACATGGCTGCCCAGTCACAACTCTCCGTACCACCAGCTCCCGCGGTGATCTGTAAGATCGCATCCAGCTGATCCTCTTCTGCACTGAGCATATTTTTGAACTCCAGTTCTTCGACCTGTTCCAATGCCAGTTTATACTGGTCGTCCAGTTCTTTGTCAGTTGCGTCTCCAGACTGAAAAAACTCGTACATTACATAGGTGTCTTCAACAGCGGAGGCAACTTCATCAAAATGATCTGTCCATACTTTTTGGTTTTTGATGGCCAAAAGTATCTTCTCTGCCGCTTTGGAGTCATCCCAGAAGGTTGCTTCCATTGTGATGGCTTGATCTCTTTCTATTTCTTCTTTACGGACATCGATGTCAAAGATGCCTCCTCAGGGAAGTAACACGATCCCTCAAGTCTTGAATTTGTTCTTTTGTCATATCTGCTAATGTAGATATTTTTAATCAATAAATCCGTTCTTGGGCTCAATATGTTATTACAACAATCGTCAGTCATATTAAGAACAACATGATAAGCCATAGACTTGTACTGTTGACGTTTAAATATGCAATACTCTCCACTCAATACTAATATTTGACCTTTTTTTTTTAGTTTTGATATCATCAACAGCATAAACCTTCATTTTGCGATCTGTGTCAGGTGTAATGAAAAAATATGGAAGGTTCTTATTAGCGGTTTAAAACAAATAATTTCAACAAAAACAGTATGTTTCCAAAAATTAATTTTACAACAACCAAAGCCTACCAATATTTGGTAGATCATTATATTGATATCAATCAGCAGGATCTCCGTGAGCTTTTCGTGGCAGACCCACAGCGATTTGAGAAGTTTTCGATCCTTTTTGAGGATATTCTTTTAGATTATTCCAAAAATCGCGTAAACGAAGAGACAATGGCACTGTTGATCCAGTTAGCAAAAGAGTGTCAGCTCTCCGAAGCGATAGCGGCTATGTTTGCGGGTGAGCGGATCAATGTGACCGAAAATAGACCCGTTTTGCACACCGCATTGAGAAATCAATCCGATCGGCCTGTTTTTGTCGATGGAAAGGATGTGATGCCTGCTGTTAAAAGCGTGTTGGTACATGTGAAAACGTTCACAGAGCAGATTCTCTCCGGAGAATGGAAAGGATATACAGACAAGGAGATCACTGATGTTGTTAATATCGGTATTGGTGGTTCTGATTTGGGACCAGTAATGGTCACCGAAGCCTTAAAAGCTTACAAGAGCAGGCTGAATGTACATTTTGTCTCTAATGTAGACGGTACACATATCGCTGAAACGCTAAAGGGAGTAAACCCCGAAACAACATTGTTCCTGATTGCGTCAAAAACCTTCACAACACAGGAGACGATGGCCAATGCGCATACCGCTAAGGATTGGTTTCTAAGTAAGGGCGCAAGTGAGCAGGATGTTGCTAAACACTTTGCGGCGTTGAGCACCAATACGGATGCAGTAAAGGCTTTTGGAATAGATCCACAAAATATGTTCGAATTTTGGGATTGGGTTGGCGGACGTTATTCCCTATGGTCTGCAATCGGACTGTCCATTAGCCTAGCTATTGGTTTTGATAATTTCGAGGAACTTCTAAAAGGTGCATACGATGCTGATGAGCATTTCAGAACCAGCGCCTTGGAGGAAAATATTCCGGTGATATTGGCTTTGCTTGGTATATGGTATAATAATTTCTTTGAAGCCGAAAGCCATGCCATTCTTCCTTATGATCAATACTTGCACCGTTTCGCGGCCTATTTCCAACAAGGGGATATGGAGAGCAACGGAAAATATATAGACCGGAATGGTGAGCGTGTAGACTACCAGACAGGACCGATCATCTGGGGTGAACCTGGAACAAACGGACAACATGCTTTTTATCAATTGATTCACCAGGGAACAAAATTGATACCATGCGATTTTATTGCACCGGCGAATAGCCTTAATCCGATAGGCAATCATCATCAGCTTTTATTGTCTAATTTCTTTGCACAGACAGAGGCACTAATGAATGGTAAAACGGAGGAAGAGGTTGTTGCCGAATTACAAAAAGCGGGTAAATCGAATGAAGAGGTGGCGGAATTGAAAACGTATAAAGTATTTGAGGGTAATCGGCCAACAAACTCTATTTTATTGAAAAAAATGACGCCACGTACACTGGGTAGACTCATTGCTCTGTATGAACACAAGATTTTTGTGCAAGGTGTGATCTGGAATATCTACAGTTTTGACCAATGGGGTGTCGAGCTGGGTAAACAGTTAGCTAATAAGATTCTACCTGAATTAGGTGATAATAATCCTATCACTAGTCATGATTCTTCCACCAATGGGTTGATCAATACTTATAAATCCTGGCGTGATTAAGATGAGCGAAAAGTACATGGCATTCAGGAATACTGATACCACTGTATAACATAAGCGGCTGACTTTGGAAAAAGTCAGCCGCTTATGTTATACCGATTTTGTACAGTTTTCTTCCGCTAGCGAATTAGCTTATACAGTTTTATTTTGTATACGGATGGCATTTAGAATCGCCAGGAGCGCTACCCCAACATCGGCGATAACAGCCTCCCAGAGTGTTGCAACTCCTCCGGCACCCAAGATTAAGACAATAATCTTTATGCCCATCGCTAGGATGACATTCTGCCAAACGATATTGCGGGTAATTTTACCAATTTTGATTGCGGATAAAATTTTATGTGGTTCATCATTCTGGATCACAACATCTGCCGTTTCAATGGTTGCATCAGCTCCTAATCCACCCATTGCTATACCTACCTGAGCTAAGGCGACCACAGGAGCATCATTGACGCCATCCCCAGCAAAAGCGACATTGCGTCCTCCGTCAATCAGTCTCTGTACATGACTTACTTTATCTTCGGGCAAAAGGTCACCGTAAGCTTTGTCAACGCCAAGTTCCCTCGCAACCTCGTCTACTACTGCCTTCTTATCACCGGACAACATGACCGTGTATAAGCCTCGTGCCCGCATAGCCGAAATAACCTCTTTTGCATCAGGCTTATTTCGATCTGCAACGGTAATGTAGCCTGCATATTGATTGTCTATGGCAATCAATACAATGGAATAGACAATTTGCTTTATTTCTTCCGGATAATGAATGTCGAATTTGTCCAGCAATTTACTATTGCCCGCGAGGACATGCTTATTGTTGATCGTTGCTTTGAGTCCATAGCCCGCGATTTCCTCAATTCTTTCCGTAATGAATGAGCTGTCTCCCGGATGGTAGCTCGCTATTGCCTTCGCGATCGGATGGGTAGAGTTCGATTCAATGGCCTTGGCATAATCCAGTAATGTTGTGGTTTGCCCATTGACAGCGTGGACCTCTTTTACTGCAAAAACACCTTCGGTGAGGGTGCCTGTTTTATCCATAACAATAGTATCAACTGCAGTGATAGCATCCAGGAAATTGCCGCCTTTGAATAATATTCCATTTCTGGAGGCCAGTCCTATTCCGCCGAAATACCCCAAGGGGATAGAGACCACTAGCGCACAAGGACAACTGATCACCAAAAAGACCAAACTGCGGTAAAACCAGTCTCTGAAGCTATAATCACTGACAAGGAATATAGGGACGATAAGTACCAGAAGTGCCAGCGCAAAGATAATAGGGACGTAGATTTTTGCAAATTTTGAGATAAAGAGCTGTGTTTTAGATTTGCGCGCTGTCGCATCTTGCACCATCTCCAATATCTTGCTCAATTTGCTATCCTGAAACGAGCTGCCTACAGTGATTTCAGCAACTGTTTCTAGATTTATCATACCTGCAAAGACGGTGTCACCCTTATATTTGGTGTCCGGTTTGCTTTCTCCGGTTAGCGCTGCGGTATTGAATGCCGCCCGTTCATTGATCAGTTTACCATCCAACGCCACTTTTTCGCCAGCTTTGACGAGAATAATTTCGCCGATTTCAACCTTCTTGGGGTTGACGTCCACTTGTTTTTCATTTCGTAAGACAGTGACTTTGTCCGGACGTATATCCAATAGTGATTTAATGGATTTTTTTGCGTTGTCCACGGCGGTATCCTGAAACCATTCGCCAATCTGATAAAATACCATGACAGCTACGCCTTCTTCAAATTCCCGTATTGCAAATGCGCCCAGGGTTGCAACGCTCATTAGAAAAAACTCGTTGAAGAAATCGCCACGCTTTGCCTTTCGAAAAGCCATCTGGAGAACCGCAATGCCTGCCAATAGGTAAGCAATACCATTTAGAAGGAGTGACGCGTAAAACGGAAGAGTGATCTTAAATGCGTACTTGAGTATCAGCAGTGTGATCAATATGATGAGTGCAATAAGGAGTTTGCGTTGTGAAATCCACCAAGGTGTATCTTTTTCTGTATGGCTATGCTCGTGATTGTGTTCGCACATATATCGAGGGATCTATTAAATAATATAAATTTAGCTATTTTAAGCTTAAAAAGCGAGCGAAGGTCCAATAAAAATGGCGGATAAGCGGGTTTTCAAAGTAGACGTACCATCCGTAAGTCATTCGTCATGCTGAAATAGAAAAGGCTGTTTTTCTATTTGAAAAACAGCCTTTTTATCATTCAATAAATATAATTTTAGTCTTTTGAAGTGCTTCCGATGATCATTTCTAATATTGCGACAACGATAGCAAATAACGCCGCGGTCCAAAACCCATCTACATTAAATTTGTCTCCAAGGAGTGAGTCTGAAAGCAAGACCATCAAAACAGTGATAATAAAGGAAATTAGACCCAGTGTAAGCCAGTTCAAAGGGAAGGTAAACAGCCTCAAAATAGAACCTACAGTAGCATTGACAAACCCGATAACCAGTCCTGTGACAATAGCCCAGCCAAAACCAGCAACTTTTGCACCCGGTATAATCCAGCAAGCGATTGCGACAACAACTCCGGTGAGTAAAAGACTAATAATAAATTTCATAATATGCGCTAATTTATAAACAGTGAATAAAGTAATAATATAAAAACTATCGTGCAAACGCGATGCCAAAATTTAATGTGCATATACTGATGAACTGTTGTTTCGCTTGCTCTTTTCTCATACTTTGTCCGGATCCGCTCAGACTTTGTTCGGAAGTCTGCGACTAATTCGCTATTGATTTTTTAAGTGATCTATAGCGAAGCGATAGAAAAAGGATATAAGATTTAGAAATTATGGACAGATCAAGGGTCGCACAGGGTCGAATAAGTGCCAAATAAGACTTAATGGGACTTGGCAAATTGGGGGCGTCGTTAAACCAAAAATGAATCTTTGTGTCTATTTAAATAAATTGGAATCACGAGAAATAAATATATGCAAGCATAGTAAATATTTTGTATATTTATTCATATTAATAGATTAGATATCAGCGATCGTTTTTTAGTAATAACTCATAAATAGTAGACCAATGAAGAAAATTATGATGTCATTCATCATGTTACTTGCTACAGTAACATTGTTTGCACAAACAGATCCGATCATCGGAAAATGGGAAAACCCAAGTGGAGAGGGGCGTGTGGAGATTTATAAAAAAGGAGACAAATTTTTCGGAAAACTGTATTGGCTTAAATTTCCGAACAATGAATCCAGACAGCCCAAAAAAGATGTGAAAAATCCCGACAAAACGCTTCAGGATAGGGCGGTTCAGGGATTGGAGATCCTGACCAATTTTACAAAAGACGGGAATACGTATGAGGATGGAAAAATCTATGATCCAAAAACAGGAAAGACCTATAGCTGTAAAATGACTTTAAAAGGTGATAAACTTGATATACGTGGCTATGTCGGCGTCAGTTTATTGGGTAGGACCGAAACCTGGAAAAGGATCAACTAATTGTATTGAAGAACTATAGCAAATCAAAATCGACCTTCTTGATGGCAATGATTTGGTATAAAAAAGGCAATTTATTTCATTAGAATAAATTGCCTTTTGGTTTTGTGGAGGAATAACAGTATTTT
This sequence comes from Sphingobacterium sp. GW821-FHT03E03, assembly GCF_059420745.1. Taxonomy (NCBI): domain Bacteria; kingdom Pseudomonadati; phylum Bacteroidota; class Sphingobacteriia; order Sphingobacteriales; family Sphingobacteriaceae; genus Sphingobacterium; species Sphingobacterium sp. GW821-FHT03E03. The sequence continues at coordinate 154,751 of NZ_JBWKUH010000005.1, forward strand.
CATCTGCAAATTATAATAATCGCTGTATGTCCGTAAAAATGTCTTATGTTGAGAACGTAAAACTTGCGCTGCAATCTATTGTAGGCAATAAACTTCGGACATTTTTAACAGCGCTGATTATAGCCATAGGGATGATGGCCCTGATTGGCGTATTGACATCTATCGATGCCATGAAAAATTCCCTCACGGATTCTTTTTCCTCCATGGGCTCCAACTCATTCAATATTCGGAATAGAGGGATCAATGTGCAGATTGGTACCGGTGGAACGCGATCTAAGGTCTTTGCAAATATAACTTATGCCCAAGCGGCCCGTTTCAGACAGAATTTTCATTTTAATGCGACGACCTCCATCAGCGCCAATGTGACCTGGAATTCGACAGTAAAATTTCAATCCAAAAAAACCAATCCCAATATTGGACTCATAGGGACAGATGAAAATTATCTTCAAACCTCAGGATATGTTGTCAGTGAGGGACGTAATTTCTCTGTTCGGGATGTGGAGACCGGTGGAGCTGTGATTATTATTGGTAGTGAAGTCAGTAAAATGCTTTTTAGTGAAATCCTTGATCCAATAGGACAATATATCACAGTCAATAATATTCGTTATCAGGTGATAGGCGTACTGAAAAGCAAGGGGTCTTCTGCAGGTATGGGGGGTGATAGAGCCTGTTTTATCCCTTTGGTGAAAGCAAGATCTGTCATGCAGGTTGTGGAGCCATCCTATGTGATCACAGTCTCTTCTAATGATCCCATGCGATTAGAAGCTGCAATTGGAGAAGCTTCCATCGTATTTCGGAATATTCGCGGTCTATCTGCAAGACAAACCAATGATTTTGAGATTACCAAATCCGACGCTGTAGCACAAATGCTCATGCAGAATATGGCGATGGTGACCCTAGGAGCAGTCGTGATTGCTTTTATTACCCTTGTAGGTGCATCCATCGGATTAATGAATATCATGTTGGTGTCTGTTACCGAACGGACACGGGAGATAGGTATTCGGAAGGCAATAGGAGCAACTCCAAGTGTGATCCGCAAGCAATTTTTGATGGAAGCCATTGTCATCTGTATGATGGGTGGTGTCGCGGGTATATTTATCGGCATCCTGATCGGTAATTTATTGGCTCTGCAATTAGGAACATCCTTTATTATTCCTTGGACAGCTATTATTCTTGGATTTGCTGTCTGTGGTCTTGTGGGGATGCTATCCGGTTATTATCCGGCATCCAAAGCCTCAAAATTGGATCCCGTGGATGCGCTGCGTTATGAATAAACCAAATCTGTATTAAATTAATACATTGTTGATCGCTATCAATTGCTACATTTAACACTCCGCTGTCATGCTGTCAGTGATCCGAAGTCGCTTGCCTGTGATCTATGCCATGATGATACCGTTATTCGTTGCAAAAGGAAGGAAATGAAAGGGTGGTATAAATTTGTGCAAACGGTTTAATGTTATCAAAACATTGATTTGAGGTGAATTCTCAATAAACAGGCTGTTTCCACCAAAGAAAAACTGTAATATTGTATAAAAAAATAAATTCGAATTATGTACAATACATTACAACCAGTTTTACAAAAGGAATTGGAAGCAATCAAAGAAGCGGGATTGTATAAGCAAGAGCGGGTGATTGTTACCCCTCAAGGAGCAGATATTAAAGTGAGCACAGGACAGGAAGTCATCAATTTTTGTGCAAACAACTACTTGGGACTATCTTCTCACCCGAAGGTTATCGAAGCGGCAAAGCAAGCCATTGATACGCATGGTTATGGCATGTCTTCTGTACGTTTTATCTGTGGTACACAAGATGTACATAAAGAATTAGAAGCAAAAATTTCCCAGTTCTTAGGAACAGAAGATACGATTTTATATGCGGCAGCATTCGATGCGAATGGCGGTGTTTTCGAACCATTGTTTGGTGCGGAGGACGCAATTATTTCCGATGAATTGAACCACGCTTCGATCATTGATGGCGTACGTTTATGTAAAGCGCAGCGTTTTCGCTATAAAAATGCGGATATGGCAGATTTAGAAGCACAGTTGCAGGCAGCCTCAGGAGCAAGACACAAAATCATCGTTACCGATGGTGCATTCTCCATGGACGGATCAGTAGCGCCATTGGACAAGATCTGTGATCTTGCGGACAAATATCAAGCTTTGGTGATGATCGATGAATCGCATTGTACAGGTTTCATTGGTGCCACAGGCCGCGGTACGCATGAACTTTTCAATGTGATTGATCGTGTAGATATCATTACCGGGACACTTGGTAAAGCCCTTGGTGGAGCTTCTGGAGGCTTCACGTCAGGTAAAAAAGAGATCATTGATTTGTTACGTCAGCGCTCACGCCCTTATTTATTTTCAAATACATTGGCACCAGCAATTGCAGGCGCTTCTGTTGCGGTATTGGATATGCTGAGTGAGACGACCGCTTTGCGTGATAAGCTTGAATCCAACACCAAATATTTCCGTGAAAAAATGACGGAAGCAGGATTTGATATCAAACCGGGTTTCCACCCAATCGTCCCTGTGATGCTTTACGACGCGAAACTTGCACAAGCTTTTGCTGCTAAGATGTTGGACGAAGGTATTTATGTGATCGGTTTCTACTATCCTGTTGTACCTCAGGGAAAAGCTCGTATTCGTGTTCAAATTTCAGCAGGACATGAGCTTGCACACTTGGATAAAGCTATCGCCGCCTTTACTAAAGTAGGTAAAGAATTAGGTGTAATTAAATAAAATACACATAGTTATAAAATTTATGGTGCAAAATGTTTATCTTTGCACCCTGAATTTAAAAACAAATTTACTTGCTAGATGCAAAATATTAGAAACATAGCGATTATCGCTCACGTCGATCACGGTAAAACTACGTTGGTAGACAAAATCTTACACTTCACAAATCTTTTTAGAGACAATGATGGTACAGGTGATTTAATTCTGGATAATAACGATTTAGAACGTGAACGCGGTATTACTATTGTCGCTAAAAACGTTTCTGTTGAATATAAAGGAGTAAAAATTAACGTTATTGATACACCTGGTCACGCCGATTTCGGTGGTGAGGTTGAGCGTGTATTGAAAATGGCTGATGGTGTTGTATTGCTTGTGGATGCTTTCGAAGGTCCAATGCCGCAAACTCGTTTCGTTACACAAAAAGCATTATCCTTAGGTTTGAAACCTTTGGTTGTTGTGAATAAAGTGGACAAAGAAAACTGTCGCCCAGAAGAAGTATACGAAAATGTATTTGATTTATTCTTTAGCCTTGATGCTACAGAGGAACAATTGGCATTTCCCGTATTATATGGTTCTTCCAAACATGGTTGGATGTCAACAGATTGGAAAGAAAAGAAAGAAGATGTATCTGAATTATTAGATGCAATCATTAGTCACTTCCCACCTTCGCCATTTGTTGAAGGTACATTGCAAATGCAGATCACGTCGTTGGATTACTCTACGTTCGTAGGACGTATTGCTATCGGTCGTGTCGCTCGTGGTATAATTAAAGAAGGTCAACCAATCTCGTTGGTAAAACGTGATGGTAAGATCGTAAAATCACGTGTAAAAGAATTGCATACATTTGAAGGTTTAGGTCGTCGTCGTGTACAGGAAGTTAAATGTGGTGATATTTGTGCTGTTGTTGGTATCGAAGGTTTCGATATCGGTGATACAATCGCTGATTTTGACAACCCGGAGCAATTGGAAGTTATTAGCATTGATGAGCCAACAATGAATATGTTGTTCACGATCAATAACTCACCATTCTTTGGTAAAGAAGGTAAATTGGTTACTTCTAGACATATTCACGATCGTCTACAAAAAGAATTAGAGAAGAACTTGGCATTACGTGTCGTTCCTACTGAATCTCCAGACGCTTGGTTGGTATATGGACGTGGTATCCTTCACTTATCTGTATTGATCGAAACAATGCGTCGCGAAGGTTACGAATTGCAAGTAGGTCAACCGCAAGTAATCTTGAAAGAGATCGACGGCAAGAAATGTGAGCCTATCGAGGTGTTGGTTGTTGACGTTCCTGCAGAAGTTTCGGGTAAAGTGATCGAGTTGGTAACACAACGTAAAGGTGAGCTTTTAGTGATGGAAACGAAAGGTGAGATGCAACATCTTGAGTTCGAAATTCCTTCTCGTGGTATCATTGGTCTTCGTAACAACGTATTGACTGCTACAGCTGGAGAGGCTGTTATGGCACACCGTTTGAAAGGATACGAGCCTTGGAGAGGAACAATCCCTGGACGTTTGCATGGTGTATTGATTTCTTTAGATAAAGGTACAACAACTGCTTATTCTATTGATAAGCTACAAGATAGAGGTAAGTTCTTCGTTGATCCAGGTGTGGATATTTATGAAGGACAAATCTTAGGAGAGCACATCCGTGACAATGACTTAACGATCAATATTGTTAAAGGTAAACAATTGACAAATATGCGTGCATCTGGTACAGATGATAACACTCGTATCGCACCAGCAATTAAATTCTCTCTAGAAGAATCTATGGAATATATCCAAGCAGACGAATACATCGAGGTTACACCACAATCTATCCGTTTGCGTAAAATCTACTTGACAGAAAATGAGCGTAAAGTAAACGCGAAAAAATTTCAATAGTAGGTAACTAAAGATTATAAAAAAAGCCCTCGAAATACTATTTCGAGGGCTTTTTTTATATCAGCTTATACTACTTTTTCAGGTCCTCCCCCTTTCTTAATTTCTTCTTTGTAAAGGCTTCTAAGCTGGAAAAGGCTAGGAGGGAAGAAGCTGAATAAATTGAATGGGACAATCGATCGTATTGATTTTGTTTATTTGATAGACCAGATCAGATCATTTTGTGTATCTGATCCATTAAACTGCCGTTGCAAAGCCTCTTTTAAATTGATTTCGTTGGTGCTATATTCGTTTTTCGGATAAGCCCATCGTTTAGGGATCTGGTTGTTGTTGGCATTTGCCGGACCAACATTAAACTCTGGTACACCTGTACGACGCTGCTCAAAGAAAGCTTGTTTGCCTGAATTTTCAAAGAAGGCAACATATTTTTGCGTGAGTATCTGTTTCAAGCCTTCGGGATTATTCCCTTTGTAAGCATAACCTTTTAGAAAGGCGGCAATCTTCTCCGGGGAAATCCCATAGAACTGCATAGACAGGGTTATGCCGGCTTCAAATCTGGACTTTGCATCAGCATTGCTCCAACCACGATTGATCCCCTCAGCAAGCGCAAATTGCACCTCAGACGCTCCAAGCTGAATGGATGGTAAACCCGAAGGTGAAGCGAGCCAATAGTCAAAATTGATCATAGAAAGTTGGCCTTCTGTCGCTTGTTTCAGGAGGCTGCTTTGTAGATCCCCTGTTTTGCCGCCCTGATAAGCCTCGAAAGGTTTCGTTGGGTCAAAAGGTAAAGCGGAGGCCGGGAGCGCCTGAACCAGCAATCGTGGATCTCGGGTTGTTTTTAGGATATCCAAGTAGGTTGCTCCCAAGGTATTCCGCACATCTTTTTTGATAATCACACCATCAGTAGGCCAGAGCGGATAGGTATTGATGGAGTTATATTGCAACTGGAAATTGTCCCTATTATCAAGAATCAACGGGAATTTTGAAGGATTGGCAAGGAGTTCCGCAAATCGCTCTTTAATGCGTAGCGCAGGACTATCATCGGCGCGTTTGCTCAGGCTTAGCAGTATACGCAGCTTGAGGGAGTTGACCAACTTCTGCCATTGTTCCGTCTTTCCGTTGTAGAAGAAATCACCGTCAAGTATAGTGCCTTTTTCTTTAAAACCAGCCAGTTCGGTATTGGCCTCCTCTAGCCAGGAGAGCACTTGCTGATACACTTCCAGCTGGGTATTGTACCGAGGGGCAAAGTTGTTGTTGGCCTCTCCCTTTAACGCATCTGCCATTGGAATATCGCCAAACATTTCGGTTGTGCGGACAAAAAAATAGGCTTTGAAGAATTTGGCTAGCGTGAGGTACACAGCACCCAATTCGGGTGTTTTAGCCGCTTCGATTTCCATCCGGTATACATCTCGTATTATACCATAAGGTGTCTCAAAGGAACCTGTCGTCCAGCTGTATGGCTGCCCAGTATAATAGGCCTCATTTTGGGTCATGTACTGATTGTAACGATGGTCTTCGCTCCATGGAGCATCATGAGATCGCATTAATATACCTGTAAACAGCAGTTTGGGGGCGGGATCATACACGGCCGCGGGATCCTTTTGTAGGTCTTCGATTTTTTTACAGGAGCTCAACGTGCTGCCAAAGAGCAATAAAAGTAAGACTGATTTAAAGTATTTCATGGTTGAAAATATCTTGATGTGTTAAAATCTTTAAAAAGTTGCATTAATATTTAGACCAAAGCTTTTTACCGATGGAGTCTGGTAATCCGAACTGGCGGCGGTAAATTGATCCAGATCCATATTTTTTGTGCCTTTTCCGGTAAAGTATAATAGATTTCGGCCGACAAGGGATACGCTTGCGCTACGTAAAAACCTGGAGTTTTTCAGTACACTAGCTGGAAGGTTGTAGCTGAAGACAATTTCCCGTAATTTGACAAATGTCCTGTCTTTTGCACTAATTGGCCCAGATTGGTAATAATTGGTAGCCCAGTTTTGCCATAGAACGGGGATGTCGTTTGGTGCAAACTCCCGTGTATCAGAAATTATTTTACCATCTTGGTCCGTGCTCAATTGGCCTTTGATAATTTTTAGTCCCTCAGTCATGACCGAACCCTTGTAGTCTTTGCTGTCTCTGTTTTCCCAGTCTTTTAAGCGATAGGCGCTGGCCGATTCGGGATGCGTTCCTGAACCCCATTGTTTGGCATCCTGCACATTTTTGATCAACCCTCCAAAGCGACCGTCGACTAGAAAGCTAAAGTTGAAATCACGGTAGCGGAAACTGTTGCTGATACTTGCTGTGAACTTATTATCGCTGTATCCAATCTTGCTGACGTAAGGATTGTAGGCCGGCAGACCATTGGTTCCTACGATTAAATTCCCTTTTTCATCGCGTTGAAAATCATTTACATAGAAGCTATCCCAGCGTTCTCCGATGCGTACATCCCCTGATCGGGTCTGATGGCCATCGATATCATGCAACCAGGCATGATTGGTCGATGCATTGACCAATATATTCCAGCTAAAGCGTTCTCGTTGGATTGCTGTTGCGTCGATGCTCAATTCAATCCCTTTTCGCAGCAAAGTCAACCCGTTGGTTTGTCTTGCTTTTACACCCGAAGTGACCGATGTGGCTAGCTCGATGATGCGGGGGCCTTCCAGGTTTCGGAATACGGCGAGATCTACACCGAGACGGTTGTTAAAGAGGCGGGTTTCCAAACCGATCTCCGCGGTCTTTACACGCTCCGCTACGAGATCTGGATTCGGTAATACATCTGTATAGGTGACACCGGTCATGGAATTCGCCCAGCGACCATAATTGGTATAGGCCGGTAGAAGTTTGTAAATATCATATTGTGCTGTTTCATTGACAAAATCGCTGGCAACATTTGCGTAGGCACCACGCACTTTCAGTGATGAGATCACTTTAGGTAAAGATACCATCTGCGATATGACAGCACTTAAGGAAGCAGATGGATAGAAATAGGTGTTATTTTTTAGGGGCATGGTTGACGATTTATCAAATCGACCAGTCAGATTCAAGAACAGCATATTTTTGTAGTCAAGATCCACAAAACCATAAGCGCTTCCGACTTGGCGTAGTGCACGGTCATTGGTCGATACGGTCGGCATGACCGAATTACTTAAATCGTAGACTCCAGGGACAGTCAAACCTCGATCCGTACGGGCAAACAATGATTTTGCACTTACTGTTCGTAAGTTCCCGAATACCGAACCTGTAAAGCCAATGTCTTCTGAAATGCGGTTTTGATATTTTAATGAAACTTCGGTGTTATTTTCCCAGAAGGTATCATACGTTTCTTGGTAACCACCGACACGACTCCCGCCAATATTGTAATTGTATAAATTGGCCGAGATTGGAATTTTGATGGTTCGGTTCCTGTTCCAAGTGCTTGCGCTGGTACGTGCGTTTAAAGAGAGATGGCTGTTCCATTTGTAATTGGCAGATACATAGCCGTAAATATCATCTTTATCATAAGTGCGTAGGTTTTCATAAGCTGTCATCCAGGGGTTGTCATATATCGTGTATTCGCGATTGTACTGTTGTACATTTTCTTTACCCGGTTGCCAATAGTTCCTCAGATCGTTGATGTCATAATCCGCACCACCCCATAGTGTTAGAATATAAATGGGGCTGTTTGGTCCATAAGCGATATTGGGATAGTTTGGCGAATACTGCTTATTGTAATTGATGCTTGCGTCAATCCTCAATTTGCTTCCGGCATTGATCCCCCTTGTTAAATTGATATTCGTGCCCCCGAGTTTTGTATTCGGTGTTGTGCCGCGTTGAAATAGCTGAGAAGCTGATAGGCGAATGTCTCCGCGCTCTGTTTTACTTGAAATAGCAATATTGTTGGTGCTTAACAGTCCATTTTGAAGAAATTTCTTCAAGTTATCCTTTCCACGAGCTTCCCAGGGAAGCGGAACCAATGCGCCTGTTTTAGGGTCGATGGGACTGTTGTACTGTGGGATAAGCTGACCTTCAAATCGAGGCCCCCAAATATTATAGTCATTGTCGTTTATTCCACCACCACGTCCATCTTTGAAAGCATATTGAAAATTTGAACCGGGACCATATTCGGTTTGGATCTTGGGAATCGCATTGTATCCTGTCTGCAGTTGTGTACTCGAGTTGAACTCTACTTGAAAGCCTTTATCCTCTGTCTTTGCTCGTTTGGTCGTAATGACAATGGCACCATTCTGTCCGCGATTTCCGTATAAGGCTGCTGCATTCGCTCCTTTCAATACCGAATAGGATTCAATGTCGTCCGGACTAAGGTTCCAGGAGTCGGTATTGATCGGCATTCCATCTACCACAATAAGAATATTGCTTCTTCCGCGTAATGTGATACCAGGGTCTCCAAATAGATTTGTGCTCGGCGTAATTGTCAGACCCGATACCCGGCCAGCAAGGCTAGCGATTGCGTTTGGTTCGCGGGCTTTTACCAGATCTTTTCCTTTGATCTCCTGGACGGAATAACCGATGGCCTGCTTTTCTTTTTTTATACCCAAGGCAGTTACCACAACTTCATTGAGCGATTGTTGATTGGGAGATAACGAAATCTGTAGAGGCCCCTGGTTTGAAATAATAAAGCTTTTGGGAAGATAACCCATAAAACCTATGCGTAAGGTATCTCCGATTTGCGCCTGAATGGAAAAATTTCCTGCCTGGTCTGATGAAACTAATTTACTCAGATGAGAATTTCGAATGGTTGCGCCATGAATTGCATCCTGACTCACTGAATCAATCAGCTTTCCCTGAAATGTTTGGGATTGGGCAAAACCCTTTGCAGATAACGTCGATAAGATACACGTGAGTACTGCAATTTTTGGTAGATGTAATGAAGGTTGATTAAACATGATCATTTTATACTTATGTCTGAAAACGTAAGCAATATTAAACTTTGTATATTAATACTAAACTAACCGGGTGTTAAGTTTATAGTATTAAGTTCTTTTGTTTGTTATAATGTCGTGTAAATCATAATCTTGAAAGCCCCGTTGCCAATTTTGGAGCAAAATGCCACGAGGGAGGCAATAATGTTGATCGTTTTTTTAACAGTATATAAAAAAGAAAGTCTCCAATTTTTATTGGAGACTTTCTGCTACAAGCAGCGCTTGCTTGCTATTATTTTAAGTAACTAAACTGTATGATTACTTCTTTTCTCTGACTTCAGCAGCACGGTAGGTATCCCCATCTGTTGAGTAGATTTTGAATTGCGCTTCATAACCTTCAGGGACATAAATAACGATAGGCATCCGACCGTTATAACGTACTATTTCAGGTTGAGCACTCACAAAAAGATTTCTTTTTGCTTTATCTGGGCAGGCCATCATTGTGCTTGCTACATTTCCATTAGTTTTAAATACATAGTAATCATACCCCCAGCCTTGAAGATCTTTTTTCTCAAAAGAACCAGCTAGATTAAAACTGTTACAACCATCTACCTCCATCCATTTACCTACAGAGAATTCGATCTTCTTATTTTTATCATTCTCCGAATATGGAACTTCGATAACCATTTTTTTGTATCCTTTTTCCGCTGCTGGAAAAATATTTAAATCTATTTTATCAATCACCATTTGTGCTTTACTTACTGTTGTGGATGCGACGAAAACGAATAGCATCATGACCATAACTTTAAATACATTTTTTCTCATAACCTTTTTTTTTATTTTATTCTTTAAACGCAATTTCTATCGCTATTGCTACGCTGTTTTGTAAAACTATATTTCTAAGACAGCTAAAAATGCAGAAGGATTAATTGCAGATGGTTGAATATTTAAAATAATTGTTTGTTAAACCCTGTACGGATGTAAAAGAGCACCCTTTGATAAGCTGTGGTTGATACATTTGTTCTTCGTTTGTTTTGTAACAAAATCATGTGAGTTGTAATGAATATTTGCTGCAATAGTTTTATTTACAGTATATTAACTCTTCAAATACGACCTAAATATAATGATGAATAAGGAGAATCATTTTGATGCTATTGTGATCGGCTCGGGGATATCTGGCGGATGGGCCGCTAAGGAACTTTGCGAGAAAGGATTGAAAACACTTGTTTTGGATCGAGGTAAAGATGCCAAACATATCCAGGATTATCCCACAGCGTATATGGATCCTTGGCAGTTCAAGCACGGTGGACAAGTGGAACAGCAGACCAAGGATGAAAATCCAATTGCTTCAAAATGTTATGTCTATCGGGAAGACGCCAAGCACTTTTTTCTGCCGGATGCGGCCCAGCCTTATATTCAGGAAAAACCATTTGACTGGATTCGGGCTGATCAAGTTGGTGGTAAATCTCTCCTTTGGGCCCGTCAGACCCAGCGATGGTCTAAGTACGATTTTGAAGGCCCTGCAAGGGATGGCTTTGCAGTGGATTGGCCAATTCGTTACGATGATATAGCACCATGGTATTCGTATGTCGAACATTTCGCCGGAATATCGGGTAATAAGGATGGAATTGACGCGATGCCAGATGGTGATTTTCTTCCGGCCTGGGAGATGAACGTTGTAGAGAAAGCGATACAACAACGCATACAGCAGCAGTATAAAGATCGTCCAGTGATTCAGGGACGCTGTGCTCATTTGACACAGCCCAGACAGATCCATATTGATCAAGGGCGGAGCCAGTGCCAGGCACGTAGCCTATGTCATCGTGGGTGTCCTTTTGGTGGATATTTTAGTTCCAATGCATCCACTTTACCCTGGGCGGCAAAAACAGGAAAGTTGACCATTCGCCCTCAAGCGATTGTCGAATCTATACTTTACGATGATAGTTTACAAAAAGCGATCGGTGTCCGTATTGTTGACACCATAACTAAGGCGAGTCAAGAATTTTTTGCGAAAATTATTTTTGTCAATGCCTCTGCATTAGCGACAAACCAGATTCTATTGAATTCCACTTCCGACCGTTTTCCGAATGGCCTAGGAAATGACAGTGGACTGTTGGGGAAATATGTCGCTTTTCATAATTATTTGGGTACAATAACGGGTACAATGGAGGGTTATGAAGATAAATATTATTATGGACGTAGGCCAACCCAACCCATTATTCCCAATTTTAGAAATATACATCGACAGGAAACAGATTTTTTAAGAGGTTATGCCTCGTTCTTTGGGGCTTCCCGTTCGCGGGGAGGGGCTTTTGAGGGAGTACCGGTTGGCGGGGATTATAAAGACAGTTTATCCGAACTTGGGGGCTGGGGCGTCTCTATGATGATGCAGGGCGAGACGATTCCCAAGGAAAGTAATCATGTGCGATTGAGTGCAGACAAGAAAGATCCTTATGGTATTCCTCAATTGATTACAGCCGTGGGTTACGAGGAAAACGACTACAAATCAAGAGATGACTTCTTTCAACAAGGGCAGGAGATGCTGGATGTTGCAGGAGTCAAGAATCTCAACATTAGTGACAGTAACCAAAATCCGGGGTTAGATATCCACGAAATGGGCGGAGTACGTATGGGACTGGATCCCAAGACCTCGTTGTTGAACAAATGGAACCAGTTACATTTGGTGAAAAATGTATTTGTCACCGATGGTTCCTGCATGACCTCAACAGGAACGCAAAATCCGTCGCTGACCTATATGGCATTAACAGCTAGAGCCGTAGATTATGCTGTCACTGAAATGAAAAAAGGCAACCTCTAAATTTATAGAACTGCATGATGATAGCGGCTGTATTTTTTCGTGAGAGCTTTTAATTCATAGGGACTATAATCAGCCAAGATTGCGTAACTTTGTGTGAGATAAGGATTATTATGAGTAAAAAAGTGGAGCATACTCCAAAAGAATATATTCAAATAAAAGGGGCTAGAGTCAATAATCTGAAAAATATTGATGTTGATATTCCCAAAAATAAATTAGTTGTCATTACAGGAATGTCGGGTTCGGGAAAATCTTCCCTCGCTTTTGATACCCTATATGCTGAGGGGCAGCGACGGTACGTTGAAAGTCTTTCTTCCTATGCACGGCAGTTTATGGGACGGATGAATAAACCCGAAGTCGATTACATCAAAGGGATCGCTCCAGCGATTGCGATTGAACAACGTGTTATTACCAGCAATCCCCGTTCTACTGTCGGAACTTCTACCGAAATATATGACTATCTGAAATTACTATATGCAAGGATCGGGAAGACGATTTCTCCTGTCTCAGGGAGGGAGGTGACTAAAGACAGTGTGAGTTCGGTGGTAGATTTTGCCTTGAAGTTTGACGAGGGAGAATCTGTCACGCTTTTGGCTCCATTGGTGCCTTCCCATGGGCGAAAGCTCAAAGAAGAGTTGTCTCTCTTACTGCAGAAAGGATTTGTCCGTGTCGTTTATCAAGATAAAATGCAAAAAATCGAAAGTATTATTGACGATAAGAGCATGGCCAATGAAACGATTCAGGACGGCGAGGTATTGATCGTAGTGGATCGGGTACGTATCGAACAGGATGATGATACCATTAATCGATTATCAGATTCTATTCAAACCGGATTTTTTGAGGGTAAAGGTGAATTGTATATTGAAGAAAAGGATAAAAGACATCATTTCTCGCATAAGTTTGAACTCGATGGAATTACCTTTGAGGAGCCTAGTCCCAACTTCTTTAGTTTCAATAATCCCTATGGTGCCTGTCGTCGGTGTGAAGGCTATGGGAAGATCATTGGTATAGATCCAGATCTTGTTATACCAGATAAGAGTCGCTCTGTCTATGATGGCGCTATTGCTCCTTGGCGAGGAGAGAAAATGGGCGAATGGTTACAGGTGCTGGTAAAAAATTCTTTAAAGTTTGATTTTCCGATACACCGCGCCTATTCTGATCTGACCGCAGCACAAAAAGAATTACTCTGGACGGGAAATGGTTATTTTACAGGGCTTAACCAGTTCTTTGAAGAGCTTGAAGAACAGACCTATAAAATTCAATACCGCGTGATGTTATCACGTTACCGTGGTAAGACCGACTGTCCGGATTGTAGAGGAACAAGGTTGCGCAAAGATGCGACCTATGTCAAAGTAGGTGGTAGGTCAATTACCGATATCGTATTGATGCCTCTTGAAGAAGCTTTGGCATTTTTTACAGATTTGTCTCTGGAAGGAAATGAAAAGGTGATCGCCAAACGTCTATTGGCCGAAATTAATAACCGGTTACAATTTCTATGCGATGTAGGGTTAAGCTACCTTACCTTAAACCGTTTGTCCAATACGCTATCCGGAGGGGAATCCCAACGAATCAATTTGGCAACTTCGCTTGGAAGTTCGCTCGTCGGCTCAATATATGTACTGGATGAGCCAAGTATTGGGTTACATCCGCGGGATACACAACGTCTGATCTCGGTATTGAAGTCCCTGCGTGATGTAGGTAATACGGTTGTTGTGGTTGAGCATGAACAGGAAATGATGGAGGCTGCAGATTACTTGATCGATATTGGCCCTGAAGCAGGGATCAATGGTGGTGAGATGGTATTTGCGGGAACGTATAGTGAGATCCTAAAAGATGATAGGAGCTTAACGGGTCAATATCTGAGTGGCAAGAGCCAGATCGAAGTTCCAAAAAAACGGCGAAAGTGGTCCAACAGTATTACTGTAAAGGGAGCGCATGAAAATAATCTTCAGGGGATCGATGTGCAGTTTCCCTTAAATACATTTACCGTCGTATCTGGGGTATCTGGGTCCGGAAAGACTTCCTTGGTAAAACGGATTCTTTATCCGGCATTGCAGAAATCAATCGGTAATTATTCTGGTGAACAAACAGGTGTATATGATTCCATAGAAGGCGATATTGCACAAGTGGAACAGATCGAAATGGTCGATCAGAATCCTATCGGTCGTTCTTCACGGTCCAATCCAGTGACTTATGTTAAGGCTTGGGATGAGATCAGGGCATTGTATGCCAATCAAGCCGCATCCAAAGCTGCGGGATTGAAACCAGCTGCGTTTTCTTTTAATGTCGAGGGTGGCCGCTGTGATGTCTGTCAAGGTGAGGGGGAAGTGAAGATCGAAATGCAATTTATGGCAGATATCGTACTCCCATGTGAGGCCTGTGGTGGAAAACGTTTCAAGCAGTTTGTGCTAGACGTGCAATATAAAGGTAAATCCGTAGCAGATATACTTGAACTGAGCGTGGATGAAGCCATTGTCTTCTTCGGTGACCAGCCTAAAATATTGGCTAAGTTACAGCCATTACAAGATGTTGGTTTAGGGTATGTAAAGCTCGGACAGTCTTCCAGTACGCTCTCAGGGGGTGAGGCCCAACGGATTAAACTTGCTTCCTTTTTGATCAAAGGCAATAACAGCAAGAAGACCCTGTTTATCTTTGACGAACCGACTACTGGTTTGCATTTTCAGGATATTAAAAAACTGCTAAAATCGTTTGATGCTTTGATTGCTCTCGGCAATAGTATTTTGGTCATTGAGCATAATATGGATATGATCAAGTCGGCGGATTGGGTGATTGATATTGGACCTGAAGGGGGTAATAAAGGTGGAAAGGTAGTTTTTACGGGACTTCCAGAAGATCTTGCACATTGTAAAGATTCTTATACAGGACAATTTTTAAAAACACATTTAAAAGATTAAACCCTACATTAGCATTCGTTATTAAACGGCGGCTCTACACAGTGGCTGCTGAAGTTAGGGACTTAGATTAGTAAAGTCAACGGTTAAAATTAATAAGTAAAAAAAGGAGATTTAGGTAAGTCGGAGACTTCGTATTGTGAACGTCTCAAATCTAATATCTTAATGCTTAATACTCAATACTTAATATTATTATGATTAAAAGATTTTTTTTAAGTGTCGTATTTGGAATAGCTGCACTCTCCTCCATGGCACAACAACCGGAAAGACCCAAATTGGTCGTCGGTCTGATGGTGGATCAGATGCGCTGGGATTATCTATATCGCTTTGCGGACCGATATGGAAATGACGGTTTCAAGCGACTTTTGAAAGAAGGCTTCTCCTGCGAGAATACCCTGATCAATTATATTCCGACCTATACAGCTATAGGACACAGTTCGGTGTACACTGGTTCTGTTCCTTCAATCCACGGTATTGCGGGTAATGATTGGATCGAGGAGCTTACGGGCAAGAATATGTATTGTACCCAAGATGACAATGTCGTTGGTGTAGGTACTACAGAGAAAGAAGGAAAACAATCCCCACGTAATTTACTGGCGTCTACAGTAACGGATCAGTTGAAACTGGCTTCAAATTTTAAATCTAAAGTCATTGGTATAGCAATTAAAGACAGAGGCGGCATATTACCTGCCGGTCACTTTGCGGATGCTGCTTATTGGTTTGAGGCGAAGTCGGGCAACTGGATTACCTCCAATTTCTATATGGATCAATTACCGAAGTGGGTCGTTGACTTCAATAAGAAAAAATTAGCGGAAAAATATCTTAAGGCAGACTGGAAGCCGATGTACGATGTGCGTACTTATGCAGCGAATAGTATTGCTGATGATAATATCTATGAAGGGAAATATCCTGGTGAAGAGAAACCAACCTTGCCGCGTGCGACATCTAAGTTGATGAAAGACGAAGGTCTTGAGTTGATAAAAACAACGCCAATGGGTAATCAGTTTACCTTAGATCTGGCAATGGAAGCCATCAAGAATGAGCAGATGGGAAATAACCCAACTAAAAATACCGATTTCCTTTGTGTCAGTCTTTCGGCTACAGATTATGTCGGACATCGCTACTCATTAACAGCTGTAGAAATTGAAGATATCTATCTGCAATTGGACAAACAACTGGCCGATTTCTTTGCTTATCTGGATAACACTGTCGGTAAAGGCAATTACACCTTTTTCCTGACTGCTGACCATGGCGCTTCTTACAACTCGAGATTCTATATGGATATGAAAGGAAATGGCGGTTATTTCTATTCCCGTCAGATTATCTCGGATCTAAACAAAAAGTTGAAAGAGAAATTTGGACAGGAAAAAATCGTCAAGAGTATGATGAATTATCAGGTTCATTTGAATAATCAAATAATTGATTCGCTTCAATTGGATCGGGATAAAATAAAAGAGACAATTATTCGCGAATTGCGCCACACCGAAGGTGTTGCATACGTTGCAGATATGGAAAAGAGCGAAGGCCTAATGATTCCAGAGCCTGTCCGTGAAAAAATGATCAATGGGTATAACTACAAACGAAGTGGTGTTATCCAGATCGTTTGTGAACCACAATGGTATGATGGTACCCCACGTTCTACGGGTACGACACATGGTACTTGGTCGGGATATGATTCCCATATCCCATTGGTATTTATGGGCTGGGGTATTAAGCCTGGTGTGTCCAATACCGAGGTCCATATTGTCGATATTGCGCCTACAATTTCATCACTATTGCATATTACCGAACCCAATGGAAGTATCGGTAAACCCATTACAGCAGTATTGGGCCAATAGCAATTCGGTTATCAAATAATATTCGCCCTTAGCATAAGGATATCCAACGGGTAAATTGTGCTAAGGGCTTTTCTTTTACAGGCTAGTTTATAGGTTTTATTCTATTGAATAAAAAACGTAAATTTGCAATTCAACAGGGGGTTAACAAATTATGCTTTCCAAAAAGACAAAATATGCAATTAAGGCACTTATGGTGCTCGGTCGTAACTACGGAAATGAACCTATGCAGATCGTTAAGATCGCGCAGGAAGAAAATATTCCAAAAAAATTCTTGGAACAGATTCTCCTTGAAATGCGCAACGCAGGGATTCTCTATAGTAAAAAAGGTGCAGGTGGTGGCTATAGTCTCAATAAAGCTCCAGAAGATGTATTTTTATCTCAGGTAATGCGTCTGATCGATGGACCGATTGCTTTGCTCCCTTGTGTCAGTCTAAATTTTTATCGTTCCTGTGAAGAGTGTACCGAAGAGCATGCCTGTGGCATCCGTGATACATTTGTGGAAGTGAGGAATGCGATGTTGCAAATTTTGAATGACACCAGCATTGCACATTTAATCAATAAAGAAAAAGAGTTGAATCTAAACGTCGAATAATCGACTTGTTCGATGCCGTTGCAGACTAGACAAAAAAGCTTGTTTGCAATGAATAGTATAGACAGCAGTAGCGCAAGTTACTGCTGTTTTTTTATACTGAAGGTATTTCTAAAAAGGTGACTAGCAGGATAATGTTCTACACACGCTGCCTTATACTATGAGCTAGGCGAGGCCAATCGTGCTTGGAACAGATATCTGATGAACAATCGAAAGCGATAGAAAAATTACTCTTTAAGTACAAGAATATATTCCTGTTGTGCAAATTTCAGTTGAATAGTTATGAAGCGACCACAAAGATCCATGAAATCTCTGTTGGTATCATAATAGATTACAGGTTGTAAAAAAAGCATCGCTACCGGTTTTTCTATAGCGAAACTATTTTCAATATGTCAGGCAGAAATGTATGAAACTATATTTCTTCTGATATTATCAGTTGTGTCTTATTGGGAAAACAAAGCTGGTGTAACATTTTGTTCTATCCAGTTTTATTAGATATTTGTCTTTAATTAGTTGTTTTACAGTTTGTTGTTTTTGGTTTTGCTATTTTTTTAATTTCTTAATTATTTAACATTATTTTACGAATTTTCCGTAGCAACATTGATATCTTTATTGCGACAATATATAAACGGAAATTTATGAGACCAACCTATACCTTAGTTTTGTTTCTTGTACTTTCAGCCATAAGCTCTATTTCCTATGCCCAACAGCGGCTTACAGGTGTAGTTGTTGATGCCAAAGACAAAGCTAAACTCCATCAAGCGTCAGTTGCTTTACTTAACCCAAAAGATTCTATATTAATTAAGTTCGATCGAACAAAAGAAAACGGGACTTTCCAAATTGCTAATCTGGATACAGGTATTTATAAAATGGTCGTGTCCTATCCACAATATGCTGACCTCGTAAAAGATATCCATATTACAGCCCAAGGTCTTGATCTCGGCATGGTATCGCTGTCAAAGGCATCATTACTCTTGGAGGAGGTACAGGTCAATGGACGAATTCCAGTCGTTATTAAAGGAGATACAATAGAGTATGATGCTGGTAGTTTTAAGGTTGAGAAAGATGCTAAGGTTGAGGATTTGCTCAAGGTGCTTCCAGGTATTACGATCGATGGGACAGGGAAGATTACAGCGCAGGGAAAAGAGGTAAAAAAGGTGCTGCTCGATGGAGAGGAGTTTTTTGGGGATGACCCAACCCTGATTACCAAAAATATCCGGTCGGATATGGTGAGCAAGGTACAGGTATACGAAAAGAAGTCCGATCTGGCTGTGCGTACTGGTGTGGATGACGGAGAGCGTACGCAAACTATTGATATAAAACTCAAGGAGGATAAAAAGAAAGGGATGTTTGGTCAGGCAATCGCAGGTGCAGGAACAGATAAGTATTATGGCGGGAAAGTCATGCTCAATAAGTTTAAAGGGGCACAGAAGATTGCCGCTTATGGTATTTTGGCCAATGATGGCATGGTTGGTTTGGGCTTTGAGGATAGTCAAAAATATGGTGTGGGGGGAAGCGGCAATGTACAGATGATGGACGGTGGAGGTATCATGATTTCTTCCGGTGGAGACGAAACGGAAGGCGGATGGGATGGCCAATACAGGGGTGGAGGTGTACCTAAAGCTTTAAATATGGGGGTAAGCTATTCCGATAAGTCTAAAAATGATAAGCACAAAATTAACGTCAATTACAAGCGTAGTCAGATAAATGTTGATAATACAAGTACCTATAATGCGCAGAATAACTTGCCAGAACGGGCTCAAATAGACAGTAATACAACCAGAACGGAAAATGAAAACAGAGCAAATGTTGCTAATTTGAGGTATGATTATAAATTGGATTCGCTTGCTGATCTGACCGTGAATATGGGCTTTAATAAATCCAATAGGGATAATATCTCTGAGGCAGAAGCTTATCAGAAAACCTTGAGTGGACAGCCAATTACAAATACCATATCGCGCACAGATCTGAATAGTGATCAGGATAAATTTAATGTGAATGCTATCTTGACACGACGATTTAAAAAAGAGCGTCGCTCCATCACATTTAATGTCAACGCAAATACGGATCGGAACCTCTCGAAGACACAATATTTTTCGGAAAACTATTTTGAAAATAGCCAGCGTACTGACACAATCGATCAATTTAAAAAAGATGAAATCAGAAATAATACGTATGGCGCTTCGATAACCTATACCGAGCCCCTTTCAAAAAAGATTACAGGATCAATCGGGTACTCTTTTTCAAGCAATAAATCAGAAACACTCAATCAATCCTTCAATAGAGATCCTATCACACAAAAATATACTGTGCTGGATGAAAGTGTATTGAATGATTTTAATTTTTCCAGTTTAAAAAATAGTATCAATACTTCACTGAACTATAAAACAAATGACTTGACAATCAATCTGAGTAACCAAACAGAATTTGAAGCTGTAAAAAGAACCTATAATAATTTAAATACCATATTGCAGCGCGATCAGACCTCTTTAAGGCCATCGCTTTCGGTGAATTACAAAATTTCTAAAAGTAAAAACATCGGCTTCCGTTACAGTGGACAGACGGCCCAGCCTTCATTGACACAGATCGAACCGCTTAAACAAAATGCCCAGCCGCTCGTGGAATATTTGGACAATCCAGATCTGAAATCTGGGTTCAATAATTCCTATTCTGTCAATTATAACTCTTATAAGCAGCTAAAAGATCAAAATATGTATTTCTATGTTGGCGCTTATCAGGGAAAACGCAATATTAATAGTAGTGTGCGCTATAACTTGGAAGAGGGTACCCGACAAATCTCCTATGTCAATATTGATAAGGATAATTGGTCTTTGTATGGAGGCGGAAGCTATAGTTTTCCGATACAAAAGAAATGGGGATTAAAGATGAACCTTGGTATGGACCTTAACTATAATAGTCAGTATAGTTATCTTTCTTTATTGAATCAAGATCCACAGCTAAACCGTAACAAAACTTGGAGCGTAGGTCCTAATATAGGTTTTAACCGTTTTAAAGCAAATAAAATGGACTTTTATATTAACTTGAGTCCTGGCGTAGAAAAAATGGATTCCTATTTACAACCCGAATTGAATCAGACAACATTTAAATTCAATTCTTATTCGCAAGTCACCTATTACTTACCCAAAGACTTTAAAATTTCGCTATCCATGCAACAGAATTATCAAGCTGCAACAAAGACATTGCAATCCATTAACATGATGAACATGAATGGCTATATCTCTAAAAAGTTCTTAAAGGACAAATCTTTGGAAGCGCAATTATTTGTCAACGATATATTAAATAAAAATATTGGAGTGCGTCGCTATCAGGATGGTACTGCATTTATCCAGACAAGCAACAATGTATTGCGTCGTTATGGGATGTTAAAAGTGATCTACAATTTTACAACAATGAGAGGAGATGCCAAATGAGGACGCAAATAATATTAATAATGGGGCTTTTATGTTTGTCCATCACTGCAATACAGGCACAGCATGCATTTTTCCCGAACAGTGGCACTGTGACTTTCGAACGGAAATTCCATGTGCAGAACTACTTGAAACGAACTTATTTAAGTAAGCCAGACTTGGATACCTGGGATAAACTGGGGGTAGAGAATGCAGTCAAAAATGGACCTGTTGAAATGATCACACATCATACATTGAAGTTTTATGATACCGAGACTTTGTTTGAAACCGTACAGGAAGATTACCCCGCTAACTATCGAAATGTCTCCTGGTATAATCCGGCAGTGACTGATTCAAAAACTTATTTGAATTTCAAGAACCAAGAATTCATCAAATTATTACCTTTTGGTGATGAGCAACTGTTGATGAAGGATTCTTTGCCTGCAGTGAAATGGAAGTACACTGATGAATATCGCAACATCGCAGACTATGATTGTAGGCGAGCAAATGGAATCATACAAGATTCAATCTATGTTGTCGCATTTTTTGCGGGACAGATTCCGATATCAGGGGGGCCAGAATTAATCCATGGGCTGCCGGGCTTGATCTTGGGGATATCTATCCCCAGTATGAATATCAATATGTTTGCAACGAAGGTCGAGATCACCAATACTCCAGTGTCCAATGTACTTACCAAAAAGAAGAAGGTTGTTGCCGAATCGAAAACGGAGGTTATAAAAAAGTTAAAAGATACTGTCTATGATTGGATGGATGAGAAAGATTTTAAAAAGAGATTGCAAAATGTCTTATTCTAACCGCTCTTTGCTTGGTATCTGTAGCTAAAGCAAATCACTAAAAGGGAATAGAAATACCGGATGGCTTTTGAAAACAAAGAATGCCTGTCTTTTGCGACAGGCATTCTTTGTTTATGCTATATCTTACGTTTAGTTAGCGTACTGTGCTACCGACTTTGATCGCTGTATCCGGTTTGACGAAATCCAATCTACCATCAGCATCTTCGGCCATCAAGATCATACCCTGTGAGGTAATGCCTTTGATTTCACGAGGTTCTAGATTTACCAAAATTGAGACCTGGCGTCCGACAATCTCTTCTGGGCTAAAGAACTCCGCGATACCCGATACAACGGTGCGCTTATCAATACCCGTATCTATTGTTAATTTTAGTAATTTCTTTGTTTTCGCAACTTTTTCAGCTTCTAAAATTGTCCCTACACGGATATCCATTTTGACAAAATCGTCAAAACTAATGTTTTCTTTAGCAGGGGCGACCTTCGTGTTGTCTGCGCGGTTTTTTTGTTTCGCTTCCGCAAGTTTGTTTAATTGAAACTCCACTTGCTCGTCTGTTATCTTATCAAACAACAATTGGACTTCACCCAACTGATGACCATCCTGAATTAGGCCTTCCTTACCTGCATCGTTCCAATTTCCTTGCGGGAAATTGAGCATTTCAAATAATTTGATTGCTGTTTTTGGTAAAAATGGTTGTGCCAACACGGCAAGGTTAGCAACAATCTGAGACGCTACATTTAGGATCGTTTTTACGCGTTCCTCGTCCGTTTTGATTACTTTCCAAGGTTCTTCGTCAGCTAAATACTTGTTCCCAAGGCGCGCCACATTCATAAACTCCGCCAGCGCTTCACGGAAACGGAATTGCTCCAGTGATGATTTGATAGACGCCGGATAGGATTTTAACTCATCCAATACCGCTTGATCCACTGCTGTTAATGGAGATCCATTTAATACTTTGCCATCGAAATATTTATGGGACAGTACCATCACACGATTGACAAAGTTACCGAAGATCGCTACTAGCTCGTTGTTGATCCGCGCTTGGAAATCCTTCCAGGTAAATTCAGCATCCGAGGTCTCAGGTAAAATAGAGGTTAATACATAACGTAATTCGTCCTGTTTGTCTGGGAATTCCTGTAGATATTCATGTAACCAAACGGCATGGTTTCTGGATGTAGATAACTTATCGCCTTCCAAATTAAGGAATTCATTTGCAGGTATATTTTCTGGCAGGATATAGTCTCCATGAGCATGAAGGATCGCTGGGAATATGATGCAATGGAATACAATATTATCTTTTCCGATAAAATGGATCAATGTTGAATCGTCCGCTGGATTGTCATGGGTTTTCCAATAGTCTTCCCAATTTTTTCCGTGGTCGATTGCCCACTGCTTCGTTGCAGAAATATAACCTATTGGTGCATCTAGCCATACATAAAGTTTCTTTCCTTCTGCTTCTTTCAGGGGAACATCTACCCCCCAATCCAAATCTCTGGTCATAGAACGTGGCTGCAAACCTGACTTGAGCCAAGACTGGCATTGGCCAAAAACGTTGGATTTAAGAATGTTTTTCTTGCCCTCGATTAACCATTTTTCCAACCAAGGTTGATATTTATCCAAAGGTAAATACCAATGCTTCGTTTCTTTTAATACGGGAGTTTTCCCACTTAATGTCGAAATTGGGTTGATCAGGTCTGTTGGACTTAGTGAGGTACCGCATTTTTCACATTGGTCACCATAGGCACCTTCGGATTTACAGTTTGGACAGGTCCCAGTAATATAACGGTCCGCCAAAAACTGATGGTACTCCTCATCGTAGTATTGCTCCGAAAATTTCTCGACAAATTCACCTTTATTGTATAAGTTCAGGAAAAAATCTTGCGACAATTGGTGGTGAATCGGTTCGGAGGTACGATGGTAGATATCGAAAGAAATGCCAAACTCTTCAAAGCTTTCTTTGATTTGTTTGTTGTATTTATCAATGATCTGCTGTGGCGTAATTCCCTCTTTTTTTGCGCGGATGGTAATGGCTGCACCATGTTCATCCGAACCACAGACATAGACCACATCTTTTTGATTTAAACGCAAATAGCGAACAAAAATATCACCTGGAATATAAGCTCCGGCAAGGTGCCCGATATGTAAAGGACCATTGGCATACGGTAATGCCGAAGTAATTGTATAACGTTTTTTATCTAGAATACTCAATGCTTGAAAGTATATTAAAGTTTTTACTTGTTTCTTTCACAAAGATAATTCAATTTGCGGTATAATACTAAGATAAATTTGTTGTCTCCTCATGCATTGAAAATTTTTATTGGAGGAAACCATCATGAGTTGGAACAAATTACTTTGGGCTAAAATGAAATGAGTTGGCTAATGATCGCTTCATGGCTGTAAAGAATCAAATTATATATGAAAGATAATAAATATGTCTAAAATACCTGATTTTCTTAAAGAAGGCGACAAAGTCGCCATCGTTTGTCCTGCAAGCTTTATCCGTGGGAATATTGATATGGGGATTGAAACATTGAAGAGCTGGGGGCTAGAAGTCCTGGTGGGGGAGACAGTAGGGACATCTTATCATCAGTTTGCTGGCGATGACCACTTACGTGCTGCAGACCTCCAATGGGCCCTGGATGATCCATCCATTAAAGCGGTATTTGCTGCCCGAGGGGGCTATGGTTGCGTTCGGATTGTCGATGAGATCGATTTTTCTAAGTTTGAGCAGCATCCCAAGTGGTTGGTCGGATTTAGCGATATCACAGTATTGCATAGCCATATCCAACGTAACTATAAAATTGCGACGATACATGGGCAGATGCCCAAATCTTTTGAATCAGGAACGAAAGCTTCCTTGGAGACGTTAAAAAATGCATTGTTTGGCGATTCCACAGACTTTAGCTACGAACAATCTGTATTCCCAAACCGCTCCGGTGAGGCTGAAGGCAAGCTAATTGGTGGGAATTTGGCTATTTTATTGTCTGTTTTGGCGTCAGACTCAGATGTCAAGTATGCAAATAAGATTCTTTTCATTGAGGATGTGGGTGAGGCTTATTATTCAGTGGATCGGATGCTGTGGGCGCTGAAACGTGCTGGCAAATTCAAAAAATTGAAAGGTCTTATTGTGGGCAGTTTTTCATCCATGAAAGACAATGATCCTACATTTGGACAGACTGTAGAGGAGATTATCTGGGATAAAGTCAAAGAATATGATTTTCCTGTCGCCTTTGGTTATCCAGCAGGACATATAGATGATAACCATGCACTGGTATTAGGCCGGAAAGTGAAATTGGTAACGAGTGCCGATAAAACGGAGCTCATCTATTTATAGATGATTAACCCTATCGACAATTAAATAGTTGTGTCCGGGATGCTACGGTTTAATTGTCGATATTTTTATATTATCCTGAATGTACAGGAATAACCATCATGGCCGCCTGACTTTTCCAAGCCATTTTTTGCGCAATACTGGTGTTGAAAATCCGGCTAAGTAACCCTTTGTCGCGATGGAAAGTAACCATCATATCAATGTGGTTTTCATTAATATATTGATTGATGCCAACGGCAATATCCGAGTGTAAGATATAGCTGTATATGGGATGGTAGGGGGCCAATAGATCGTTCATAATGTTAATCTCTGTGCTGACAACTTTACTGGCAGGATCTTCCTTGGTAACGTGAACTACATAGACCTCACTCTTTCGGAGCACTTCAGCTGCATTGATCAGAAGCCGGTCTAACTTAAGCTTCACTTCTTTGAGATTGGTTGCGATCAGCATCTTTTTTGGGATTCTGAATTCGGCTTTGGCAGGTACAACCAGCAATGGGGTGTGGCAATTCTCAATTAATTTTAACGTGTTGCTGCCCAAGAGAAGCTTTTTAAAACCACTTTTTCCAGCAGTTCCGACGACAACAATATCGATATCTTCCTCAGCACAAGTACGGTTGACGCCATAGCTCAATTCATACTCCTCCAGTACCACTTTCCATGCTATTCCCTGTGGAAAGAGTTGGATGAGGTCTTCTTGCCACACGTTGAGATCTTTTTGTTTTTCTTCTAGTATATCCAAATTGCTGATGACAACAGGCTCTGTTCCAACCGTTGGTATAACCTCATAAGTATGGTACAGCACAACCCTTTCTATACCCCAAAGCGGAGCTAATTTTGCGGCATATTGAGCGGCAGCATAGGCATTGTCCGAGAAATCTGTTAATAAGAGAAGATTCTTCATAATAATTTTATAATCGGGTCTATGAGACTTAAATTACGCATTTAGTATCATAAATACAATATTTTTCTGTCGGCTTCCCTTATTTTTCTTAAAGTGAATTGCCCCATTTCGTCTTTCTTTCCCTCACTCAAATAGACCTTTTTTGTTGAATTTCTTAATCTATATCAAGGGGAGGTAACACATTTTGACCTAATTTTGTTATCATTAAAGGAGGATAAAGTGCGTAGCATGAATGACAAGTTCACCGATACCAAGTAGGATAAATGGGTACTAATTAGCGAATGAGATGAGTTTATTGATACCTTTGAGAAATAAACACAAATCAATAACCGAACGAAGTGAGCTCATTGAAACCGCTGAAAATAAACACAAATCAATAAAAATTGATTATTTTAGAAATATCAATCAGTAATTAACATTTTAATACATTATAAATTTCTATTTATGGCAATTTGGAATTCATTGGGAAAATATAGGGATACGGGTTTGTTGATCCTCCGCATCGGATTGGGAGTGATGATGATTATGCATGGTTTGCCGAAGTTGCAGGGAGGTCCTGAGCTCTGGGCGGGGGTTGGAAAGGCCATGGGCAATATGGGCATCAATTTTATTCCGACATTTTGGGGCTTTATGGCCGCGGCTACAGAAACTATTGGTGGTATCTTCTTACTATTGGGTCTTTTTTTTAGACCTTCAGCCTTGTTACTTGCTTTTACCATGGTGGTTGCTGGATTGATGCATCTTTCAAAAGGTGATGGAGTCTCTGGTGCATCTCATGCCATTGAATTGTTCTTTGTCTTTTTGGGACTCGTGTTTATCGGCCCGGGCAAACATTCTGTAGACAAGAAATAGGTCCTGTACATAGAAATCTATGTAAAATGGCAGCAACCCTAAAAGGCAAAAGTATATCCTGAATATTAAATATTTGGAGAGATACTTTTGCTCCAGCCCTTTCTGCTATTTATGATTTATCCATTGGAATGACTAATAAGTTTGCAGCGCCGTTCCAAGCAATTTTTTTGGATATACTAGTTTTAAATAAACTCGCCAATAAACCTTGTTTCTTGTGAAATGACAGGATGAGGTCTATATGTTTCTCTTTCGCATATTCTGCTATTCCCAATGTAATATCCTCATGACTGATGTAATCATAGATTGGTTTATACTTGTCCAGCCTTTCATGCAAATGTTTTAATTCTTGTGCCAAATCTGCGGCGGAGCCTTCTTTCTTCGCAACATTCAAAACATATAACTGCGCTGAAAATGTGTCGAGGACTTGATCCAGATTAAACAAACTCAGCTTTCTGTCAACTTCTTTCAGGTCAGTGGTTGCCAATACATTTTTTGGAACAGCCGGATTTACCTTATGGGAGACAATCAACATCGGTTTATTGCAGATGTCCATAAGGGTAATGGCATTGCTTCCCACCAGGATCTTGGCGAAACCAGTCTGTCCTGTGATCCCCAGCGCGACAAGATCAATATCTTCAGATTTACAGAGGTCATTTACACCTACTGGAAGATCTACATCTTCCATCTTGTGGGACAGTGTCACTTGTGCTGGAAAGAGTGGCCCGATTAGCTCCAACCAGGCATTTAATTCTTTCTCTTTGGCCTCTTTAACTTCGTCATTAACCACAACAATAGGTTCATTGTTTACAATTGTTACACTGTTATAAGTATGGTAAACAATAACTTTTTCAGTTTTCCAAGCCTCTGCACATAAGGCTACTTGTTTTGCCGCTAAAAGTGCATTTTCTGAAAAGTCGGTTAGAAGCAGGATACGTTTCATTGTGATATTGTTTTAAGGGTAAAATCCATCATTATCCAGACTCTTATTTTATAGATTCCAATTGTCAGCTCTATTTTTAAAGTCTTTATTTATATGTAGAACAATTAATGTTGCGATAAGTTACAAAGAAAAGATGAATTTAATGTTAAAGGTTTGAGATTGTGATGAGCATCATAAAAAAAGGCAACCGTTGTTACGATTGCCTTTTTTCGCGGAATTTTATCCGTCTTTATTTTTTGTTCGCAAAATTAATGATATAGTCAGTCATTACTTTTGCACTCTCATCTTTTACAAAGTCAAGGTCCATCTTCGGTTGAGGTTTGCCTTCTTCCCATGCCGGTTTACCTTGTAATTTCAATAAAGCATTGATGCGGTCCTTATTTTTCTTGAGATTGTCGTCTTTTTCTTTTTTGAATTTATTTAATTCCAATGAAATTTTGACATCTTCATCTTTTTGAGCCTCTTCAATATCTTCTTTCAAATATTTATATTCCAGTGAATTTTTAATCCGGGTCTCATGTAGCGTCTCCAGCTTTTTATCCACTCCACTCATATCCGCTACTTTTTTGAAGTTACTGGATTGAATTTGATCCCAAGGAAGAGCCAATTTCTCTGAGCTTTCACCAAATTTCTCTGCGGAGAATTGAGACGGGAATGTAATGTCAGGAGTTACTCCTTTATGTTGTGTACTGCTACCGTTGACACGGTAAAATTTGCCCAAAGTGATATTGATCTGTCCATATTGTGGTGCTCCTTCCGGTGTATCCGGATCTTTCTCTCCGGATGCTTTTAACAATAGGCGACTTGTAGGGCTAATCACACGCGACATATCGATAGCCGATTGAACAGTCCCTTTACCATAACTTTGTGAGCCAAGGATTACTCCTCTACCATAATCTTGAATTGCACCAGCGAAAATTTCTGAGGCAGAGGCAGAGAAACGGTTGATCATTACACCTAATGGGCCATCCCATGCTACACCTGCATTCTTATCTTCTTCAACATCAATATTATTTTTAGTATCCCTTACTTGTACAACAGGCCCTTTATCAATAAACAATCCTGTAAGATCAATTGCTTCAGGCAGTGAGCCACCGCCATTGAAACGTAGGTCGATAATTACAGCGTCCACTTTGGCTTGCTTTAGTGTATCTAAGATCAATCTTACATCTCTTGTTGTACTTTTATAGTTCGGATCGCGTCTTCTGTAGGCCTCAAAATCCATATAAAATTTAGGGATATTGATCACCCCGACTTTATACATTTTTCCATCAGCTCCTTTGATGTTCATGATCTCTTTCTTGGCAGACTCTTCCTCGACAACGATTTTTTCGCGTACTAAGGAAACAATGCGCGGATGCGAGTTCATCGGTTGTCCTGCCGGGATAATCTTAAGTCGTACGATCGTTCCCTTCGGACCTTTTATTTTGGCTACAGCGGCGTCTAATCTCCAACCGATGATATCTTCAAATTCACCATCTTTACCTTGTGCCACAGCAATGATCTTGTCATTCACTTGGATGGTCTTGTCTTTAAAGATAGGTCCACCGGGAATGATCTCATTGATGCTTACTGCCTCATTGTCTATGGTCAGCCTTGCTCCAATACCTTCAAATGTATTTGCCATGCCTTCATTAAAGGCTTGCGCATACGAAGGGTTGAAATAAGAAGTATGTGGATCTACAGCATCTGTAAGCGCCTGCATAATGATCTGAAAGGCGTCATTTGAATTATATTTCTTTGTTTGGGAAATTAAATTCACATAACGTTTTTTCAATGTTTCCACCTGCTTGGTTTTTGCACTATCAGTAGATTTACCACTAGCAGTTTCCAGGTTTAACAAATCGTACTTCACACGTTTACGCCATTGATCGTTGGCTTCGGCATCTGTTTTGAACCAACCTAATTTTTCACGGTTAGGCTGATAATATTCATCTTTGGTGAAATCTTGCTTTTTGTCGATTTCAGAAAGCGCATATTGCATTCTTTCCAAATATCTCTTTTTATAGACATTGAAGATCTGGAAGGCCGAAGAAAGATCTCCTCCTTTTATATCCTGGGCAAGGTTACTCTTGTAAGCCTGAAATGCATCAATATCCGCTTGAAGTAGATAATTCTTGCTCTGGTCTAAACCTTTGATCAGATTATCATAGATAATTCCAGATATGGAATCATTCATTTTGACCTTCTTGTAGCTTGCATTTTCCAATAATCCAATCACTTCTTTCGCGATGATCTGATGTTGTGTGCTCGGTTTGAGTCCACCATCATCTGGAAGTGCTACCCGTGGTTTTGAACCACAAGAGACAATAGATACCACAAAAAGTGCAAATATGAGTTTCCTAAACATATTTTCGACAGTTTTAATAATCATTTTATAACTAAAAATTTTCAGCTCTTATTGATAAGCGTGCTAAATTTAGTGAAATTCATAGCACATTATCATAGATTCTAAAAATTTATTTGATTTATCCTTTAATATTTACAAAAAGCTTAAAATACGATTTATTTCTTACTTTCGATTCTTCGGTTGCTGTTATCTTACAAAGGTCAATTAATTGTACAATTCGTTTTTCAGTTGTGTATAAGCCTTGTAGGTCTGGTCGGCCGAAGGGTAGTCCTTTAATACAAGATATACTTCGCCCAATTTGTCTAATATCGCCAATGACAACTGTTTGTTATTCTCATTGGAGGCCAATTCAGCAGCTTGAATAAATTCTTTGATCGACACCTTGTAATTACCATCCTTTTGCTTGGAAGCGGCAAGTAGGTATTCAATCTCTGCAAGCTCACCACTCAGATTTTTTGCATTGGCCAGATCACGTGCTTGCAATAGGAACCATTGTGCCTCGGTGAATTTGTTTTGCTTAAAATAGATCTCCGCTAGCATCTCCCATGCGAATATTTTACCTTCATAAGCCTTTGCTTTATTAAATAAGGGGATAGCGCTTCGGATAATGTTATTTTCGGCGGCCTTAAAGTTTTTTTGCCCTGCACGGGCCATAGCAATTAATAACCAGGCATTGGCCTGCTCGAGATAGCTTTTGCTTACCGTGGCATAGGTATGATATTTTTGGGCGCTTTCTTCGGCTTTGTCAAAATCGCCATGATACAATTGAAAATTGCTCAAATTCAAGTTAATTGTTGCAATATCATCCTTATTGTCGGTACGATTTGCTAATGATAATGCATCATATAGAAATTTTGAAGCAGCGATACTGTCATTATTCTTAATTGCAAATAGTGCAGCTTCATTGGCTAAGGAATAGCCGGCAATCCAGTTCTCTGCTTTTTTCTGATTTTCGATGGTATTATTCCATGCTGTGGTATTAGCGGGAACAGGATTCATCAGATATTGAAAATGACCCATATTATTGGTGCTTTTCAATTGCAGTAATAAACGTTGGAATAACAGTTGCCTGGCAATTTCCTTGCTAAAGCTTTTTTTGCTCGTATAATTGTCTTCAATAATTTCGTTCTCAGTCTTTGGGGGAGGTAGGAAATACACCTCCGGACCTACACCGCTAAATGAAGCATCATATTTTTTTATTGCCCCAGTATAGTCCTTTGGGGTATTCTGTGCCATAACCTTTCCGCTCATTCCAAGGGTCGTGGTTAGGGCAGTCAAAAGTAAGGTCCAGTATTTCGTCATCCTCATTCATTATTACGCGTCAATTAACGTCTAATACAAATATGAAGAAAAATTGTGTGAAAAAATGTTAAAGTGTTTTTTGAGTATGAAGTAGTTAGTATTGAGTATTGAGACCTTGGTGGTACAAGCCTGTGGCTTACCGGTTATTTTCTTTTTTAGTTACATGCCCACTGCTTGTGTATATTTCATTAGGGTACGCTAAAATATTTAGTTATTGTATGGTTTAATTTTTAAATTTGTGTTATGGCAACACGTATCCCTCTTGCAGAACGATTACGACCACATCAATTGAAAGATTATGTGGGACAACAGCATATTGTTGGTCCCGATGCAGTACTTTATCATGCGATCCAACAAAAGAATATCCCTTCAATGATATTATGGGGGCCCCCGGGTGTCGGAAAGACAAGTTTGGCACTGTTGATTGCCAAGGAGTTGGATAGACCTTTCTTTGCCCTGAGTGCAATTCAGGCTGGCGTAAAAGATATCCGTGAGGTCATTGATAAGGCCGAACGGCTGATGAATTTCAATCAGGATCAGCCAATTCTGTTTATTGATGAAATACACCGTTTTTCCAAATCCCAACAGGATTCGCTACTGGGGGCCGTTGAGCGTGGTTTGGTTACACTGATTGGCGCTACGACTGAAAATCCTTCCTTCGAGGTTATATCAGCTTTGTTATCCCGTTGTCAGGTCTATGTGTTGGAGCATCTCTCAGAGAGCGACCTTATTGGCCTGGTTCAAAAGGCACTTCATGAGGATGAGTATCTCCAAAAGCAAGCGATTGCTGTCGAAGAGTATGAGGCGCTGTTACGCTTGTCTGGTGGTGACGCACGCAAGCTGTTGAATGTGCTTGAACTTGTTGTCAATGCCGCAGTTCTCCATAAGGAACCCATTAGCAATGCTTTTGTGCTGAAGCAGGTGCAACAGAATATGGCGATCTATGATAAAGCTGGGGAGCAACATTATGATATTATTTCGGCATTTATTAAATCTATACGAGGATCCGATCCAAATGCTGCCGTATACTGGCTTGCCCGGATGATCGAAGGGGGAGAAGACCCCTCATTTATCGCGCGCAGGTTGTTGATTTTGGCTTCAGAAGATATTGGCAATGCCAACCCCAATGCGCTCTTGTTGGCGAACAACTGTTTCCAGGCAGTGAACGTTATCGGATGGCCCGAATCACGTATTATTCTTTCGCAAACCGTCATTTATCTTGCAACTTCGGTCAAGAGCAATGCATCCTATGAGGCCATTAATAAGGCACAGGCGCTCGTGAAACAAAGCGGTGATCTGTCGGTTCCCTTGCACATCCGTAATGCACCGACTAAACTGATGAAGGAACTCAACTATGGAGCCGAATATAAATATGCGCATGCTTATCCTGGAAACTTTGTGTTACAGGAATTTCTACCCAAAGAGGTTAGTGGTGTGAAATTATACGAACCAGGACAAAATCCTCAGGAGGAGAAGGTCCGACAGAGCCTTCGGGACAAGTGGAAAGAGAAATACAGATATTGAGAAAGTAAAAATGCCGCTACAAAATCTCAATACTCAATACTAACTACTCAATACTAATATATATATTTGTTTTACAAATTGCTTCAATATATGAACATAGTGCCTCTACAGCAAGTAGGACGTTGGGCAGCGATAGCGCTGATCGGACTTACTGTTCTTTCCTGTAAAAAGGATAATCCAAAGCCCGAACCGGAGCCGGAACCAACTGACCGTACCGAAGGTCAGCTTATTAAAGACGATATTTATAAATATTATAAGCTCTATTCCGTATGGGCGGATGGATCTATTCCAGATTATTTAAAAAATCCGGCTCAGTATACCGATCAATATGGTTCGGCGAGTAATGTGCTCGATGCACTCAAAAGGCTGACACCTGTCCATGTGGCGGCCGGTTACGCAGGGGTTTTTGACCGCTTTTCCTTTATGGAAGGTATCAACGGTTACAATATCGCCGAGCAGGCCAGTACAAAGATGGATAACAACGAAGGCTATGGCATCTCAGTACAATGGTTTTCTTTGGATGCAGCTACCGCACGACCTTATATTTCCTTTGTTGAAGGGGGCTCTCCAGCACAATTGGCGGGGTTTAAACGCGCAGATATCATTACATCTGTCAATAATGATAAGGAAAATTATTCGGTTGAAGTGAGCTGTCCAGACGCGGGCCGGACCTGCGAAGTAAAAGATCCTGCTGCCTATAGTCGATTGCGGAATAAAATCAATTCGGCATTGGATGCCGCAAATCTTACCTTGCAGGTGAAACGTGAGGATAATAAGGTGTTCGAAAAACCAATGAGCTATAATAATTCGTATGTGATCAATCCAATATACAAGGATACCATATATCTCAATAGTGGCAATAATGTCGGTTATTTGGCTTTATCATCATTTGAAGAGATCGAAAATAACAATCAGAATCAGAAAAATATCAATGCAGCCTTTACAGCATATGAGACCAAACAGATCAAAAGCCTGATTGTTGACCTGCGGTACAATGGTGGTGGTTATGTCGACGCTGCAATCTATATTGCCGATAAGATCGGTGGTGCCAAGACCAAAGGTAAGCTGATGCTTACTTATGAAATGAATAAGTATATGCAGTCAGATGCCGCCAAGAGTTTAAGGGATCAACTGAACATGCATGATACCTACTTTGAGGGACTAAGTACGTTAAACCTGACTAAAGTGTATTTCTTGGTGAGTGAGGAGACGGCTTCAGCTGCGGAGATGTTGGTCAACGTGCTTACACCACACCTTCCAGTGCAGATTATTGCAACTGAATCAAGAACCTATGGTAAACCAGTTGGTTTTTTCGAGCAGAAAGTCCGGGACAAAGTATCTTATTGGCCGGCTTCATTTATTTTGAAGAATTCACGGGGAAATCTCGGCGAGAAATATAACAAGGGAACTGAATCCGGTCTCCGTGATTATTGGGACGGTCTAGTTCCTGATAAGAGTGGTATCGGTGACGATGTTTCAGCTGACGTCGGAGATCCTAAGGAAAAAATGTTGGCAACAGCTTTAGCTGATGCAGCTCCCACAAGTAAATCACGGGCGGCTATGCGCAGTATTTCTGCACGTACGATCCAAACAGTGGATCAGGGCAAAATGCATGCAAGGCCAGAGCGTGGCATGATCAAGACAAGGAGCAAATAAGTTAGTGCTGCTACAGTGTGCTAATAGCGCACGAGTACGGTATGATAATAGCTCAAAAAGATAGAAAGGTCCCTGGATAATTATGTTATCCGGGGACCTCTTACTTTAATAAAATCTTAATACTAATTACTCATTACTAAATACTAATGAATAACACAGCTGGGCAGCAGCCGCGTCGGGCAAACATTGTAGATGGCCCACGGGCACTTCGCTAATAATTTTTTCCAAAATTGTATTCATACCTGCAAAGAGATCTTTATTCCATCGGATTGCGGTGCAACTCGGTAACACAGCAATAAAGCCCTTGAGTCCTGGTTGCCAGTTAAAGGTATTGGTCGGAGCCTGTTGTAACCGAACGAACGCTTTTAGCGGTAATCGTTCATTTTTATAACAAGGGGTCTTGCCGCTCCACGGCGTTCCATAGATAAAAATGCCCTCCGCTGTTATTCGGACAGCCGGATTATCATCATTGAGCAATACAGTGTTGGGAATATGGGTAAGCCAGAGTCTACTATGTGTGCTTTTTCCAGTTCCACTTTTCCCTAAAAATGCGATTCCAGTACCCTGATGATTGACCACAGAGGCATGGATCATAATTGTCTCGTGTAGGAGGCTGGCCTGGCCAAATATCATCATGGACATCCAGGTAATTACAGCACCTTGTTCATCTGCAGAGCTCTCTGGGACATATATTGTCGATTGCTCAAAGTTGCGGTTACTATATTGATACCATGTCTCATTGCCTTTGTCACTTACGATGGTTGTAATAAAGGTGTTCCCCTTTTCATAAAAACGAAAGCGATCTCCCCAAGCGATGGACTCATCAGTCCGCAAGATTCCCATATCATTTGTCACAGGGGCCTTTTCTAAACTTATATTGATGACAATGTTAGCTTTTTCGTCAACAATATCAATCTGAAAGTCCCGAAAGGAGCCGAGGATATGATTCAAAGCAATATGTGTCGGATGGTTAAACTCCAAAATTAAGTCTGCAATGCGGTAGCGGGTTTGAGATAACTCAGGTGAATTCGTTATATTCATAATTCGGTTCCTATGTGAATAATTACTTCTTGAGCTTGAAGGCTCAGTTCATCTTTTAATATTTATATTGCCTATCCTGATTGTTTTCAGAGCTATCTGGTAATCACAGATACACCTTTAATCGAGGTAGATGCGATGTTGGCATTTATCTGCCAGATGTAAGTCGTGTGTTACAAATAGACATATTTTATGTTTTCCATATTCGAGCAGACGTTGTGTTAACATATCTGAAGTCGTTCTGTCCAGGGCCGAGGTTACCTCGTCAAATAGCCAGATATCACCATTATGCATCAGTGCACGGGCAATAGCGATACGTTGTGCTTGTCCCTCTGATAGACCCATGCCAGATTCTCCCACTAAAGTGTCCACGCCATCTGGAAAATCAAATACAAACTCTGCACAGGCTAGCCAAAGCGCTTTATCGATATCTAGTGGTCCGTCTTCTTTCACATGGAGCATAAGGTTTTCCCGTATTGTTCCACTAAAGAGTGAATTGCCCTGTGGGATATAGGCAAAATTGATGCGATGTTTTGCCTCCAATGATCGTTCGCCATCGGTATCTGCCAATGTGATATCGCCTTTTTCGGCTTTAAGTAGTGATAGCAATAGGCGGATCAAGGTGGTCTTTCCTTTTCCACTCGGACCAATAATTGCTGTTGGCTCACCCACTTTTAGGGAAAGATTTAACTGCTGTAAGACCCATTTGTCTTCGTAACGAAAGGATAGGTCAGTGATGCGCAGTTCTTCTGTTTTGTTCAGGCGCTCCTGTTTTACTTGAGGTTCAATCTCACCTTCCTGTAATTCCAGCAGCCGATCTGCAGATACACGAAAGCGGACGAAGCCAGGGATATAGCCGATCAAGGCAAGAATTGGGCTCTGAATTCGAGCGACCAATTGCAAAAAGGCAGTCATCGTTCCAAAAGTAATCTGTCCGGATTGTAGTCGATAGACTCCCCAGATAAAGGCGACCAAATAACCTGCATTCATGGCGACTTTCATCGCTCCCTGGGTATATGTTGAAAAATTGATCTGACGCATTTTCAGCATAAAGAGCTGCTGTTGCGTTTCGGTCAGCTTCGCACGCCTTTTGGGAAAAATGCCCATGGCACGGATCAGCAGGCGGAAACGCAAATTCTCTTGAAGGACCTTTGAAAAATTACTTTCCTCCTCTTTGACCTCCTTGCTGAGTTTGCGCATTTTACGGAAGTAAATCTTTGAAAAGACAAAGAGGGGTGAGATGGCCAGAATCATCAGAGCCAGCATGGGGTCCATATACCACAAGAAACCCACAGAAGCCAATAATTGGATAATCGTCAATACAAAAGAAAGTACGGTACTGGCGATCGTATTGGCCACTTCTTCACAGTCTGTCTGAATCCGGATCTGGATATCTCCCGTATGCCAATTTTTGATCAACCGCCATACCGATAACATCTGTGCGTCGAGCATATGACGCTGCAATTGAAGTGTCAGCATCAACTTGATGCGCTCCAGCAGACGGCCCGAATAGCCTTTTATTGCTACATTCAGCGTGATACTTCCAATAATGCCTATCAACAGCCATTTAAGGGGTAATTCTCCTGGGGAAGTCGCTACATCAACTGCTTTTTTGGACAGGTATACAAAGATCAGGGAGAGACCGATACAGATCAGTTCCAATACAAAGTATAGAAGCAATCTATCGCGGTAGCCATCGCTGATTGACCATGCCCAGCGCGCATGTTGTTTCAGGCTGTTGTTATTCATTCAGATTATCAATGGAAAGGTTATTTTTCCAATAGTCCTTGTTTTTCAAAATCCGCAAGTAAAACTTTAGCATCGGATTGCGCTTGTTCCTCGTCCACTTCATAGTTGTCACAGAGTAGTTCAACGATTGTAGCTGTGTCAAACTCTTTTCCTTTTAATTGCTCCCAAAGCCATGCTGCAGTGCTGTTTAGGGTGTATACGGTTGATAAATCAACCATATCCTGACTAGGGTCAACAATTAAATGATCTGAACCAATTGTTCTCAATACTAAATCCGATCTTAATTTCATATATAAATTATCTGTATAAAAGTGTATACCCTGGATGGTAAAAATTATATCTTGTTTGGTTCTCCAGCTGTTATGAAATAGTCAAATAATAAATAACAGTGCTCGTGATTGCCTATACAAATATAATTTTCTAGCATAAAGGCCTAAAAGAGCAATTAATTAGTCCAAACTTAACTAAATTGCTCTTTATATGCAAGGATATAGCGATGCACAAAGAGAACATTTATCCTCTTTGCAAATTAATTTGGATATTTAGGTTTGTAAAACGTCTGCGAAATTTTATGGATTTTTTGAATTTAGTTTTTAGTGCCCCTGCTTAAACGATCGTATGGTTTCACGAAGGCCCTGTTTTGCCGTTTTTGGCAGTCTCTGAATGGCTAACGTGAGTTTTATTTTTTTATTGGAAATGACTAGATTACTTGTTAATTTTTTGAGACGCCAAGTGTTTAAAGGCAATGCACGGCTGTGATCCCCTAATTTGGAAAGCCAACGGATAATATGCTTAGGTAGAGGAAAGCAAGGAACTTTTAGCCCAGTTTCTTGTTTCATGACGTTAACAATTTCATTCGAAGATAACGTTTCATCGTCTGCAAGATGATAAATGCCTGTTGCCATCTTCTCGTGTTGTAAAAGGATCTGTTCAATAAAAAAGCAAAAATTGTCTATGGAAAGAAAAGAGCGTTTATTCTTAAATCGGACCAGAGGGTAAGGAATACCCTTACTGACTAATTTATATAATTGGTTTAAGTTTCCTTTATCTCCAGCACCATGCACCATGGGAGGCCGTAAAATAATTAACTTCTTATTAGGGGGTAGATGTTGTTGCATCAGCCATTCTTCTGCTGCCTGTTTTGATTTACCATAGGGAGAAACGGAATTATAACCCGCATTCTCTGATAGGGATTTGGAAGATTCTACCTCTTCTATGGCGGCCAATGAGCTGATGTGGATAAAAATATTAGCTTCCGAGGAGATAAATAGTTGAAAGGCTTTTTTTGCAAGTTCAAAGTTGGCATAAAAGAAGTCCTCTTCCACAGCTTTACCTGTAAAATCATGCGCTTTGCCAACTAAATTAATGATACAGTCAGCATTAAAATTGTCATCCATCCAACTGAGGTTTCTCATTGAAACAAATTTACATTGAAATGGATACCTAAGTTTTTTGCTTAAATGACTCCCTAAAAAGCCACTATCGCCTCCTAAAACTAAAACTTTCATGTTATTCTCCCTAATAACTCTTTTACTATGTAACTAAATGAAAATACTGTTCTAACTGAAATAAGGCTTACGAACAATTTCTCCTTATTTTATATTTTTATAAAAATAATTTGATAATTGTATGAACACCTCCTATTTATTACAAGATTGAAAGAGGTGTATAAATGTGGCCTCAGTGGAGAAAAGTAAAGATGATAATTCGAAATGATTAAAATTCTCCTCATAATTCTAGTAATTAAATAAAAACATGTAAATATACACATATTTTACATGTTTTTATTTACTCAACGTTAAATTAATATAACCTGCTACAGTTTTGTATTAATTTTTTTTAATCTACTGATTTTTAAATGGTTGAAAATTTATTTTTCTTGTGTAAGGGAAAATATCAGGCTAACCTAAGCTATTTTATATAGGTTGAAGGTTCAATAAACCGCTTATTTTGAGGAAATTTATGTGTGAGTGGTTCTTGGATGTGTGTGCATTTTAATAAAATCCTTTGTAATTTATTTGTTTCAAATGGAGAGTGTTTTTCTTAAAGGGTCAATTATGAGGAAAGTTACGCAAAAGCCCATTGCTGACATCATTCACCGATTTAGGATTGTAGGTTTTTTAATTTAACAACAATCCGTCGAAGTAGCCGTATATGGTACCAAGCCAAGCCGCGGAATCTTGCCCAGCTGTGATTTAGATTAATTTCCTTCGCCGAATTTTGTGGAAAATGAACCGAAGCGACAGCAATAATATCTGTCAGGTTAATATATTCCCGTAGGACGAGATTGCCGTCCCCGGCCAGGACGATCTGTCCCTTTTTCTTTCCTACATAGCGATGAAAAACATACTTTCCCTTATGTCTGGCCAATAGGTTACTTCCGGGCTGCAAAGACCCACCGCGGTAAGCGAGCAATAAGACGCTGTCTCCATCCTGAATAAAAGGGCGCATGCTGTCCCCTTTAATACGGATACGGACTTCCTTGCCATCATCTAGCATGCGCTGTACTTCGGCAAAATAGAGCTCATTGGAGATAATACGTGTCCTATTGTCTTCCGAATGTTCGGTCATATATTATTGATTGGGTTGAACAAAATATTGGATCACCGGTTGTAGATAAGTATCTTTCAATAGGACTTTCTTGTTTTCATCCAAGAGATATATTGTTGGAGAAGCTTTGAGGTCGTAAAGATTGAAAGATAAAATTTTGCTATCACTGTCAAAACCATTGATCCATTTTTCAGACATTTCTGGCATATAATTTTCCCATTTGATACGATCGCCCCAGGGATCAACCGCAACAACTTGTACCTGTAGTTGCGAGAATAACTCAACCAATTGCGGTGTATCGCGGAGTTGGTGAATTGTTTCTTTACAATGGGTACAATCGGGATCATAAAAGATCAAAAAGGTGAATTTTCCCTTAGTTTGTGATAGTTTCTGTTTTGTACCATTGGCCAGCTCATAGCTAAAATCCTCAGCGGGTTGACCGACCTTATTACGTAACACCAACTTGTAGATAGGTCTATAGGCCTCTTTCTCTAGATCCGATAATAGATCGGTTTTGATCATATAGCGGAGTACTGACTCGTAGATGATATCATTTCGCATCGGCGAATTACCATCATAAAGATAACGTTCGTATAGTTTGATGAAGTAGTCGAAACTGGTCCTATTGGATTTGGCTTTGTCTAACATCAGGTCTACTGCTTTGTCTCGCATAGCCGAATCAGGTGTTTTTGATAATAACCCAATAAAATCAGCGAGCTGCTGCTCTCCTTTGTCTGGATTTTTAACCTGAGAAGTGTCTTTCATGTCAAACTTGTCCCAGAAATGTAACAAGCTACTGTCTGCGGCACTCATCGTACTCGCTTTTTGCGGTATTGTTTCGTTACTTTCTTTTTTTGATTTATTATTTCCATCACAGGCCCACAAAAGACCTGCAATCATGCCTATCGGCAACCAAAAACCAAGAGTTGAACTTTTCATTCTAATTTAATGCTTAACTTTGCTAAGTTAATAAAACTTTCAAGATTCTATGGATAGAATTATTCGCATAAGCAATTGTGGTCACTGAGTTGCCTTAACAGGTGATTAAATCCATGATGTTTAATGGAATAAGAAGTCTCGCGTAGCAAAAGAATCATCTTTTACGTTAGAAGCCTGGATAGCGAAGAATTTAAGCAAGGTGTAAAGAACGCTTTCTTGACAGTTTAAACCCTCGTGTGTAAATATTTTAGACGATTTAATTAAATAGTTTTACTAATTTTGCGGCAAATGCCAATATATCGAATGAAAAAAGTAATTTTATGGTTTTGCATGATCGGATTTGTGGGCTCAATATACGCACAGACCAATCCTGCCAATATCAAAGTGGATAATCTGACAGATACCCAGATTGAGCAATATGTAAAACAGGCTGCGCTAATGGGTTATGATGAAAGCCGGCTTGATGGTTTTGCCCGTGCACAGGGGGTGTCTGCTGTTGAAGTGCAAAAACTAAAAGATCGTTTGGCGAAAATTAAACGTAAGAAGCAGCAACCCGATCAGTCACAGCGAAATAATACCACCAGTACCACGGGCCGTGCAGTAGGCCGTCAGGTTGGTGGGACAAATACGACTGATTCCCTACAAAATAAACGTACTAATAATCAGGATTCGATTCAGCATGATGATGGAAAATTAAAGATTTTTGGCGCGGATCTGTTTAAAAATAATAGCATTACTTTCGAGCCCAATCTTCGGATGGCGACACCAAGTTCTTATATCATTGGTCCTGATGATGAGATTTTATTGGATATCACAGGTGATAATGAAGCTTCTTATACACTTCCTGTCAGCCCAGATGGAATGATCAAGGTGGAATATGTTGGTCAAATTAATGTTGCGGGTTTATCGATTGCTGCTGCGAAGAGTAAGATTGAACAACGTTTGAGTGGCACCTACCCCGCCATCCGTTCAGGAAGGACCAATGTAAGTGTGACAATCGGTAATATTCGTACGATTCGTGTTACATTGACCGGGGCAGTTACCAAACCGGGGACTTATAGCCTTCCATCTTTAGCGACAGTGTTCAATGCACTCTATGCTTCTGGAGGCCCCAATAAAAACGGCACCTACCGTCAGATGCAGGTGATCCGTGGTAATCGTGTCGTCAGTACAATTGATGTCTATGACTTTTTGGCTAATGGTATCCAACAAGGTAACATCCGTTTACAGGATCAAGATATTATCCATATTCCTGTATATGGAGCGCGTGTTCAGTTTGAAGGCGAAGTAAAACGACCGGCTATTTTTGAGACGGTGGCTGGCGAATCCTTATCCGATATCTTGCGTTATGCAGGCGATTTTACGGAGAACGCCTATACAGCTAAGATTAAAGTATTGCAAACAACAGGACGTGAGCGTAGTGTGCAGGATGTCTATTCCGATCAATTCGCGAATTACACGCCTAAGGGTGGAGATCAATATATTGTCGAACCGATATTAGAACGTTATGCCAATCGGGTATCTGTCCTGGGTGCAGTATTTCGCCCGGGTATATTTGGGCTGGAGCCCGGTTTGACCTTAAAGCAAGTGCTTGAAATGGCCGATGGTGTACGTGAAGATGCCTTTTTGGAACGTGGTATCATCAACCGCCTAAAAGCGGATAATACATCCGAGTTGATTAACTTCAATGTACGTGAAGTACTGGCTGGCACAGCTGCTGACATTCCATTGAAACGTGAAGACAAGATCGAGATCGCCTCTATTTTTGATCTGCGCGATGAATATAAATTTACCGTTCAGGGTGAAGTACGTTTTCCAGGTGACCTGCCTTTTGCGAGTAATGCGACCTTAGGTGATGTGATCCAGAAAGCTGGCGGATTGACCGAAGCGGCTAAAAATGCACGTGTGGAGATTGCCCGGAGGTTTGCCCACCGTAATGCCGGAGATCACAACTCATCACAAACCATTTTAGTTGATATTAAAGATGGCATGCTGACCGATCAGACAATTGCTTTACAGCCTTATGATGTGATTTCGGTGTTAGGCGATGCCGGCTTCCGTACGCAGCGTCAGGTGACAATTGAAGGTGAAGTATTATACCCCGGTGTTTATACTATCTCAAGGGAAGACGAACGCATTTCCGATATCATCAAGCGCGCTGGTGGTTTGACTACTTATGCTTATACAGAAGGAGCCTCGTTAAGACGTACAGGTATGTCTAAATTAAAAGCAGAGGAGAAGAAAGAGAAAGAACGCCTAAGGAAAGAATTGGAACAGGACAGTTTAGACGATAGCAAGGGTGATACTAGCGATCAAAATAAAGAAAACGAAGAAGGAGATGCAAACAGTTCTAAGGCAAAAAATAAGGCACTTGCCAAAGTATCACAACAGGGTATGTCTGCTGATGATATTGAGCCAAGTGATCTTGTCGGTATTGAATTAAACAAAATTTTAGAAAAGCCGTATGAAAAGGGAGATCTTCTAGTTTTAGATGGAGACATCATCAACGTACCAAAAGAATTGGAAACAGTGAAAGTGGTGGGTGAAGTTTTAAATCCGAATAATGTGGTCTATGTCAAAGGTAAAAATTTAAAATATTACGTGAACCAAGCTGGTGGGTTTACGGATAATGCATTGAAAAAACGTGTTTTCGTTCAATACGCTAATGGTGCAGTAAAAGGGAAAAATGGAGGTTATCCTGAAGTGAAGCCTGGAGCTGAAATTATTGTGCCTAAGCGAGCTCCGAAAGAAAAGTTGAGTTCGCAAGCTTGGATAGGTATCGGAACTGGTGTTGCCTCTACGTTGGCGATTATTATTAGTTTATTTAAATAATCAACCTTGGAAAATAAAAATAGCCAAATGGTATCTGCTGAATTATCTTTAGGCGAAGTTACAACTAAAATAAAAACATGGGTTAGCTATCTGTTGTCAAAATGGTATGTGATCTTAATTTTTGTGCTAGCAGGCGCTACATTAGGAATTTTCTATGCAAAACTCAATAAGCCTATTTATACTGCTACAACGACATTTGTTTTAGAGTCCGGTGATAGTAATAACGGAAGCCTGGGACAAGTGGCCGGGTTGGCAGCACTGGCGGGTATAGATTTTGGATCTTCTACTGGAGGAATTTTTCAAGGCGATAATTTGTTGGAACTGTATAGGTCGCGAAAAATGATAGAAGCCGCATTGTATAATCCGACTACCTCCGACTCCTCGATTTCTATGATTGAAAAATATTTAGAAGTTGCTGAGATGAAAGAGAAGTGGAGGAAAAAGAAACCTGAGTTATTGGAAATCTCTTTTAAAAAAACAAAGCAAAAATCATTATTCTTGCAGCGAGCAAAGGATAGTGTGATGGAAGATGTAGTTGCAAATATTAGAGATAAGTGTCTCGTTGTAGATAAGCTAGATAAGAAGTTGTCTATAGTTAGAGTAGAGGTAAAATCAAATAATGAGTCGTTTTCAAAAGATTTTAACGATGCCTTAGTAAAGAATGTAAATGATTTTTATGTAGCGACAAAGACAAAGAAATCGCAGGATAATATAAAAATTTTGCAGCATAAAACAGA
This sequence comes from Sphingobacterium sp. GW821-FHT03E03, assembly GCF_059420745.1. Classification (NCBI taxonomy): domain Bacteria; kingdom Pseudomonadati; phylum Bacteroidota; class Sphingobacteriia; order Sphingobacteriales; family Sphingobacteriaceae; genus Sphingobacterium; species Sphingobacterium sp. GW821-FHT03E03. Next base: position 199,304 of record NZ_JBWKUH010000005.1, read on the forward strand.
TTCGGTTAGAGGCATTATGAATGGAGCAATAACCTCTGCAGCAATTGTTATAGACAATACACCAAATCTCAATCCGACAAAACAGGCACAGCGAATTATTCCAACACAACGTTCCCAATTCTCTGCGGAGACGAATAAAGCAATTTTAAGTCAGTTGATTCAGAATTTAGAAATGGCAAAGATGGCTCTGATGCGTGAGACGCCTTTAATACAGGTTATTGACGAGCCTATTTTACCGTTAAAAAAGCAATTTATAAGTATTTATAAAGGTCTTATTTTTGGGGCTATACTTGGAGTAATGTTATCATTGTTCTTCATTTCGATTGCATTTGTAGTAAAGAGAATGGTGAGATGAGTAATCGTACAAGGAGACTGAAAAGCAATATTTCGTATTCATTATTGTTTAAAGGAATAAGTGTTGCATCTACCCTCGCGCTGGTATCTATTACATTGAATTTTGTAAATAAAGATCAATATGGATTATGGTTAGTCTTGAGTAGTATTATAGGATGGGTAAATTTCTTTGATATTGGATTGGGCAATGGCCTCAAAACAAAGTTAACTGAATCGATTACTGACGGAGATTTATTGAAGGCAAAAAAATATATAAGTACAACGTATCTTCTGTTGATGTTTATATCCCTTCTCTTATTGCTTGTATTTGTGATGCTGCAATTTTTTATAAAATGGCAAAATTTACTAAATGCTCATTTTATGACAGAGGGAGGTCTACGAAAAGTTGCTTTCATCGTTTTTTTCTCTTTTACATTCCAGTTCGTATTAAATACAATTGTGACGGTAGCCGCTTCTAATCAAAATACGATAGTCGGTGCAGTTGTTAATTGTCTGATCAATGTTATCTCGCTGTTCTTTATTTTTCTACTAACTATTTTTGTCAAAGATGGTAGTTTAGAAATCTTGGCAATACCGATGGCTTTAAGTCCAGTTCTTGTCCTACTTACCGCAAATTTTCTTCTGTTTAATGGTCGGTTTAGGAGTATTAGACCAAGTATTAGGTTTTTTGATCCTTCATTGTTAAAGGATATTTTCCAGTTAGGCTGGAAATTCTTTATCATCCAGATGGGGCTAATTTTGGTCTATAACATTGATAATTTAATTATTACACAGGTCTTTGGTCCTACATCCGTGACTACTTATAATATTGCATATAGATATTTCAGTGTAATAACGATGTTATCGGGTATAGTGATGACGCCTCTATGGACTGCTTTCGGTGAAGCGCATAGAATAAAAGACTATGCTTGGATAAAACAAACGATCAAAAAGATGAATTTGATTGTTTGTGGTCTAGGAGTACTTGCCTGTCTAATGGCTCTTTTTTCGAATATAGCCTATAAATTATGGTTAGGTTCTGACGTTAATCCACCGATATTGCTTTCTTGGGTTTTGGCGATATATACTGTTTTGAATGCATTCAGAACTATCTATCATTTTTATTTAAATGGCGTTGGTGTGATTAGTCTCCAAGTCCTATTGGTCGTCGGAGTTGGCATTCTAAATGTGCCATTAGGAATATTTTTGGGACGTCTTATAGGTCTTCACGGGGTTGTTTTGGCGACATTGATTTTGAGCTCGATATCCTTTATTATTGAGTATACTCAGTACAGAAAGCTTATGTTTGGTACGGCAGTTGGGATTTGGAAAAGCTGACGACTTTCTTTTAGTTGATAAAAAAGTTAAAAATGAAAAATTTTCCCAAAATATCTATTGTTACTATAGTTTTTAATGACGAAAAAAACATCGAAGCTACAATAAAGAATGTTTTATTCGAACAGGATTACTCCAATAAAGAGTATATTATTGTCGATGGGGGGTCTACAGATGGGACGCTTGATATTATAAATAAATATAGAGATAAAATAGATGTCGTTATAAGTGAGAAAGATAACGGCATTAGTGACGCGTTTAACAAAGGGATAAAAGCCGCTTCTGGAGATTTAGTGGGACTTATTAATTCAGGCGACTATTATGAACCAAATATTTTGAGCGATGTTGCTGCTTTTTACAAAAACAATAGTAATACCCCATTGACAGTTATACATGGAAAGCTGTCTCTTTTCAATAAGCAATCAAGCAAAATTTATTTTCCAAAGGCCTTAAATACATTCGCTTTTCAGATGCCTGTCTGGCATCCGACCTGTTTTGTTTCCAGAGAAGTTTATTTGCAATTCCAATATGATCTAAGTTATAAAATAGCTATGGATTATGAGCTGTTCTCGAAGATTTACGCTGCAAATGGGGCGTTTTACTTCTTGGATAAAACAGTTGCACATATGAACACCGAGGGTATTAGCAATGTAAATGCTACAAAAGGGTTTAACGAAGTTTGCAAAGCCTCTATAAAGAACCTTAAAATTCCGTCTTGGAAAGCGTATCTTTATAGAGAATATAGAAAGGTCTTGTTTCACATTGTAAACCTCAAAAAAAGGATATGTTAAGTGTACTTTTTTATTTGTTATATTTCTTACTTATACTATCCACTGTCTATTTTTTTTTAAAGAAATCACTCGGAATTTTATATCCATTAATTATAACTGCACAGTTTAATGTGACTTCTCTATTGAAAGTGGGTATTACTGTCTCATTTTTTGAGCTTAATCTTTTTCTTTTACTGTTTATTGTTTTATTATTTCAGAGACAATTTTCGGTAGCAAGGTTTTCGAAAATAAGGTTGTTTCTTCCAGATTTTATTTGGATATTCTTCCTCATTTTTTCCATAATATCGATCATTTTGGGGCTAGTGCGTGTAGCATTTGGAGAGCTTATTCCAGATCCCTTTATGAGTCCTTCTCCAGTTTTGAGGGGATTGATGTCATTAAACAAATTTTTTATCTTTCTGCCCGTTTTCTTTGTTATAAGACAATACCTGTTAGATAATTTTAGTGCAGAGAAAATAAATAAACATTTTTTGTTGGCAATGATTATCGGGGGGATTTTACCTTCACTAGCTGTTATTATTCAGTTTTCAGGAGTAGGTTTTGCTCTTATTCACAATAACCCTTCTTTCTCGGAGACTTTCCGAATAGAAACATATCAAGGAGCAAGGGCCGCAGGTCTGACGAATGAGGCCTCATTTTTTGCCTTTCAATTGTTCTTTTCCAACCTCGCGCTTTTTTATGCCTTCCGTAAACGGATCATTAATTTCAAAATATTTGTAGCAACAGCATTACTTTTTTTAATTGGAATTATATTATCCATATCGCGGCTGGGACAATTGTTTTTTGTAATGTTCTATATGGTGGAATTTGGGCGATATATCAATGTTTTTAGTTCGAGAGGGATGTTGAAATTACTCCTTATCATGCCAGTATTATTAATTGCTGTTTATTTTTTAAGTACTATTTCCATAGGAGGATTCAACATTGGGGAGCGTTTTATGAGTACATTTGAGGTTGAGGCAGATTTATCAACGATTGAACGGTATGGGACCACCCAGGCGCTTTTCAATTTGTTGATGAAAAAGTCTTTATTGGTTGGAATAGGTATGTACAATTTTCAGTACTATATTAAGGATTATTTGCCAGATTACATGGATGTAATGTATTATCCTAAGGGAGTTAGTCCTGCCTCTTTCAATTTCGTGTTACAAATGATCGTTGAACAGGGCTTATTCTTGTTTTTAGCTTTTATGGTATTAAATGTTATGATTTTAAAAAGGACGAAAAATTCATTTATTAGAAATTGGTATATTTATCTGTTCCTATTTTCAATATCTTTTCAGACGCTGAATTTTTCTATTCCCTTTTTAATTATGTTTTTTGTGTTTAAGAATGAAGAGAATAGTCTTTTTAATTGATAAACCAAATTTATACGGAAGTGAACTTCACGTATTAAAATTGATCGAAATGCTAAAGGGAGAATATGAAATTCACCTAATAGCTTTTGATGAAGGGCCTTTGTTGGAAAGGGTTCCGCAAGATGTTGTTGTGCGCATTATAAAGACGGGATGGTTTCCAAAGGTGGGTGTAAGCAAACTCTTTAACTATATTAAAGCCGGGAATTTTGATTTTATTCATGGCCATCAACCCAAAGCTATCCTATGGACAGCAATTTTCGGGAAACTTCTCGGATTGAAATCCATTATTACAGTTCATTCACTGCCAGAAAATAATAAAGATTCGTATACAAATTTGTTTAAAAGGGAATTGGTATTTATGTTTCATACGATGGTACTTTTTCTCGCAGAGTTTTTGTCACATAGAATTATATATCTGACTTCTTTTACATTAAGGAGATCATTTTTTAAAAAGAAAGCATTTTGTATTCCGAACTGGGTAGACGTTTACAGAAACCAAACAAAAGAGAATATAAATCAGCCGTTAAAATTTATTAGTGTAGGAAGCATAAGCTTTCAAAAGGGAACAGATAGGATGCTTGAGGCGTTTGGGTTGATTAAGGAATTTGAATGGTCATTGGAGATTGTGGGTGGGGGGGAAGAAAAATATATAACTTTGCTTAAGCAAAGAGCTTTAGCTTTGGGTATTTCTGATAAAGTTACATTTATGGGGTACCGTTCGGATATTGACCAGTTGCTTGCAAGATCCGATTATTTTATCCTATTGTCTCGAGGTGAGACTTTTGGGATGGTTTATTTGGAAGCAATGAGTGCTGGATTACCAATTATTGCTTGGGATATTCCTGCAGTAAGAGAAATTGTTCCAAAAGAAAACTTGATAATGAGCAATTTAAATGATCTTAAAAAGATATTTGATGATGGGCATTCCTCGTTATATCATAAAAGACAAGAGATTAACATGGAATTTATCAATAATCATTTTTCAATGGAGTTGGTGAGAAAGCAGTATATAAAAATTTATGATTAAATTCTATTTATTTGTTGTCGTTGAGTATGTTCTCAACATCCTGCGTTTAAATAAATACATGCCAGTAAAAGTTGAGAAAAAGCAACGCAATCCTATTTTAAGTAATGAAGTAATTGTTCATACTCATGAGTGGGCAGGATATCCGTTTGAACGTCATAAGATCATTAAGTATACCGCAAATAAGTTTTTATGTGGATTGCGATTTCATTTTGAGAGGCTTCAAAACTATAAAGGAAATCGTTCAATAAGAAACATATTGACGGTTTCGGATTTGGATGATAATTATACAGAACGATTAAAGTGTGAAAAGTTTTTCGACAAAAGTGTTGAAATATATGGAGTGCCTAATCGAGGAATGGATTTTGGTGGATATGGTTTCGTTGTTAAAAAGCTAATAGCAGGTGATAATAAGTATATTTTTCTGACCAATACTTCTGTCAATGCTGATTCTGATGTTTTTATTGATGAATATATCGATATATTTAGTACACATAGTAATTTGGGCTTGTTGGGAATTTCTTATAGTTCAAAGGTGTACCAGTCATTGATCAGAAATAACTACACGCCACATGTGCAAAGTTTTTTTTTATTAACTACCACCGATATTTTACGTGAAATTATCGCTGCTAACGAAGGTGTGTTTCCTGGAGAGAATGAAGATTATAAACTTTCAATTATTCGTTTTGGCGAAGCAAAACTGTCAAAGATAGTTGTATCATTGGGATATGATATTGGAATAATTAATGAAGAAGGTACATTACAAATTTTACCTGTTCAAAAAGATTCTTCCCTAGTAGACGGCGATTACCGTCTTTTTGTTAAAAAGCCAAATTTTATTAACAGAATTAGCAATGAATAAAACCGTCACAATCATAGCGTTCCTATTTTTGGCGCTCAACATTTCTTGCCATGGAACAGCAAAACAAAATCTTGAGGAGCAGGTATACGACAATTTCACATTAAATGTTCGCGATTTTGGAGCAAAAGGAGACGGGACTACAGATGATACGAAATCTATACAGCATGTCCTCAATGAAGGGGTGGGAAAGACCATTTTCTTTCCAAGGGGAAATTATCGTGTCACAAAGCCATTAATTCTGCCCAATTCGATCAAGCTTCTTGGTGAAGGGGATGTCGGCGGAGCTGGCGGTATGGTAATCAGCTCTGGAGTAGGTAAAGATTTATCGACGATTTTTACGGCCAAGGGAAATCTTTTAGAAGATGTTATACTCGAAAATATCAGAACTTTGGGAAGTAAATCTGGGATTTACCTAAATGTGGCAAACGGCGGGGCTTTTACTAAGGTGAAGATCTATAACTGTGTTTTTCAAGAGCATGATATCTGTATTGATGTTGAAGGGGGAATTAAGGAAGGTATGTATGCAAATATAATTCGGGACAGTTACTTTAAGGCTTCGCGGATAGGCATCTTTTGTGAGGGCACATATAATATTAATACAATCGAGTCAACGGGGTTCGAAAATATGAAAGAAAATTATCTAAGTTTAGGAAAGAGCGGAAAGACGGCTTTAGGTAATTCATTTCTTCGAAATAGGTGTGAGGCGGTGTTAGATATAGAAAAAGGTACAGGTTTATCATTGAATCAGGCAACTTATGGATTTGTGATTGATGGAAATTATTTTGAAAATAGTTTTCGGCATCTAATACAATTGAACGGGGCAAAAAATGTTCAGATTCATAGCAATGTTGCGACATCGGACTCCAGTTCAGCCTATTATTTGATTGAGATTGGAGAGGGGCAGGCGAGCATAATAAATAATGCGGGGTTAACAGGTTTAATACTTGACATAGGATCGAATGGTTTTGTTTGGGAGATTGCGGGCAATAGTTTTTTAAATTACACAGGTCGCATTCAAAGATCAAATCTAGGACGTGTCATAAATATATATAATCGAAAGTTTGATAAAGAAAAATAAGAAAGGTAAATGAAAACAGCATTGATTACTGGTATTACAGGACAGGATGGATCATATTTAGCGGAATTTTTATTGGAGAAGGGATATATGGTTCACGGGATAAAAAGAAGAGCATCATCTTTTAATACACAGCGGATTGACCATCTTTATGTTGATCAGCATGAACAGCATGTACGATTTAAATTGCATTATGGAGATCTTACAGATTCTACCAATTTGATTCGTATTATACAAGAAGTGCAGCCAGACGAGATTTACAATTTAGGTGCGATGTCACATGTAAAAGTTTCATTTGATTCTCCTGAGTACGTAGCCAATGTTGATGGTATAGGTACGCTGCGTATTCTTGAGGCAGTTCGTATTCTGGGGTTGGAAAAGAAGACTCGTATTTATCAGGCTTCCACGTCAGAATTATATGGAGGCTTGGCCGAAAATAAAAATGAAAATGGATTTTATGATGAAAACTCACCCTTTTATCCTCGTTCCCCCTATGGGGTTGCTAAAATTTATGGTTTTTGGATAACAAAAAATTACCGTGAAGCCTATGATCTTTTTGCATGTAATGGAATTTTGTTTAATCACGAGTCTCCTCGTCGCGGCGAAACATTTGTCACCCGAAAAATTACAATGGCTACAGCGGCGATTGCTTTAGGAAAACAAGATTGTCTGTATTTAGGCAATTTAGATGCTCAAAGGGATTGGGGGCATGCGAAAGATTATGTGGAAGCGATGTGGCTGATATTGCAACAGAATCAACCTGAGGATTATGTGATTGCTACCGGTGTAACGACCACAGTTCGTGATTTTATCAGAATGTCTTTTGCGCAGGTAGGCATAGAACTCGATTTTCGTGGAGAAGGTATTGAGGAAAAAGCATTTATCAAAACATGTAACAATCCTGACTTTAGTCTCGCAATTGGAAAACAAGTAGTTGCGATTGATCCGACTTACTTTAGACCAACGGAGGTAGATCTATTGATTGGTGATCCTACAAAATCAAAAACCAAGCTGGGTTGGCAACCAAAATACGATCTAGCAGGTTTAGTAAAAGAGATGATGGAAGCCGATCTGGATAGATTGAAAAAATAAGAAGAGGTGAAAGAGCTTATGAATAAAAGTGATAAAATATATATAGCTGGACATCGAGGAATGGTGGGGTCCGCGATATTAAGAGCGTTAGCGAAGCAAGGCTATCATAATTTTGTATTAAGAACATCCACAGAGCTAGATTTGAGGAATTCACATGCCGTTGCCAATTTTTTTGAGCAAGAAAAACCAGATTATGTTTTTCTTGCCGCGGCGAAAGTAGGTGGAATAATTGCCAATAGTACTTATCGAGCAGATTTTATCTATGAAAATTTGATGATTCAGAATAACGTTATTCATCAATCTTATTTGAATGACGTAAAAAAGCTTATGTTTTTGGGCTCATCTTGTATTTATCCTAAGTTGGCACCGCAACCCTTGAAAGAGGAATATTTATTGACTGGGGAATTGGAACCTACTAATGAACCGTATGCGATTGCAAAGATTGCTGGTATCAAAATGTGTGATGCCTATCAGTCGCAATATGGATGTAATTTTATTTCGGTTATGCCAACCAATCTATATGGACCCAATGACAATTACGATCTGAATAACTCTCACGTGCTTCCCGCAATGATACGTAAGTTTGTTACAGCGAAAAGAGAGCAGCATGATCAAGTGGTGATTTGGGGTACAGGAAAACCCGTTCGCGAGTTTTTGCATGTCGATGATCTAGCCAATGCCTGTGTTTTCCTGATGGAAAATTATAGTGATGCCGGTTTAGTCAACATTGGTGTGGGAGAGGATATTTCGATCTATGATTTAGCTATATTGATTAAGGAAATTGTTGAATTTGAAGGAGAAATAGTACTTGATCGTTCCAAACCAGATGGAACGCTACGTAAATTGATGGATGTTTCCAGAATTAATGGAATAGGATGGCGAGCGAAAATTTCGCTCCGAGAAGGCATTGAGCGTGTTTATCAAGAGGTAAAATCCAAATTTTAAAATAAATGGCTATTGTAACAGGTTCAATCGTTTTATACCAGAATGAAAGAAATATTCTTTTAGAGGCTATCAGAAGTTTTCTTCAATCAGGTAGAGTAACAAAGTTATATCTCGTTGATAACTCGCCTACAGATGAACTGAAGGATATTGCTGCCGATGCGAGAATTGAATATATACACAATCCATCAAATCCTGGATTTGGGGCAGGGCATAATATTGCATTAAAATTGGCTATTGAACAAGGTTCGGCATACCATCTTATCTTAAATCCTGATGTTTATTATGCTGAAGGTGTTTTGGAGGAATTGACTGATTATTTGGAAGAAAACACTGATATTGGGAATATTATGCCTAAGGTGCTCTATCCGAATAATGAGATCCAGCGACTCTGTAAGCTGCTGCCGACACCCTACGATTGGATAGGCCGAAGATTTAACCCTTTTAAAAAGATGGTCGAGCGGAGAAATAATCTTTTTGAACTTCGATTTACCGGGTATGACCGCATTATGGATGTACCCTATTTATCCGGATGTTTTATGTATTTGCGCATCTCGGCATTGAAGGAAATCGGGCTTTTTGACGAAGGGATATTTATGTATGGGGAAGAAACTGATTTATGTAGACGTTTAATAGATGCTGGTTATCGTACGATATTCTATCCAAAAGTACATATATACCATCATTTTGAAAAGGGATCACACAAATCGTGGCGGTTGACTAAAATAGGAATGCAGTCTGCGATTTACTACTTTAATAAATGGGGTTGGTTTTTTGACTGGAGAAGACGTTTAATCAATAAAGATATTCTCAGGAAAATCAATTCAAAAAATAAATAATAAGTTGTTATTTTTGCTAAGTTTAAGGAGAGTAGACATGCAATCAGGATTAAGTTTTACAGCAATAGATTTCGAAACAGCTACAGCCAATCAGAGTTCGGCATGTGCCATAGGTCTGGTGGTTGTTGAACAAGGAATTATTGTGGAAGAATTTTATTCGCTTATCCAACCCCCTCAAAATCAATATATGTGGCAGACGACTCGTGTGCATGGTATCAGGCCAAGGGATACGGCCACAGCGCCTACATTTAAAGAATTATTTCCTCGTATTTTTCCCTTGATCAATAATCGGATCATGGTCGCCCATAATGAATTGTTTGATCGGGGAGTTTTGCGCAAGACCATGAATTATTATAATCTACCCTATGATAGTTTGGGCTTAATGGAAAAATGGGAATGTACTTTCAAGATCTATCAAGGCAAGGGCTTTAAACCTGCTAGACTAAATGCCTGCTGTGAAGTTTTGGGAATTGAGCTGAATCATCACGAAGCACTTTCCGATGCGCGAGCCTGCGCAAATCTGTACTTGAGGCATGCCGATGTCCCTTCTTTGGCATGATTTTTTCGCTAAATCTTACTACGAAGATAGGCGAACTAATACTTTTTATATTATAATTTTTACCTTTGGTAGGTGAGAGCTGCCATTTTATTACATTTTTTATACTCAACTTGACTATGATTACTATTCCAGCCAAAGGCATGCGTATTGGAATTACCTTTAGTGCATTTGATCTTTTACATGCAGGTCATATTAAGATGCTTGAAGACGCTAAACGCCAATGTGATTTTTTAATTTGCGGTTTGCAAACCGATCCGACCCTGGACCGGCCAGAGAAAAACAAACCTGCGCAGACCGTAGTCGAACGTTACATCCAGCTCAAAGGCTGTAAATATGTGGATCAGATTGTTCCATACGCCACCGAGCAAGATCTGGAGGATGTCCTTCGCTCTTTTAATATTGATGTGCGTATCGTAGGTGATGAGTATAGGGAAAAAAACTTTACTGGCAGAGCATATTGTGAGGAAAAAGGAATTGAACTCTATTTTAATAGCCGTGATCACCGGTTTTCAAGTTCGGGTTTACGCAAGATTGTAGCTAATGCCAATTTAGAAGAAGAATCCATTTTAAAATCAGACCTTTCATCAACAATTTAAAAAGAAAATAACGAAATGAAAATAGCAATTACTTTCGGCGTATTTGATCTGCTGCATGCCGGCCATATTATGATGTTGGAGGAAGCCAAGCGACACTGTGATTATTTAATTGTTGGGCTCAATACCGATCCTTCGGAGGTGTCTCCAGAAAAGGCTAAACCGACGCAGACCATTGTAGAGCGTTATATCCAATTAGAAGGTTGCCGTTATGTGGATGAAATTATCCCGTACGAGACCGAGCAGGATTTGATTGATATGATCAAAGCTTTGCCGATTAATATGCGTATTATTGGCGAAGAGTACCGCGATAAAGATTTTTCTGGCCGTATGTATTGTGTTGAAGAAAATATCGAGATCTATTACAATAAACGTACACATCGTTTTTCGAGTACGGGTTTGCGCAAAGTCGTAGCCGATAAAGAAGCGGAGAAAAAATAATATTATGAGTACAATTATCCATGTGGTATTAACGGGAGGAGTAGGAAGTCGGCTGTGGCCACTTTCGCGTAAGAGCTATCCCAAACAGTATCTTTCGTTATTTAAGGAAGGTTCTCTGTTTGAGATGACCATTAAGCGGAATCAGGCGCTTTGTAGTCAGGTTATTGTAGTGGGTAATCGTGACAATCATGGTCTAAGCCGGGAGGTGATGGAAAACAATAAAGTGGACTATATCGATATTGTTGAAGCTACACCACGCAATACCGCTGCAGCAATTGCTTTTGCAGCTTTTGCGGCGCAGCCGGACGATATTCTTATTGTCACACCATCAGACCATGTTATTGTGGGGGATGAAGCTTATGGAAAAGCCATTAAAGCTGGGATAGAAAAAGCGAACAAAGGTTATATTGTCACCTTTGGTATACAGCCGACCCGACCTGAGACGGGCTATGGTTATATTGAATACAAAGATGATAAGGTGTTATCTTTTAGGGAAAAGCCCAATCAGGATACCGCAGAGGATTTTATTGAGCGGGGCAATTTCCTATGGAACTCAGGCATGTTCTGTTTCCGTGCAGACACTTTTCTGAGCGAATTACAGAATTTTGAGCCCAAGGTCTATGCGACTGCATTTAATGCTTGGCAGCATCGCCAGGATGGGGAGCTTGATTTCACTTTGTCCAAAGAGATTCCATCCATTTCCATTGATTATGCTGTAATGGAGCGGTCCAAAAAAATTCGCGTAGTTGCGACTAGTTTTCAGTGGTCGGATCTTGGTTCTTTTGAGTCCATGTATGATTATCTAAAACAGACAGGGCATCCGGTGGATGAAAATGGTAATATGGTGATCGGTACAGATGTCTATACCGCTTTTGTTGGGTTAAAAGATAGTATACTTGTTCATACTAAAGATGCCATTTTGGTTCTGCAGAAAGAAAAGTCGCAGGACGTCAAAAAAATATACAATACACTGGAACGTCATCAATCCAAATTGATTGACTAGATTAACAAACAGGGCTGATTATATTATAGTCAGCCCTGTTGTTTGGGTGTTGTCCTTTTTATTAAAACCTATACCCCTAAGGTACTTTGTTAACAAAAAGTTAATCTTCATAGTTGGCTGTTGGCGAGTATATTCTCAAATGTCCCCTATTTGTCCCTAGTCGATTTAATGTTGAATTAATAGTAATATCAGATATTTGGTTAGTGTTTATTAGCGCGGATGTATAACACTTTAGTCATGTAATTTTAACCAAGATATTTGATATGATGACCATAGCCATACTTATTTTTTTATTTTTAGGAGGTTATCTTTTTTGGAGAAAAAGAAAACAGGAGCAACGATTTAATAGAAGTGTCGGAATGACTGTGAGTTATATGTTTCAGGAGCGCCCAGGGCAATACAGTGGCGATAGAAATGCCAGAAGCGGGGTGTTTATCTTTAAGGCCGAACGTAACGATGACCGGCTCAAGAATATTGTTATTCGAAAAGTAAAACCATTACATTCAGCTCTGGATGTTAATTTGGAGCAGATTCTAGTTATTCCCTTTGAACGGAATGCTACTACAAAATCTGATGTTTCTGTTCGTTTTAAGGTCAATAGACGGACAGCAAAGATTGAAAACTTAACCGGTGGGCGTGTGACTATCTCGGGTGTGTTAAATTTTGAACAACATAGACCAGAGTCATTTACAGCAACGATACCTATTTCTGATCTTTATCAAAAAGCTTAAGCCTAAATGAAGTAACTCTTGTTTTCTATTTTTTTAAGGGCGCCTTGTTACAAGGAGCCCAATTTTGTGTTCATATCTGCTGGATGTTCCACGTGAATAATAATGCTTAAATCTCGAAAATTAAACTGTTTAAAGTGATGTAGGAATAATTAAGCGATTTATTGCTGTAATTTAACAATTTATTTATTTGCATAGTTTGTTTGAGTTGAGTACTTTTGTTACTCACTAAGGGCAGAACTGATGTTGGATTCGTTGATTACTTCTAAGACTAGACTGAAATTGTTGATCAAATTTTTTGTATCAGCAAGTAATCGAGGGTATTTACGTGGTTTAGCGGAAGAATTTAAAGAGTCTACCAATTCTATTCGCAAAGAGCTTAATCAATTAACCGAATCCGGATATCTAATCCGAGAAGATAATGAACATAAAATTTATTACAGAGCTAATATCGAGCATTCACTTTTTAAATCATTACAAGGGCTAATTCACAATTTCTTGGGAATAGAAGTATTTGTTGATCAGGTGTTGGAACGTGCAGGAGATGTAGAAGAGGTAGCATTAATAGGAGATTATGCGCAAGGATTAGATTCGGGGCATATTGAAGTTTTGGTATATGGTGATTTGCTGAATATCGAGTACTTAAATCTCGCTGCTGTAAAAGCTGGCACAATACTTGGTAAGACAGTGACAATATATACAAAAATACCACTTGAAGCTTCTGGGAAAATAGTTCTTTATAATAAAAATATTGGTTCCATGTAATTTGATTTCCATGAGAAAAACTGAAAAAATATTTAAAACCGTTTATTTTAAGGATACTAGTTTTGTCAAAATGACAATGTTATATTCGTTGTTAGTATATAAATAATATTCAGTGGCTAATGGATGTTTTAGTGCGAGGATTGTTAGGTGTTTTAGCTTGGGGATTTTGAGAGGTTGATGTGTGATTGGTTAGGCCAATTTTGAAATTTAAATATAAATATGGAACAGAATAATATTATACCTTACGGTAAGCAGCACATAACAGATGAGGATATACAAGCTGTTATAGAGACTCTTAAGTCTACACATTTAACTCAAGGCCCTAAAATTAATGAATTCGAGCAAAATTTTTCTGAATATGTGGGGGCGAAGTATTCTATAGCAGTTTCGAATGGAACAGCAGCACTTCATTTGGCTGTTTTGACGCTAGGAATCTCCCCAGGAGATAAGGTGATAACAACTCCTATCACTTTTGCGGCTTCTGCAAACTGTGTTCGTTATTGTGGTGGAGAGATTATTTTTGGGGATATAGATCCTGAAACTTATCTGTTAGATTTAAAATCAGTACGGAAGATTTTAGAAAGGGAACCTAAAGGAAGTGTAAAAGGGATTATACCTGTGGATTTTGCGGGGAGAATGGTGAACTTAGAGGAATTTAAGGAGTTAGCTGATGAATTTGATCTTTGGATTATTGAGGATGCGTGTCATGCGCCAGGAGCTTATTTTATAGACTCGAATGGAGTTAAGCAATTTGCAGGGAATGGAGTTTATGCAGATATGACCGTTTTTTCGTTTCATCCAGTAAAACATATTGCATGTGGCGAAGGGGGATTAGTGTCAACTAACAATGAGGAGTACTTTAAACAATTAAATCGTTTGAGATCGCATGGTATTACAAAAGGAGATGATTCATATACTAATGATTTAACTTTTGCTAATGCAACTTCAAACGCTGAGAGTTTTCCTGGCTGGTATATGGAAATGCAATTTCTCGGTTATAATTATAGAATAACAGATATTCAGGCCGCGTTAGGAAATAGTCAGTTAAAACAGGCTGACCAAAGACTAATTAGAAGAAGGGAGATAGCGGCAAAATATAATGGCGCTTTCAGCGAAAAAAGATATATTAAAGGACATTCAAAATATCACGAAGGGCATGCTTATCATCTATATGTTATTGAAGTAGGTGATAGATTGGGGCTTTATAATTTTTTGAAGAAACATAATGTTTTAGCGCAGGTACATTATATTCCAACTCATTTAATGCCGTATTATAGGAGTTTTGGATGGAAGGAAGGGGACTTGCCTTATGCTGAGGACTATTACAAGCGTTGCTTGAGTTTACCAATGTTCCCCACATTGACAGATGACGAACAAGATTTTGTAATTTCTCTGATCGATGACTATTATGAAAATCAGTAATTTATGTATTATTCCGGCTAGGGGGGGGAGTAAGCGTATCCCGAGAAAAAATATCAAAGATTTTCTTGGGAAACCTATTATTGCCTATTCCATAGAAGCGGCTAAAGGCAGTGGGCTTTTTTCTGAAGTTATGGTGTCAACTGATGATGAAGAGATTGCTGCTGTTGCACAGTCATATGGAGCGCAGGTCCCCTTTTTTAGAAGCTTACATAATTCAGGAGATTTCGCGACAACTTTGGATGTAATAAAGGAAGTTGTTAATATGTATAATGATAGAGAGAAGAAGTTTGATGCAGTCTGTTGTTTGTATCCGGCAGCTCCTTTTGTTACGGCTGATCGCTTAAAAGAGTCATTCTCAATGTTTTTTGAACAAAAATTTGATTCTCTTTTCCCTGTGATGCAATTTGGTTTTCCAATTCAACGCTCTATTAAAATAAATGATAATAAGTCTCGTTTTTTCTTTCCAGATTATGTAAACTCTCGAAGTCAAGATTTGGAAAAATCTTACCATGATGCTGGGCAATACTATTGGCTTGATAATAAATTAGTGAAAACGGGTCATTCAATAATGACTGACCATACCGGTGCTTTTATAATCGATGAGATGGAAGGACAGGATATAGATAATGAAACAGATTGGAAACTTGCTGAATTGAAATATGAGCTCTTACAAAGTCTTAAATAAACAAATTTATAAAAAGGGAGAGTATTCTATAGTTCCGATTCGTTATGAAGATCGGATTAATATTATGGAATGGCGAAATGAGCAGATCTTTCATTTAAGACAAAACGAACTTTTGACAATTGAGAATCAAGAAAACTATTTTGAAAAAGTTGTTAAGCAGCTTTTTATGCAGGATAGACCAAATCAGTTATTGTTTTCTTATCTTAAAAATGATATATGTATAGGCTATGGAGGGTTAGTTCATATTAATTGGGTAGATAAACATGCAGAAATATCATTTATTATGCAAACGTCTTTGGAAAAAGATTTTTTTTATTTTCACTGGTCTACTTATTTAAATTTGATAGAATCTGTAGGCTTCTACGATCTTGGTTTGCATAAACTTTTCACCTATGCTTTTGATGTCAGATCTCATTTGTATGACGTATTGGAAGATAATGGATTTGTTCGGGAGGCCATTTTAAAAAATCATTGTTATTTTAATGGCAAGATGAAAGATGTTCTAATACATTCGAAATGGAATACTAGTTTAAGACTTGAACTAATTGATGAAGATGATTTGCAGACAACATTCGAATGGGCTAAGGACGCTCAGGTCAGGAGGTATTCTTTCAACAAGTCTGATATCAGTTTTGATGGGCATAAAAATTGGTTATTAGAAAAATTATCAAATACACATTGTGACTATTGGATCTTAAGAGAAGGAGTTAAGAATCTGGGATCTATAAGAATTGACTATAATTTGGATTTCACAGCTGGTACCATCAGTTATTTAATTGATCCTAAATATCATGGTATGGGATTAGGTACAAAGATTATCCAGCTACTTGAAAGAATAATATTGGAGCAACAAAAAATAACAAGTGATTTTTTGTTAATAGGTTATGTGGTTTTTGAAAACTTACCATCAATTTCAATTTTTAGAAAACTAGATTACAAAGAATCTGTAGAAAAAGATAATACATTTAAATTTATAAAAAAGATAAAATGAGAATAGGCAATTATATCATAGATAAGAACAGTCCCGTTTTTATTATTGCAGAACTCTCTGCAAATCACAATGGGAGCTTGGAAACGGCACTTGAAACTGTAAGAGCAGCAAAACGGTCTGGGGCAGATTGTATTAAATTACAAACATATACAGCAGATACTATTACTATTGACAGTCGAAAAGATGATTTTTTGATTAAAGGTACTATTTGGGAAGGGAAGAATCTGTATGAACTTTATAAAGAAGCTTATACACCTTGGGAATGGCATGCGGAGATAATGAAAGTAGCAAAAGAAGAAGGTTTGCTTTGTTTTTCTTCTCCTTTTGATCCTATTAGTGTTGAATTTTTGGAATCATTAGATGTTCCCGCTTATAAGATTGCATCTTTTGAGATTACGGATATCCCATTAATAGAGCTTGTTGCTTCAAAGGGAAAGCCAGTTATTATTTCTACGGGTATTGCTATGCAGGAAGATATTGAGCTGGCTTTAGATGCATGTCGGAGGCAAGGTAACGATCAGATTATACTTTTGAAATGTACCTCTTCATATCCAGCTCCAATAGAGGAAGCTAATATGGTGATGATTAAGGATTTTGCTGAAAGATTTACTGTCATTGCTGGTTTGTCTGATCACACAATGGGAGCAACTGTTCCAATCGTTGCCACTTGTTTTGGGGCGAAGGTTATTGAAAAACATTTCATTTTGGATCGCTCCATTGGAGGACCAGACGCGTCTTTTTCAATGAATGAAATTGAATTTACAGAGATGGTAAAAGCTGTAAGAGAGGCGGAAAAAGCAATGGGTGTTGTGGACTATAACCTTACAGAGAAACAAGCTAAGGGCAGAGACTTTTCTAGATCTTTATATGTAGTTGATAATATAAAATCCGGTGAATTATTGACGGAAAATAATGTTAAATCAATTAGGCCAGGATTTGGTTTACATCCTAAATATTATAAGGAAATCATAGGTACAAAGGCGGCGAAAGATTATGGTAAGGGAGATAGATTCAGTTTATAATGCTATTGAAAATTAGGAATAATCCAGCATTGATTTATATCATAACAAGATATGGAACTTATTTAATACAGTTTATTAATTCTTTGTTAATTGCGGCCTATTTGGGGCCAATATATCTTGCTTATTGGGGATTCGTTAATTTGATTATACAATATTTTGCACAAATCAACTTCGGAGTCTCACAGTCTGTTAATACAATAATATCTATTAATAAACAAAAGGATAAATATTCATCAAATATTATTGGTGGAGGGATAGTGTTGATAATTATGTTATCGCTTCTGGTAGGTTTATTTTTCTTCTTGAATGAGGTTTTAGAATGGAAGATAGGGGAAAAGTATTCATTCTCAAGTTTTGTCTTGCCGGTGATATTTCTAGTGATTTGTTCCAATTTTAATGTGCTTTTTATTAATGTTTTTCGAGTTTATGGTAGACTTTTCGAAATAGCACTTTCTCAAAGTTTATTTCCTTTACTTACTTTGTTTTTTCTTACTATTAGTAAAGGAGAGACTTTGTTAAATAATTTGATATGGGGTTATAGTGTCTCGACGATCATTGCACTCGTTGTCTTTTTTATGAGGTCACCAGTTAAATTAATACCTCATTTTGATAGAGAAGTATTAATTTTTATACAGAAAAAGGGATTGTTTTTGTTCCTTTATAATGCCTCGTTTTATTTAATAATGATTACAACAAGAACCTTTGTCAGTAAGTACTTTACTCCTCAGGAATTCGGAATATTTACATTCTCTTTTACGTTATCGAGTATCTTTGTATTATTACTCGAATCATTTTCTTTCCTAATATGGCCAAAACTAATAAATCGTTTGGCAGCCTTAAATGGCGATGAGGCCTACGAGTTGATGAATAAAGTAAGAAATATTTATATTACTTCTAGTCATCTACTCGTTTATATTGGTTTAATTGTTATGCCTTATTTCTTGAATGTTATGAGCGATTATAGAAGTTCTTTCTACTCTTTCGTAATATTGGCGATGACCTCTGTTTTATATACAAATTCTTTTGGTTATCAGGGTCTTATGGTCGCTAAAGGTCAAGAGAAAAGATTGGGGCTTATAGCTTTTGGAGCTTTTTCTCTGAATCTGATTTTTTGTTATATTTTGACGAACTTTATTAAAGTGGAATTCTCTTATATAGCAATATCTACTTTAATTACATATTTATTTTATATTTTGATTCTAGGAATTTGTGGTAGTCGAATACTTGGATCCAACGTTAGATTTATAGAGTTGATAAATGATTTATTTCCAATTGATGTTATACTGCCAATGTTTCTTTCGATAATTTTTGTTGTGTTAAAAGTTAATTTTTATTACTTTATCATTCCCTCCCTTTTGTTTATAGTATTAAATAGGAATAAAATATTGGATCTTGTTAGAATGATTAAGCAAATAATTAAAAATCCAAGAGTATTTGATTTTTAAAAAAATGTGTTTTATGGAGAAATTTAAAAAAATAATTTTGGTTTCGATTCTGTTAATGTACTATTCTTTCTTATCTGCACAGACAAAAAAGAAAGTTTATTTTGCTATGGATGATATTGAATCAAGTACCATTAAACAAATTAAGAGATTAAGTAATGTCCTTGAATGTAAAATTGTTTATGGAGATTTTATCTATCCAAATAAATCCAAAGTTCTAGTAGAGGATGTCTTTCGGAAAGAGATAAATAGATTATTCCCTAATCCTCAAAGCTCTGGAGTTGGAATGCTCGATTGGGAAGGGCAATTATATCATGACTTGTTCGCTGATAAAGCTACTGAAGAAAGTAAAATTAGTGCTGCAAATGAATTTGTAAAAGCGGTAAAAATAGCAAAGAAAATGAGGCCAAATATAAAATGGGGGTTCTATTCAATTCCGAATCCTCTCCAATATCATTATACAGAAGTATCGCAAAAATATTTGAAAATGATATTAAATGAAAGTGATATTGTTATGCCGGGCTTTTATTTACAGAGTAAAAATGAAACTCCCAATAGAAAATTATCCAATTTATTCAAGTTTCTGAGTGATGTAAATATAAATAAACCAATCTATCCTATTATCTGGGATAGATATAGTACTACTGATAAAGCGCTAAATTATGATCTAATTAATGAAACTATTTTTTTTAATTATATTAATCAGTTGACAACGGATAGTAGGTTTTCGGGTATTATTTACTGGGGACGAGATACATGGTTCTCAAAATATGATATAGAACGAGGAAAAGCCACGAATAAGGTTGATTTCGTTCAAAAATACAATAGGAGGATTCTTAAGAATGTAAAACAAATGAACAAATGATGAGTGAGCTCAAAACAAAAAATTATTTTGTCGTAAGTAAACCGTTGCAGTACGTAAATAGTACCAATATTTCTGTTGAAGGACGAAAAATATTGGTTCTAGTAGAGCTTTTTGTAGATGCATCGTTTTTTTTTAGCCAAGTAAAGAAAAGCGGATATTGGGATGAATGTTATTCTTTCAAACACAGTCAAGAGGCATA
Organism: Sphingobacterium sp. GW821-FHT03E03; assembly: GCF_059420745.1. Classification (NCBI taxonomy): domain Bacteria; kingdom Pseudomonadati; phylum Bacteroidota; class Sphingobacteriia; order Sphingobacteriales; family Sphingobacteriaceae; genus Sphingobacterium; species Sphingobacterium sp. GW821-FHT03E03. The sequence continues at coordinate 219,670 of NZ_JBWKUH010000005.1, forward strand.
TAGGTTTCTCCGAGAATCATTGTGCAAGGACGACAATCTCTATATAGATTCGGATTTTGGTGTTAAAAAGCAATGGTGGCTTTCAAAAATAAAAGCTAAAAGTATGTTTGTTTATGAGGAAGGAATAGGATCATATAGAAGCGATTTGTTAAGTAGCCGGAAAATATCACTTTTTTTTAAATTTATACTTAAGTTCTTTTTTCAAATTAAAGGGTATTTCGGAGGTGGAAGAATGGTATCGGGAATTTACGTATACGACCACGATAAACACCAAAATTTGGTTCCGGATTTTAAAAAGAGACGGTTAAATTTTGACGAACCTTTTTTACAGCATTTAGAACATATAAAACATCATTTCAGGTACCAGGAATCAAAAATTGAGGAAATTTTAAATATTTGTAAAGATAGAAATGTGTATTTATATCTAACTTCTTGGCAGTATGAGGTTCGCATAGCACAAGCTATGTTAGGAGATGTTAAAAATGGGATAAGAATTTTGAAACCGCATCCACATATTAGGATCCAAAATGTTAAAGAATGTTTTGATTTTATAGTTGACTCCGACGTTATTGTTGAGCTATTAATTCTCAATTTGATAAAAAATAATGTGCTATATGTCTATCATGAAAATTCCAGCGCTTTAAACTATTTTGATAAAGAGCAATTAATTTCAAATAACTTCAGTCATGCTTAAATTATTTGGAAATAGATATCAAGCTTACGTGTTTTTTTATCAAGTATTATTCATTTTATATTTGATAAATGAAACCTATTTTCCAAAAGAGTTGACTTTAATTTATTTATTTGCATTAGCTCTATTTGAAAAAAAATTTATTGCCGAAAATATTAAAATTTTCCTATTCTTTGGGGCTCTGGCAATGATATCTTGTTTTCTTTTTTTATATAGGCAGTACTTTGTAAATGGAACTTTAATTATACACTTTTTTTCTTTATCTACAGTAGTATTGTTTTATTTTAAAAGGCATATAAATATTAAAATCCATAAAACACTAATAATTTTATATGTAAGTTTTGTTTTAGTTCAATTGATAAGAGGTGTAGATGCCAATGAAATTTTAATGAATAGAAGCCGAAATATGGTGAGCCTCTATTTACTGATTTTTGCAATTTTTTATTATATAGAAGATTTTAGATATAATAAGAGAATAAGGCTTTGGCCTGCTATTTTATCCTTAGGGATTTCTTTAATGATGATTGGACGTTCTGGTATTATATCTTCTTCTTTGCTTTTATTAACAGTTTTCTTTTTTCGTGTGTTACATGCAAAAGGCGGAAATAAAATTAAATATATTCTAGCAGCAATAATAGTCATCGGAGTTGTTTTTGTACTAGGATATGGTTATCTGTCTGCATTTCTTGAGAGCTCTTTACAAAGATTCTCGAACAAAGGATTGGAATCTTTTGAAAGAGACCTGATTATCGGTAAGTATATGGAATTGGCTCTCGGAAGTTCAGAAAATGCATTTTTAGGATTTTCCTTAGACTATTATGCTTTTGAGCTGTTTAAATTTAATTTACATAACTCTTATTTGAGTCTACATTATTTTTTGGGGTTATTTGGCGTATTGTTGCTTGTGGTTTTACTAATTAAAATTTTATTAAAAAGAGGAATGTGGTTTTATAAATGTCTATTAATAGTTTTGTTAATTAGAGGATATAGTGACCAGATATTTTTCTTTAATTTTAATGATGTTGTAATAATTTATTTAATTTTTTTGATTTTATATGATGAAAGTTATTTAAATTTTAAATATTGATGTAAATAAACAGATTGATAAAGATATTTTGCTCTTAGCATGTAGTATGAGATATTTTAAAAGTAATAATTGAAAAAAGTATCAGTGAATTATGATTTTAGTAGATGCGGTTTTTATAAATGATGGAGGAGGAAGAATACTCTTTGATTATCTGTTTTCTTCTCTTTTAAAAGCAGAAATTAAAGATATTATCTTTTTGTTGGATAAAAGAATATATAATGAATATTGCGAAGTCAATATTCCTTCTGGGAAAATAATATTTATTGATGGTTTTGTGGAGCGATGTTTGTTCTATAAAAATAAAAATACTGCGTTTTCAAAAGTGTTATGTTTTGGAAATATACCTCCTAATAAGCGATTGAATGCAGAGGTTTATACTTATTTTCATCAGCCGATGTTTTTGAAGGTGCCTAAGAGTTTCAAAGTCTCTGATCAGATAAAATTTAAGTTAAAAGTTTTTGTTCTGAATCTATTTAAAAAGAATTCAGATTATTGGTTAGTTCAAAGTGATTATATTAAGAAGTCTTTAGAAGAAAAGTTTAATTTGAAAACTCAAACTGTTAGTAGTCTACCTTTTTATCCAGAGTTTACACGTACAGAAACGTTCGAACGGAGCGTAAGTAGCTTTTTGTATGTAAGTAATGCTACTCCTCATAAAAACCATATTAGATTAATTGAGGCTTTTTGCTTGTTTTATGATGCATATAAAGAAGGGATCCTGACTTTGACTGTTGATAAGCAATATTTAGAGGTTTTTGAGTTAATTAATTCTAAGAAGGCCCTTGGCTATCCCATTAATAATTTGGGATTTGTTGATAGAGAAGAATTATATGAACAATATCAAAAGCATCGATTTCTAGTTTTCCCTTCGTTTACAGAAAGCTTTGGACTCGGAATCGTTGAGGCTATAGAAAATGGTTGCAATATTATTGGTGCCGACCTACCATATATGCATGAAGTATGTAGTGCTAGTCTATTATTTGATCCTAATAAAACAAATGATATTCTAGATAAATTATCTCTATCTCGTAACAATACCAAGAAGAGTCAGCAAAAAATAAGAAATGAGGTAGATAAATTAATTAATATATTAAAATAAAAAAAATATGGAAATAAAGGATAAAATCTTATTAATAACTGGTGGCACTGGCTCATTTGGTACAGCCGTTCTAAATCGTTTTCTGCAAACAGACCATTTTAGGGAGATCCGAATCTTTTCACGTGATGAGAAGAAACAGGATGACATGCGAAATTTATATAAGAATGAAAAAATAAAATATTATATTGGAGATGTTAGAGATTATGCGTCAGTTGAGCCAGCTACTCGAGGAGTGGATTATATCTTCCATGCGGCGGCATTGAAGCAAGTACCATCTTGTGAGTTTTTTCCGATGCAAGCAGTTAAAACAAATGTAGAGGGTACACAAAATGTCATTCGTGCTGCTGCTTCAAATGGTGTGAAAAAAGTAATCTGCTTAAGTACAGATAAAGCTGCTTATCCAATCAATGCAATGGGTATATCCAAAGCCATGATGGAGAAGGTAGCGGTAGCAGAGGCTCGTAATCTAACGGACACAGTTGTTTGTTTAACACGTTACGGAAATGTAATGGCTTCAAGGGGCTCTGTTATTCCTTTGTTTTTAAACCAGATTCAAAAGGGTGAGCCGATTACTATAACAGATCCTAATATGTCTCGTTTCTTTATGTCTTTGGAAGATGCTGTTGATCTGGTGTTATTTGCTTTTGAGCATGCTAATCCAGGAGATTTATTTGTGAACAAAGCTCCTGCTGGATCTATTGGCGATTTGGCGAAGGCTTTGATTGGGTTAACGGGTAAAGAAGTGCCAATTAAAGTGATAGGCACACGTCATGGAGAAAAGCTTTATGAAACGCTTTGTACACGAGAGGAAATGCTGAAAGCGGAGGATATGGGCGATTTTTATCGTGTGCCTGCGGATAACCGTGATTTAAATTATGCTAAATATTTTTCTGAGGGAGAGCAAGATGTATCCAAAATAGAAGATTATCATTCGCATAATACAGAACAACAAGGAGTTGAAGGTTTGAAGAAGTTGGTTTCTAAATTACCTTTGATTCGGAAGGAAGTCTTTGGAGAAGATGTACAGCAATATCCATATTAATTTTAATTATGATAGATTTTATTTGTGGCGGGGTCGCTAAAGATCATCGGGGACAAATCCGGTTTGTCAATGACTTTGATATGTCTCAGGTGAAGCGTTTCTATATTATCAAAAACATGGATCTAGATCTTGTTAGGGGCTGGCGTGCGCATCGGGTGGAGCAGCGTTGGTTTTATGTTTTGTCTGGAAAATTTGCAGTGGATGTTGTTGAGATTGACGATTGGAGCCAGGCTTCTACAGATCTACTAGTTGAAAAAATTATATTGGATACAAACGAGAATCGAGTCATGCACCTTTCTACAGGTTATGGTACAGCCTTTCAGGCCTTAGAGCTAGGATCTGAATTACTTGTTTTTTCGGATCATGGTATTGATAATGCGCCAAATGACGATTATACCTATCCATTAGATTATTTTATAAATAGACAATAGTACTACATATGAAAATAGGGATAACTGGGCAAAATGGATTCGTAGGAAGCACTCTATACAATACTATCGGACTCTATCCTGAAGAGTTTGTGCGAATAGATTTTCAGAAAGAGTATTTTGAGAATGAAGGTCTCCTTGATCATTTTGTTGGATCTTGTGATGTTATTGTACACTTAGCGGCTATGAATCGTCACGATAGTGAACAAGTAATATACGAGACAAATGTTGCCTTAGTGAATAAATTGGTCGCCTCATTAAAACGGACGGGTTCAAAAGCACATGTATTGATTTCTTCTTCTACACAAGAAGAACGGGATAATCTATATGGACGTTCTAAACGTGAAGGTAGAGAGGCGTTGAATAATTGGTCAAAGGAAAATGGTGGTAAGTTAACAGGGCTACTCATTCCTAATGTATTTGGAGCTTTTGGAAAACCATTTTACAATTCTTTTATTTCAACATTTTGTTATCAGTTAACCCATGATGAACAACCTACAATTGCTAACGATGGAGAAGTCAAACTGATCTATGTGCAAGAACTTGTAGACGATATTATTCAACAGATTCGTCGGGGCGAGCATCAACCGCTTTATTTGGTGCAACCAACCTCAATTAAGAGGGTCTCCGAGGTATTAGCTCTTTTAGAAAGCTATAGGGATATTTACATGGAGAAAGGCGAAGTTCCAGTATTGAACGATCGATTTGAACTTAACTTGTTTAATACGTATCGATCGTTTATGGATTATAAAGCGATCTATCCACGAAAATTTCGATTACATAGAGATTCAAGGGGAACCTTTGTCGAAATAATTAGGACAGAAATAGGTGGTCAGTCGTCTTACTCTACAACCATGCCTGGAGTTACCAGAGGGGAGCATTTTCATACGCGTAAAATAGAACGTTTTGCTGTAGTTAAAGGAAAGGCTGTTATTAAACTGCGTAAAATGGATGCCGATGAGGTGATGGACTTCTATCTAGATGGAAATGAGCCGTCTTATGTAGATATGCCAATTTGGTATACGCATAATATTACTAACGTTGGTGAAGAAGAATTGATTACAATGTTTTGGATTAATGAACCTTATGATCCAGCTGATCCTGATACCTATTTTTTAGAAGTGTAATGTCCTTCGGGAAATAAATAAGGTATGAAACAATCTGATTTATCATTCAAATTAAGAAGTAATTAAATCTGAGAGCTTCATCAACTTTAAAAGGTAAATTTATAAAAATGAAAAAATTAAAAGTAATGACAGTCGTGGGGACACGACCTGAGATTATTAGATTATCAAGAGTATTATCAGCATTAGATGTTTCTGATGCCATAGATCATATTATTGTACATACCGGACAAAATTATGATTATGAATTAAATCAGATCTTTTTTGAAGATTTGGGACTACGTAAGCCGGATTATTTTTTAGAGGCCGCTGGAAGAACAGCAACGGAAACCGTTGGAAATATTTTAATTAAAATAGATCCGTTATTGGAGGACTTACAGCCAGATGCATTCTTAGTATTGGGGGATACAAACTCCTGTCTATGTGCTATTCCTGCAAAAAAACGTCATATCCCTATCTTCCATATGGAGGCCGGCAATCGTTGCTTTGATCAGCGTGTGCCTGAAGAGACTAATCGTAAAATTGTAGATCATACAGCAGATGTCAACCTGACTTACTCTGATATAGCTAGGGAGTATCTTCTAAGAGAGGGCTTACCTGCAGACCGGATAATAAAAACAGGGTCTCCAATGTATGAAGTGTTAAATCATTATTTACAGGAGATTGAAGCATCAGGTGTGTTGTCTAAATTAGGTTTGGAAGAACGTAAATTTTTTGTGGTGTCTTCACATCGTGAAGAAAATATCAACAACGAGAGAAATTTTAGGGGTCTGATGGAATCCCTGAATGCTATCGCTGAACAATACGGTTATCCTGTTATTGTATCAACACATCCGCGTACTCGAAATATGATTGATAAGATGAAGATAGAAATGCGTTCTGAGATACAGTTTTTGAAGCCATTAGGATTTCATGATTATAATGCGCTCCAGATGCGCTCTTATGCCGTATTATCTGATTCTGGTACTATCTCCGAAGAATCCTCTATTTTAAACTTTCGAGCTTTGAATATCCGTCAAGCACATGAAAGACCAGAAGCAATGGAGGAGGCATCTGTAATGATGGTGGGCTTATCCCCAGAACGCGTATTGCAGGGACTTACGCAAGTTCTAAAACAAGACGTAGGTGAAAAAAGAAACTTCCGTCCGGTAGCCGATTATTCAATGCCAAATGTTTCAGAGAAAATGGTTCGCATTATTTTATCTTATACGGATTATATAAGAAGAGTGGTATGGTCAGAAGAGATTTAAATAAAAAATGAGCTATTCTCCAAAAATACTAATTCATAGTATTGCTTTTAGTCCTGATGGTGTATCTACGGCTTATCTTTACAATGATATTGCCTTAACTTTTCAGCAAAAGGGATATGAGGTGGTTGTGTTAACAACTACCCCGCATTATAATGTGCTACCTGATGAATTAGCGAAGCAACCAATGACGAAAAAATTAGGTGGATTATATTATACTAGTTCTTTTAATGGCATTAAAGTATTGCATATTCCACAAAAAAAATTTGGGTCGACGGCATTACGTATTATAGGATTTGTCTATTGGCACATCTTATCATTAATTTTAGGTTTGACTGAAAAAAAAGTATCGGCAATTTTATCGCCATCTCCACCATTGACCATAGGCTTTATCAATTTATTGATAGGCAAAGCTAAGGGAGCAAAGGTTGTTTATAATGTTCAGGAAATATATCCTGATTTTCTGATTGAACAGGGTGGATTAAAATCAAAACCAATTATTGCGATCCTTAAATGGTTGGAGAAATTGGTTTATAATAGATCTGATGCTGTTACGACTATTGATCAAGTTTTTTATAATACCATTGTTGGACGTGTCAACGAGCCTCAAAAATTACATATAATTCCAAATTTTGTTGATACAGCACTGTATAGACCTTTGGCTAAAGATGAGATTATTTTGGATAAAAATCTTTTTGCTAATAATGACACAATTAAAGTAATGTATGCAGGTAATATTGGTCATGCGCAAGATTGGGAACCCTTACTGAGCGCGGCGATTTTTTTAAAGGATGAACCTATAGAGTTTTATATTATTGGCGAGGGGGTTATGAAAGAGCATGTTATTGAACAGGCGAGAATTAATGGCCTTTGCAAAGTTCATATTCTTCCTTATCAGCCTAGAGAAAGCATGCCGCATCTATTGGCGTTCGCAGATTTACAGTTCATTTTTATGTCAAAGGAAATGGAGGGGCATGGCTTTCCATCTAAGGTTTATACAATTATGGCCTGTGCAAAACCGCTAATCGTTTGTTCGGGAGAAAGTACACCAATAGTCAACTTTTTACGAGAACAGCATTGTGCAAAGTTGATTACAACGAGAGATTTTGCTGAGAAAGTGAATGAGATTGTATTTTTCTTAAAGAATAGTTCAAAAGAAAGTTTGCGCATATTAGGCAAGGCCGGTTATGAGGGAATAAAAAGAAAATATTCTAAAGAAGTGGTTACAGCAGATTATGTTGGATTAATTGATAAAATACTGCCATAATGTCAATAATAATTACTGGAGCAACTGGTTTTGTTGGTCAAAATTTAGTTAACTATCTGAATAATAGAAACATGTCGACGAAGGGTTTATCCTTACGAGACTCAGCTTGGAAAAAGAGCTTCCCCGTACAGGCTAAAGCCTTAATACATCTCGCAGGAAAAGCGCACGATACAGCTAATACTACAGCTGATGATGAATACTTTAAAATTAACTGTGATCTAACGATCTCGCTGTTTGATCAGTTTCTGAAATCAGATATTCGGGATTTTTTTTATTTCTCTTCTGTAAAAGCAGTAGCAGATACGGTGGATGGTATTTTGAATGAAATTGTCGACCCTAATCCGCTTACAGCTTATGGCAAATCAAAATTAAAGGCCGAACAGGGTCTGTTGAGCCGGACCTTACCGGTTGGCAAACGACTGTTTATTATTCGCCCATGTATGATACATGGGCCGGAGAATAAAGGTAATTTGAATCTTCTTTATAAAGTTGTTGAGAAAGGTATTCCATGGCCATTGGCTGAATTTCATAATCAGCGTTCCTTTTTGAGTGTTTATAATCTTTGTTTCCTAGTTGAACAGATGCTCTTACAGTCGGAACTTCCATCGGGTGTTTATAATTTTTCTGACGACGAAACATTATCTACAAATGAATTAGTAGAACTAATTTCGGAAACACTGGGTAGAAAACCGCAATTGTGGCATATTCCGGCAGGGTTGATTCGGGCAAGTGTAAAAATAGGGGATATCTTGCCATTACCTTTGAATTCCGAGCGTTTGAAAAAACTGACGGAATCCTATGCAGTATCTAATAAAAAGATTAAGCGCGCACTCGGTCTTAAGAATCTTCCATTAACAACAAAAGAGGGATTGATGATAACCATTCAATCTTTTCAAAAAAAAATCTGATCAAATAAATACAAATATATTTTTACCACTTATGATATATATAATCATTCTACTTGTTTTATTTATTTTGGAACTGCTTTATTTTAAAGTTGCGGATTATTTTAATATAATTGACAAGCCGAATGAAAGGTCTTCTCACTCTGGGATAACACTAAGAGGAGGAGGTATAATTTTTTATTTTGGGGTTCTGATTTATTTTATTACTTCAGATTTTCAGTATCCCTGGTTTTTTCTGGGACTGAGTTTGATGACTATCATTTCGTTTCTAGATGATATTTTTACGCTATCAAATAAAATAAGGTTATTGATCCATTTTACTTCTGTTCTTTTGATGGCTTATCAACTTGATCTTTTTGTTATGCCCTGGTATTATTTATTATTATGCTTTGTATTTGTAGTAGGGGTGATCAATGCCTATAATTTCATGGATGGAATTAATGGTATTACGGCTTGTTATAGTTTGGCAGTTGGAACATTATTAATAATAGTAAATCAACGTTTACTTTTCATTAGGCAAGACTTATTGATATTTACAATGTTGGCTGTACTTGTTTTTGGTTTTTTTAATTTCAGGATAAAGGCTAAGTGTTTTGCCGGGGATGTTGGTTCTGTTGCAATAGCATATATTCTATTATTTGCATTAGGAGCGTTAATTTTATCTACAGGAAATCTTATCTATATCCTATTTCTTGCAGTTTATGGTGTGGATGCTGTTTGGACAATTATACGTCGTTTGTATCGGAAAGAAAATATTTTCGAAGCGCATCGATCTCATTTGTATCAGTTTTTGGGTAATGAAGCCAGAGTTAATAAATTGTTAGTTTCTTTCCTTTATAGTTCTATTCAATTAGGGCTAGGGTTTTGCGTAATCCTATTTTCAGAAAAGGAGCCTATAGCACAGTTGATTTTTTCAATTACAGTATTACTGGGATTGAGTCTCATATATTTAGGTGTAAAGGCATATATAATCAAAAGGTATGTGTCTTAATATTGTTTTGGGACAATTTAGTCTTTATCTTTTCCAAAAATCATGAATAGGCTTGGATTATGGGAAAAAGAGTGCTTTTTGTAGAACATACTCATTATCGTTTATTTTTAGACGATAATGGATATGTTCCATCCGAATTGTATTGAAAGAGTAGTAATTTTTCCTCCTTTAAATCTTTTATCGTGGAACCCAAAGTTTCCTGAATACTAGATTTTATGCATAATCCAAACAGCTTTTAACTCATTGAGATAGGGGGAATTATTGTGTTAGAGATTTTAGGCATAAATATTGCTTATCGAAAACGGCTTGCAATAAAGTATTATATGTAGGCATTTTTTATGGAGTCTGAGGAAAAAAATATATTTTTGTGATTGATAAAAAAGATCAATTTTATAATTTAAATAGAAAATGCGGGTAATTTCGAAGTATGGGTTTGCATTAGTACTTGTTGGATTGGTTCTAATGATATTTAGTTCTTGTGGTTCACGCAAGAATATGGTTTATCTCCAACAAGATTCAATACAAATAAACACTTTGTATGAGGGATTTGTCCCAAAAATTCAGCCAAATGATATCTTGACAGTTGTAGTAACAGCAGCTGATCCTAAAGTTACTGCTCCCTTCAATCCTGTCAGTACAATGGCAGTAGGTAGTCTTACTCAACAAACTGATATGGCATTGCGGCCAACTTATACCGTTGATGAGAAAGGGGATTTGATTTTGCCTATGCTAGGAAAAGTACATGTTGCAGGATTGACTCGTATACAAGCAATAGAAAAAATAAGAATCGAGCTAAATCAATATATTAAGGATCCTGGTGTAAACATAAATTTTAATAATTTCAGGGTTTCTGTACTAGGTGAGGTGGCTAGACCTGGATCTTTTACTTTACCTTCTGAGCGTGTAACGGTATTGGAGGCTCTTAGTATGGCTGGAGATTTGACAATTAGAGGTGTTCGTAATAATGTGATGTTGATACGTGAAGTGGGTGGGAAAAAAGATGTACATCGTCTAGATCTAACAAAGCAGAGCACCCTTAATTCTCCTTATTATTACTTAGCCCAGAACGATGTAATTTATGTAGAACCGAATAAATCCCAAATTAATAATTCCAAATTAGGAGCGAATACTAATGTGATTATTTCTATAGCAAGTTTGTTAATTACAGTAATTTCAGTATTGACTCGTTAAAAATTCATGGAACAACAATCTATATACTCAAAAGAAAAGCAGGAAGAAGAAATCAATTTAAGACAGCTATTTGAACAATATGCTTTTTATTGGAAATGGTTTTTAATTGCAATTTTCCTCAGTGTTAGTATAGCTTTAGTTTATTTACGCTATGCAAAGAAATCATATAATACCACTGCAAAGATTCTATTAAAAGATGAACGCAGTGCCTCAGCTGGAGAATTAGCAGGAATTACCGAATTAAGTAGCAGCATGGGGTTCGGAGGGTCAAGAACTGCATTTGTGACAGATCAAATCGAAGTGCTGTATTCTAGAAGACTGATGCGGAAAGTGGTTGATCAAAATCATTTAAATATAATTTATGAGAAAAAAGGTAAAATAAGATCCTCTGAGATATTAGAAAGGGAGATGCCTTTTGTCATTCAACCTCAAGGAGATCAAGATTCTACATTACTATCTATAAAAATAAGTATCAGAGATAGTAAACACTTGCATGTTAAAGATTTAGTGTCTAACAAGAATTTTGATGTTACTTTTGACACCGAAACAAGAATTGGAAACCAGGTATTTATTTTTAGAAGGAATGTTGCAAATACATTGGATGCTGAAAGTGAGTATATTATCAATATAATTCCTAGAGATTGGGCTGTAGATAAAAATTTAGCTACAATTAATATTACTCCGAATAAGGAGATGCAATCTTATATTGTAAATTTTGCAATGGTTTCGGAATTAAGTAAAAAGGCAGAACTTGTTTTAAATTCACTAATTGATATCTATAATGTCGATCTAACGAATGATAAATTACGCATGACTCGTGCAACATCCGACTTTATAAATAAGCGTTTAGTATTGATTTCGAAGGACCTGTCTGGAGCGGATGAACAGGCGGCAGATTTTAAATCGGCTAATTCTATGGTAGATATGGCTACTGAAGCGGGGGTGTTTTTTAATAATGCGGCTGAAAATGATAAGAAAGTACTAGAGTATAAGACACAGTTACAATTAGTTGACCACATGAATGACTTCTTGAAAAATCAGGAAGTAGGAAAATTATTACCTTCCAATATTGGTTTGCAAGACGTGTCCATAACTAATGCTATTGTTGCCTATAATAAGTTGATTCTGGAAAGAGATGATCTATTGAAATCTGCGTCTGATCAAAATCCAGCTGTGATTGCTTTGAATGAGAACATTGAAGAAAACGATAAGAATATTCGTCAATCTCTCAAAAATTATCAGAAGGTGACTCAGTTGGCTCTAAGTAGTATTCAGAATAAATCTAATGAAATTAAAGACCGTATTAATTCAATTCCAAGCCAAGAAAAAGGCTTCAAAAAAATATCACGTCAACAACAGATAGTAGAGTCTTTATATTTGTTGTTGTTGCAAAAACGAGAAGAGAGCGAAGTAAAAGCTGCTGCAACACCAGATAATTTAAAGATTATTGATACGGCGTATGGTAGTAGTAGTCCAGTGTCTCCACGTAAAGCGATAACCTTACTGGGGGCACTCATTTTCGGTTTTTTAATTCCATTTATTGTTATCTATTTGAAATTTTTATTAGACAATAAAATTCACTCTCGAAAAGATATAGAAGATATTGTTAAGGTACCTGTCTTAGGGGAAATTCCGACTGCAGAAGATACAATTGTACATTTAAATGATCGTTCTTCGCTGGCTGAAGCATTCAGAATCTTAAGAACTAATATGAACTTTATGTTCGGAGCGGATCAAAAAGATGCTTCAAAAGTAGTCTTCGTAACTTCAACTATTTCAGGTGAGGGTAAGTCCTTTGTTACAACAAATCTTGCCCAAATCTTATCCATGTCTGGAAAGAAGGTGCTCTTGATAGGGGCAGATATTCGTAGTCCAAAAGTATTGGATTATTTAGGCCTGTCTCATTTACAACATACAAATGTAGGGATCACACAATTCCTGATTAATCCGGAAATGGACGTGGACAATATCATTATCAAGAAACCAGGTAACTACGATTTTGATGTGGTGTATTCAGGCTATATTGCTCCAAATCCTGCTGAATTATTGATGAATGGGCATTTCGACGATGTGATTAAATATGCACGTGGACATTACGATTATATTTTGGTTGATACCGCTCCAGTAAGTTTAGTAACGGATACACTATTGATTGCACACAATGCTGATTTAACATTATATGTATCACGTGTTAATTATCTCGATAAAAGACTCCTACAAGTACCTCGCGAGCTATATGTAGATGGTAAGTTAAAAAATCTTGCAGCTGTAGTAAATGATGTCGATTTCGCTAGAGGCTATGGCTACGGCTATGGTTATGGCTACGGCTATGGTGATAAAGGGAAAAAGAAAACAGGATTTTCTAAAGTGTGGCAGGATCTGAAGGATCGCTTAAATATAAAATAATCCTACAATTAGGGCATTTTGGCCTTATTGTTGTTTAAACCCAAGTCGATTACATCGACTTGGGTTTTTAATTTTATAATAATATCTAATACCAAACGTTTTGACTATAGACTTTTGTTATTGCTAATCAATCACTATGAGAAAAAAACTATTAAGCACATTTATTGGATTGTTTTTATTTGGAATTGTAGCTGTGTACGCGCAGTTTTCACGACCTGTTAGTGTGGGAGCCGGGGCTGGTGCTACATTTAACTTAACAGATTTGGGGAATGTCGAATCGAAGTTTGCATTCTATGGAGAGCTGGATTATTTAATCACACCCTATATATCTGTAGGTCTGCATGGTGAAAAAGGCACATTGAGTGGCAATGGATACAATAGCGATTTTGAGAACCGTTACTTTGCTGGAAATATAAACGGAAAGGTTCGTTTGGGACAATTTTTGGATCATTCCAACAATTATAGCTATTACACTTTAGGAGCAAATACATTTTCACGCATTCTTTCGAATATCTACGTTGGCGCTGGCGCAGGATTGGTGAAAAATCGTATTGCGAGAAATTTAGACCCTAAATATGGCGATGCTATTGTAAATCTGGGTGGAGAACTCGCTGAAGATTTAGGTGAAATTCATTTTGTAATCCCTCTGAATGTCGGTGTAGATATTCCCTTTGGTCGAACTTTATATGGGCCGCAATGGGCTATCAATGTGAATTACCAGCATACTTTGACAACAAATGATAATCTAGACGGGATAATAAACAGAAATAATGATCAATATGGATTTGTTTCTGTCGGCCTAAAGTATGCGCTTTTCAACCGGAGATAGATAGCTTAATGTTTTAAAGACAAATAAAAGAAATGAAAAATAAAATATGCAGACAATTTACAAATCCAGTATTTGGATTTTTAGCCTTAGCAATCTTAATTAGTTTCTCTGCCTGTAAATCAAATTCGGCAATCTATAAGGCCCCAAAAGTAAATGCTTTTCGAGGAGGTAAGTTACCTGCGCCTCCAGGTATGATTTATGTTCCCTCAGGAACTATACTTTTCAAAGGGTCACTTGATAGTGGCAATGTTGGTAAAAATGTGAGCGTAAGTGCATTTTTTATTGATGAAGCTGAAGTAACAAATAAACAATATCGTGAATTTGTCAACTGGGTAGCTGACTCGGTTGCAGTCACAGATTACTTACAGGATGATCAATTCTTTTTAGAAATAGCAGGTGAACAAGTTGGACAACGCAGAATTAATTGGGCGAAAGTCAAGAAAGTGTCTCCGCTGTGGAAAAGCAATGACCCCAGTATTCAAGAGCGATTGGCTCCTATGTTGGAAATGAAAGGAAATCGAAGAGCGCTCAACCCCGAAGTAATTAAATATCGGTTTTCGTATTTGCAATCAAAAGGTAATGTGAAAAAATCGTATGTTACTGATTCTGTAGCGGTCATGCCGGTAGAAGATATTTGGACGAAAGATTTTCCAAATGCACAGTTAGCTTCTTTAGATGCGAATTACTTTACGCATCCGTCTTTTGATTACTACCCTGTTGTGGGTGTTACATGGAGACAAGCGCGGGCGTTTACCGATTGGCGTGCCAATGAAATGGCGGCTACAGTCTTGAAAAACTCTTATCTTAATGGTTATCAGTTAAGTTTGAGCCTTCCTACAGAAGCGCAATGGCAATATGCGGCTTCGGGAAAATTAGATCCACAAGATACAATTGCGGGTTCAAGAATGACTATTGATGGTGTTGAAGGTAAAAAGAAGTTAGCTGTAAACTTTAAACAAGGAGATGGTACTTATTCACGGGATGGTGCAACATTCACATTGCCTGTTAAGTCATATATGCCTAATGCTTTTGGTATTTATAATATGGCGGGGAATGTTTCCGAATGGACATTAGATGCCTACAGCCCGTCTGCAGTCGTATTTGTAAATGACCTTAATCCTGCATTATTATATGACGCTGATGAAAAGGATGGCGACGCACTCAAACGGAAGGTCGTACGTGGTGGTTCATGGAAAGATAATGGTGAACAACTGAATAGTGAGACACGTAATTATTCGGTGGATTACGAACCGCATTCTTATATCGGTTTCCGTTGTGTGATGTCCGCATTCGAGATGCCTACAGTGCAAAGTAAAACGCGTAAGTATTAATCTTGGCTGTAAAATATAAATTCAATAATGATGAACATGAAAATATTAATAACAGCTTCCATGACATTGGTCATGGGATCGTTGTTCGCCCAGCAAGAGACGACAATAGATACTGTTCCTAGAAGACAGGATACTTTAAATAAAGTAATGCCTGCAATACCAGTTGTGTCAGGAGAAATTAATCCCGACACGATCCCTACGACAGATGGTTTTTATCAGGCCAATAATATGGAAGATGCTGTGCCCTTTGCCTATCCCGAAGTAAATAAAAAGAATATTCGGTTTTATAAGCGCGTTTGGCGTGATATCGACCTTAAAGATGAAAAAAACTATATCTTGGCTATTCCAGGAAATTCCTTAATTGAGGTCGTGATGAAAGCGATTGAAAAAGGAAAATTATCACTATATAGTCCAGATGACGATTCATTCAAAGGACGGCTAAGTGCACAAGAAGGAATGACCCGCTTTGCGGATAGTGTATTGGTACCCATCTTTGATGGCGAAGGAAACCAGATTGATTCTAAGATGGCGCTCAATGAATTTGATCCAAGCCGGGTGACAAAATTTCGTGTTAAAGAAGATATCTTCTTCGATAAACAACGGAGCAGATTAGAGACACGTATTATAGGCGTAGCTCCGTTAATGAATATTACCACGTCTGCGGAGCTTGCAGAATCTGTGGGCGCGACGCCCGCATTTTGGCTCTATTTCCCGCAATTGCGTTACAGTTTAGTGCAAGTTGATATTTCTGATCCGGACAAAGGGCTATATGATATGACTATGGACGATTTCTTTGTACAAAATAAGTTTGCAAGTACAATTGTGCGCGAATCATCTCCAGGTATGTTGCAAAATGTCAAAGAATCTGAGAATGGTGGGCAATTATTGGATGGGAGGAAAGTAGAAGAGAAGTTGGATGCCTATAAAAAGAAATTATGGAGCAATCCAAAGGGAGTCAAAGCTGAAGAATTGGAAGGAAATCAATCAAATATTCAGCAACAGCAGGAAAGTAAATCCATAGAGGCTGAAAAGAGTAAGAAAACGGAAGAAAAATTATAAATAAATATTGGACTTTCGCAACAGCAAGTCTAGTATTTATAAAGAGCAGCTCTTTGCAAAAAGAAATAAGAGCTGCCCTTTATTTGTAAATTTTAAAATCTAATCCATATCTTTCCCGATAAATTTAGAATATGCCTGTACCCAATAGTAGAAAAGTGCTTCCTGTGGAGCGTATTTAAAATAACGGAGGAAATTTAGAAAAAGACGTTTTGAAGCTTTAGGCTGAACCGATATTGTCGATATTGTGTTTCCTCCTTTAAATCTTTCATCATTATAACCGAAACTTCCAGCATACCAGACCTCGTTGATCATCCATGTAACATCTAGATCTTCGGGGTAGGGAAATGGAACATAAGATTTTGGCAGTCCAATATAATCAACCAAAATTTTATGTAATAAATGACTCCATCTCAATATACCCGCTTTCTTATAGATCTGTTTTAGAGCGATGAGATCAATTTTGTTTGAAAGGGTGTAATAGAGGCGGGCTGAATCGCAAAACTGCCGAAGTCCAATTCCAAACCCCAATAAATGCTTCAAAATATGAGAATTTACTTGCAGTAGCTGCATTTCGGGTGCGAGTAACCTGATTGGTATATTGTGAATTAGCAATTTGTCATACCTATCGCTATATTTTCTAGAAATCTTTCTTAAATAACTGTATTTTAATGGGCTACGGATGTCAAAAAGCTTTTTATGATGTTCAATATGAACCCCTTGCCAATCATAGTCCAGGCTAAATCCTGCGGTATCCTGAAAAACTATGCTTTGTGTTTTCAAGTGATTACGGGCTACAGCATACCCATCTGCTTCAAAATACCAATCGACATCTCCACTCATACGATGAAGTGGAATGCGGTAACAGTTTGCCACACCCTGGCCCTTTTGCAAGATTGGGCAGAGCCCTAATGCATTAAAAGAATCAAACTGCTTTGCGATGACCTCGTTCATTTGTAGATTATTCCGTTCGACACGGTCTATTCTTACAGCCCATTTTAATCTTAGCGATTGCGGCGGAAGTTGATTTTCTTCTAAAAAAGAGAAGCTGTCGTAAATTAAACCTTCTACCGTATGGTCGATGGCATAATGATGTATTTTATTCCAATTATCAGTAGTCAGTGGTTGGTCTAAAAATAAGGCTCCTTCTCCCCATAAGCCGATTCGTAGCAATTGAAAAAATATATCCTTTAGTTGGCTGTCCATCTAGATTCTTAGCAAAAATAATTTGTCCAAAGATAATGATTTCAATGCGATAATAATATAACGGGAACTAAATGCATCCTTTTTAAAAAACAATTTTTATGTAGTGTATCAATTGTTTTATTAATAATTCACTGTTTAATTTAGTAATTTCGCGTTCGGTTAAATATTCTTAATTGCATAAAATTAATACCTATGTCTTATTGTACATATTTCTTCAATAAAGCTTTTTTTTGAAAAATGTGACCACTAGGACTATTTAGGTACGATAAATGTAATGATATAAAAGAAGGGAACTTCAAATATTTAATTAGTGAAAGGGATACTTTTTAGTGGCATTTTGCGATTAAAGTATATAATATTGTTATAGAAGTTAAATGAGTAATTTATGGAAAGAGGGCTTGTCGATCAACAAGCCTCGTTGGATAATTCTGCTGTTGGACATGATCATTGTCGTGACAGCTTTTTTTATCAGTTATGTTCTTATATTCAAGCATAGAGGGGGAGTGGAGATTGACGATATGGTCAGACAGGCGCTGCTTGTTTCGGTTGTTTATCTGATCTGGTTCTGTATTTTCGGCACGTTTAAGGGGGTTGTCCATAAAACTGGTATCCGTGAATTGCAGCGTATTGTCTTGGCGATCGGACTGGCTTATTTTTCCGCTGTACTGATTTGTAAAGGAATAGAGTGGTTTTATCCTTCTTACAATGCGATGTTGCCTTTTTCGGACACACAGCTTCTTTTTCATACACTAATAGCTGGTTTTGGCATGACCTTCAGCCGTGTGCTATATCGGGCCTTGTATCATGAACTGATGTGGGGAGGTAAAGACAACCGTATTCCTGTGATCCTTTTTGGCGCGGGTAATATGGGGAACACCACTTTTCACTTTATCCATACCACATCCCGTAACAAATACCGTATCGTCGCCATTATGGACGATAATCCACATCGTATCGGTAACCGTATTCAAGGTTTTAAAATCCATGATATAAATGTCCTAAATAAAGGTTTTGTATTACGGCATGGTAATGCTTCTGAAATTATTATAGCGGTGGATGACCGTAAACCAGAGCGTTTAAATAAAGTGTTTAAACTCGCCGAACCGATTCCGTTAATTGTTAAAATGATTCCGGATACTGCCCGTCTGTTGGCGGGAGAAGTAGCGACAAGGCAAATCCGGAGCCTACGTATTGAAGACCTATTGGGACGCAAAGCCATTGATCTGGAAAATCCTACCATTGCCTCGGAAATGAAAGACCAGATCGTACTCGTCACAGGTGGTGCCGGTTCGATAGGTGGTGAACTGGTGCGGCAGCTTGCCCACACCGATTTGAAGCAGCTTATTGTAGTAGATCAGGCCGAATCGGCTTTGTATGATATACAACAGGAGCTAAGCAGTTCCAGTCATTTTTCGCGTTGTACCTTTATTGTAGGAAATGTTCGGGATGAATCTTTTATGGAGACTTTGTTCCAATTCTATCGTCCGACCTATGTATTCCATGCGGCAGCTTACAAGCATGTGCCATTAATGGAGGCTAATCCCTACGAATCGATTTTAACGAATGTATGGGGCTCTTACAATGTGGCACTGTTGGCCGATAAATACCATGTATCCAAGTTTGTAATGGTTTCTACCGATAAGGCTGTCAATCCGACGAATGTCATGGGTGCGACCAAACGTGTTGCGGAAATCGCGATATCAACGGTCAATATACACTCGAAGACGAATTTTATTGTGACCCGCTTCGGCAATGTATTGGGGTCTAATGGCTCAGTGATACCATTATTTGAAAAGCAGATGCTCAAGGGGGGGCCACTCACAATTACCGATGAGAATATAACCCGCTATTTTATGACCATACCCGAGGCCTGTCAATTGGTACAAGAAGCTGCAGTAATGGGTAAAGGGGGCGAGATATTTGTCTTTGATATGGGGGAGCCTGTGAAAATTATGGATCTGGCCAAGCAGATGATCCGGCTCAAAGGATATAATTATCCCGAAGATATTGATATTAAAATTGTTGGTCTGCGTCCTGGGGAAAAAATCTTTGAAGAGCTTTTGGCCAATGGCGAGAATACGGAGAAGACCTACCATGAAAAGATTATGATCGCTAAGGTTAATACTCCAGACTTAACATTGCAGAAAGCACGTGTGGAGCAATTATGTACACTTGCGAAAGCAGCTGATCCAAACCAAGATAAAATGCGCTTGGTGCAGCTGATTAAGGATATTGTACCTGAGTATCGATCCCAGAACTCTGTTTATGAAACATTGGATAAATAAAAAATAGACCAAGCATTTGCGTTAAGTTTAAAGTCTTTAGTTTTAGATGGACGCTAGGTACTATTGCACAATAAAACAGGAAATCGTAAATTAGAGGACACTAATATGAATGCCCAGAATGGATAATAATCCACTAGAAATATCAACATCAAACCACGACCAGGTATTAAGTACATATTCAGCTGGAGATCCTGAACATCCCAATTGGTATATCTACGAATATGAGAACCATCGAAAGGTACTCGTAGAAATAGACCCTAAATCGGGCAAAATACACTTTCTTAGGCAACTCTGATTGTTCCCTTGCTCTTCAGTTAGGGCTATTTAATCCTTACAAACGAAACAAATGGTTTTTAAATTATTGCGATCCGACGTGGATGTAGATGACGGTACATTCAACGGTCTTTATTCTCCAAAAATTAGAGAGCTTGCAGCACGTCATTGGACTCCTGTGGATGTGGCTAAGATGGCTTCACAATATTTAGTTGAAAGCTCAAATGACAAAGTGCTGGATATCGGTGCTGGTGCCGGCAAATTTTGTTTAGTGGGGGCAGCCTGCACAAATGGTAGGTTCTATGGTGTCGAACAACGCGAATCACTCGTCCGCATTTCCAACAGTCTGGCCAAAAAGCATGATATACAAAACGTGGAATTCATTCATGCCAATATTGATCAGGTCTCTTTCGAAGACTACGATGCATTCTATTTCTATAATTCTTTTTATGAGAACCTGGATCAATCCTGCCCAATCGATAATTCAATACTTCCCAACAGGGATCTCTATTATACTTACACAAAGTACCTCCGAGACCAGCTCCAAAAAATGCCTATCGGAACGAGGGTCGTTACCTATTGGAGTGGATGGGACGAGATTCCATTGAGCTTCAATATGGAGTACACAGCATGTAATGGCTTGCTGAATTTTTGGAGAAAGAGTATATAATGCTTTTATTTTTTGGTTTTGGAAAATTATCCACGCTCGGATAAACATTTATTGTTACCTTAGACTAACCAGCAATAAATGAGTTAATTATGATGAGGTGTTTCTTTTTATTAATTTTTGCTTTGGCCATCAATTTAGGCCTACCGGCACAAGAAAAATTCGATCCAGTAGCTTGGCAAGCTCCTTATAATCTTAGCCTTGATGGCTGGGGAATAGAACGTTTTCCGATACCGATAGATTTTGCACCTAAGATTCCATACAAAGGTGTAGAAGACGTACGTTTTGCGACAGGTTGGAGCAAGCCTGGGAGCGAAGAGTACTGGTCTTATGCTTTCTTGTGGTATGTAGAAGGCCAGCAGGTACTCGATTCAAAAACAATTGAAAATAATCTGTCTATGTATTTCGATGGACTTGTGTATCGCAACATAGAAAAACGTGCCCTGCCAAAGGATCTGATCATGAAAACCAAGGCGAAATTCGAGAAATTAGCCGAGCCTCAGGGGGAAGATGAATCTACCTTTACTGGTACAATTCAAATGGTGGACTATATGGGCAAGCAGCCCATCACATTGCATTCAACAATACATGTGAGAGCCTGTCCCGGTACAGATCATACCATTATTTTCCATCAGTTTTCGCCGCAAGAGAGATCCGCCTCGGTGTGGTCAAAGTTGAATGGATTGTGGACTACTTTTCATTGTTCGGAATAATATGCGCTGGGATACCGACAAGCATATTCAATTCTAATAAGCGGATCTATCTTTTTATCAAAAATAATATTAAAGCCCCAAAGATATTTACCCACTTGATAGCTAATATCAAAGCCTTTAAATTCACTGGTGTGTTGGAATATAAATTGGGTAACCTGATTGAATTTCTCAATAATGAAGATAAATATCCTTTGAATCCACTTCTGAAAATGTCAATAGGAAATTTTCAATTTTTAACTACTTTCCAGTGTTACAAAAACATTGCTGAAATCACCTTTGGCCAAATCGCTTTTGTGGATCACAAAAAAGAGATCGCCTGAATCGCCCCACATAAAATCACCTGTTGAGCCTACTTTCAGCAGGATGGTCCAGTCTTCGGGCCTTCCTTTCAGTTTTAAGGAAGCCTGCAGTTCGGGCGATTCGTGCTGTGTGAATCCATAGCTATTGATGGCGTGCGGGTAACTGCGTTGATTGGCCCCGGAATCAGCCAGGTCATCGAAGAGCTCATTATCATGGTCTTCATCTTTTAAAATGGCCGCATCTGCCTGAAAGAGATATTCGTTTACATAGCTTGCGTAAAACGATGGGAACGAGACTTCTTTTACGGCGATAGCCTTATTGGACAAGTAGGCAGGTTCGGTCATTTCAAAATAGTCTTCGGTACTGAACTGAAACCTGGTGCCGCTTTGTAGGCTTGCCGGTATGCATCTGATAAATATTATGCATCGTTTCCAAGAAAAAGAACAGCATACCTTTTCGTGGCAGGTAATTTTGCAACCCGCTCACCTCTTCACAGTTTACCTGAGCAATAAACTCGTATAAAAATGTTTTTTCGTCCTCCTCATTTTTTTCTGAAAATTTAGGATAAACTATGTTTGCCGGCAAGTCTGGCATACCGCCGAAGCGGTGATTGCCCAATTGGGTATAATCTTCGGTTTCTCCCAGGCTAAAGGCAATGGTACTTTTGGCCAGCGCGTACAGCGCATTTTGATGGCGGGGCTCGATGTTCAGTTCGGTGAATATTTCTTTGACGCGCTGCTGCAGTATCTTGTCATTTTTAGCATAAAACAACGTGTCGTTCCACTCGCGTGTCCCTTTTCCATCGGCACCCTGATAATCAAAGTCCATCAAGCGCCTTTTATCGCCTATGGACAGTTCTACCTCTGCTACAGAATTGATTGCAGGTGGCAAACTTTCCAGGAGATTGTTTTGGAGTGATATGTGCTCGAGGTTAGGTTGCAGCAAAAGTTTGACTGGCACGGATTTAAGTTTGTTGTCACTCAAATCCACTGTTTTTAGTGTCGGCAAATTGACTTCGTCCGGTAATTTTTCCAATTGATGCCCCGACAACATTAAAAATTCTAATTGAGGCAATTGGAACAATCCATCGGGAACGGATTTCAACTGACCCATATTGAAATAAAACCTGGACAACTTTTTTAGTTTTCCGATACTTTGGGGCAATGTTTCGAACTGCGTTTTATTTATCGAAATCTCTTCCAGATATTGCAATTCACCGATTTCTTCGGGCAATGATTTCAAAGGCAATATTTCCATCGGCGATTGGCAGGAAATAACCAGCTCTTTTAGATTTTTAAAATCAAAAAACCTGTCTGGAAATTCTTTAAACTCAGGATTGCAAAGGGTCAAAAATTGGACCGTTTCCAGCGGTGCATCCAATGTTTCTTCGTAGGAAGTAAATTTATAGTTGCTCCATTCCAAGGTGGTAACATCAAATTTTTTATAGATTTTGACCGGAAAGACGGGCTTGTTGTCGTAAGGAGGCTTCAGGTAACCATTATAGGCCATCCAACCATCCTTAAACGTGATGACTCCAAAAAAATCGAGGCTATACTGGAATCCGTTTTTCCATACATGAGCGTAGGGATCGGAGCATTTGTCTTCTTTAATTTCAAAACTTCCTTCGGGAACGCCATTTTTGTATACGCCAATGCCCGGGAAATCAATATGCACTTCCGCCTCTTCTTCCTCCACATCATCATCCAGCAGTTTGGCTTCGATGGCTTTTTTTACCTCTGGGGTTTTGGCCGTAATGCGGGTCAGTAGCTCTTTGCTGAACTCGGGTATATGCCACTCGCATTTTTCCTGAATGATTTCAAATGAAAAATCGCCAATTTCAAATATATCTTTACCGTCATTGGGTATTTCAAAAGGGACTATTTTTGGTGTTTTCATTTTTTTTGTTTTAAATTCTGCAAAAAATATATACCAAGAAACCAAATTTTTCTCTGACAAGCTGCCGATTGGCTGTACGGGTGTCATGGTAAATATTGTTTTTGCTGTAAAAAAGGATAACACAAATATAAACTGGTCAACAAGCACTTCCAAGAGAAAGGAATCTACAAAGTGTCTACATGCAGGTACATAAAGAGCTATAAAGCATCTACAAACAAGGCTCGAGGTTGTAAACAAGTTGCCCGATCTAGGTATAACGTTTACCTAACCGCGCTCATTGCATGGAATTTTAGGGAGGAAACTACCCCAGTCTGTTCCAATTATATGCACACCGTTGGGATAAATCTCAACATCGCTCTTTCTTGACCTCATACGCTCACGTTTTTCTTGAATGTCGTTAATAGCTGCAAGCTAACCACTGATGGAATCTAAGTCAATATGTACTTGGTAGGACGGATACCTTTTAAAACAGAAATGCCGAAAACAACTTTAATGCCTTCGGCATTTCTTCAAATACGCTAATACTAATAAATTGGATAGGTATCTGGGACTAGATATAATTTGTAAATCAATAAGTTTTTCCCTTTAAACTTTGGGACGATAAGCCTTCTAATCTTTCCTGGTTTTGCAATCTCAATTATTTGAGGCACCAAATTCTCTTTAAAAATTAACAACTTAGTATTCAAAGTGGAGTCTTTAGTGGTTGCGGGTACATGTTTTACATCAGCAATAGCAATTGGTTGTTTAGTCTTGAAATCGTAAAGCTGTATTAATATCCCAACAGTACCCTTTTCAATTGATTTGTCATTTTTGCTCGTCCACTTAATTTTCCCTAAAGTATTAACTTGTTTCCTAGTCGTGCATCCTGCCAACATCAGGCAGAATACAATATTTGTCAAAATGATTGTAAGTATTTTCATAATCCTCTTAATTACATGGTGTTCCTTTTGCACCTGTCTTATAGTCGTTAATTAATTGTAGTCGTTGTTCCTACAACTAAATGTCATAGGCGAAATTACAATCATTAATATTGTTCTTTTCGTAAAAGACTTAAGATTTCGAATAATTGTTGTTGCTAAGTTTAAAAATAAGTCGATTTAAAATATAAAATGTCCCTCGATATTTTAAAAATTAAATATTTTTGCCGTATGGGGTTCTAATGTATCCACGTTATATACTACATGTCTATTGATTTTTTGAAGTGTTGTGGATGAAATGTACCCTATCTGTGCCTATCTAGGTACAAAGTTTACCCAGCTGCTCATTTCTAATTAAATTACTGAACGCTCGCCTTTTCCGTAGGGATTCGAAGAGATGGCTAGGAAGAGTTTTAGAAATCTTTACTAGAGCATATAAGATCTTGCTAAAAGCTCCCATTTTCATCGTCGTTAGGATTAAATCTCAAGCAATATACTAATTTAATTAGTATTTTGCTTGGCTGTTTCCTATCTTTGTACTGTTAACCGGTTAATAAATATTAGGACACAAATTATGGGCGTAAAGCAAGGGTCTAGGCCTTCCAAGAAGAGCGATGAACTTCTGAAGGCTGTTTTTGAAGATAACTTTCCCGACTTTCTGCGGTTTATGTATCCCGAAGCAGAGGTGGTCTTTGATCTGGAGCGTGGGCTGACCTTTATGGATAAAGAGTTGTTGGAGATCATTCCTGACCGTGAGCGCAAGAAAGGAAAACGTATGGCAGATCTTTTGGTCAAGGCTTTTTTGCGGGATGGCACTGAAAAATGGATTTTGGTACACACGGAAATAGAGGGCGGCAATGATCCGGGATTTTCACATCGGATATTTCAGTACCATTATCGTCTATTGGACCGATACCGCGTTCCGGTAGAGACGATAGCTGTTTTTACGGGCGATCGTAGCCAACGGCGACCTGCTATCTACGGTTATACGGTGTTCCGAACATCGTTGGAATTCCGTTATCTGAGTTATCAAATCTTCGACCATAGCGAGGATGAGCTCCTTGTTATGGATAATATTTTTGCGTATATTGTATTGGCTTGTCAAAAGTCTTTACAGGAAGATAAGGTTCCTGAGGAAGAGCTGGCTGAGCAACGCAGTTTGATTGCGCGTACATTGATACAGACGAATCGTTATAGTAAAGGTCGTATAATGAGCTTTTTAGTGTTTTTAAAGAGCTTTCTTTTTATACGGGATAAAGAAATAAATAGTAAATTTGACAAGTACATTTATCAAGTGACAGGAGGCACAATTGAAATGGGAGTTATCGAAACAATAAAAAGACAGGAACGAGAAAAAGGGGTTCAGAAAGGTAAGATTGAAGGCAAACGGGAAGAAGCTATTGCAATAGCATTGGAGTTTAAGAAAATGGGTTTACCTATAGTTGATATTGCTAAAGGAACAGGTCTTTCTGTCGAGGAGATCGAAAAACTGTAATCAAGCATTTTAAAGTTTATAAATAATGTTGAAGCCATTTCCGCAAGGGAATGGTTTTTCTAATTTATAAAGTTTACCCAGCTGCACTCGCGGTTGGCCAATTTGGTAAGAAATGTACCACATCTATGCCATCTTGGTAAAAAGTTTACCAAGCTTCGTTCGCTGTCGGCCAATTTGGTAAGAAATGTACCACATCTATGCCATCTTGGTAAAAAGTTTACCAAGCTTCGCTCGCGATCGGCCAATTTAGGTAAGAAATGTACCATCTCTGTGCCATCTTGGTAAAAAGTTTACCAAGCTTCGCTCGCTGTCGGCCAATTTGGTAAGAAATGTACCACATCTATGCCATCTTGGTAAAAAGTTTACTAAGCTTCGTTCGCGGTCTGCCAAAGTTATAATTATGTCTATAGCTTTTTTAAAATTTCACTTGTATTATAGATATGATTACAACTATTTGCCTACCCAAATTTTTAGTTGTATGCATTCACTGGCCGCAGCAAAAGAGATCTGCCCCAGTATGGTCAAAGTTAGACGGACTCTGGAATACTTTTCAATGTTCGGAATAATTTCAGAGAGGCTTGTCAATTTGGCTGGCGGAAATATCTTATTCGTAGAACTTTAAGTTAGAATATTTGCTATATTTAATAGAAGAAATAACCAAGCTTTCTCGGGAAATGTCCTTCTTCTTGAAAGCATAGTAGAATTCATCCTAATTTGTAAGTTTTATTGATTTAAAAAATAAGAATGCCATGAGTTTAAGTACATCAATGACAAACAGCGTTGAATACAACATTTGGGTTGCAGAGCAATTGGTCGCTTGGCTGAAAACCTCCCCCCAAGAATTGTTATAAAAGGAATGTCAATCCAGTTTTAGTAGCATAGCAAAAACACTGAAACATATTAGTGATACTCAATTATACTGGTCCTCGATAATCCGCGAAACGCCAACACCAAGTTTTGAATACATCGCCACAACAGTGGATATTGAAAACGAGATGGCCAACTTGGTCAATGAGGCAAAACTTTTGGCAGAATATGTAAAAGAAAATATCGAAGCGATGAGCGAACCCTATTTAATAGAATCCCAATGGTTTTCGTCAAACTTCCCTAAATATGAGTACCTCCAGCATTTATTAATCCACACAATCTATCATCGCGGACAAATAGTTACTATTGGGCACAATGTAGGCGTTTTAAAAGCACCGATGTTGGATTATAATTTTTGGAACGTGATGCGGCAGCAAAAATAGAGTCTAATTCCTACGGAGCGTGTTTGGAGGTATAACGAAAATAACGATGAAGCTAAAAGACGTAAAAAATAAATACATTGGGCTTTGGAAAGGCAACCATCGGTTGATCCTAAGCTGGTTGCCCGATCCTGATTTTAATTCGGATTCAAACTTAGCTATAAAAGCCATTGCTAATAACAAATTTCTGATGTTTACTTATGACTGGCATCATGAGGGAGGGGCGCAGGAAGGAATGCTATTAGTGGGTAACAACAATGAACAATCCGAAGTTACAGCATCATGGATTGATTCATGGGGCATGGGTGGAAAGATCATGAACTGCTATGGTACAATGAATGAGGGGGGAGATATTTCCTTAAGGGGTTCTTATGAAGTGCACGATAATCCCGATTGGGGTTGGCGCATTGACATTCCATTACCTACCGATAATAGCCTTCACGTGAAAATGTACAATGTCTCGCCAGATGGTGAAGAATTCTTAGCCGTCGATGCGAGTTATACGTCTATGGACTAGTTAATCAAACTAGGGCTGCCAAAATGCAAAAGATGTCGCGCTAAAATTCAACATAAATACTAAATACAGTAAAGATCGTATAATGAGCTTTTTAGTGTTTTTAAAGAGCTTTCTTTTTATACGGGATAAAGAAATAAATAGTAAATTTGACAAGTACACTTATCAAGTGACAGGAGGCACAATTGAAATGGGAGTTATCGAAACAATAAAAAGACAGGAACGAGAAAAAGGTCTTAAGACTGGTATTGAGCAAGGCATTGAAAAAGGCAAACGGGAAGAAGCTATTGCAATAGCATTGGAGTTTAAGAAAATGGGTTTACCTATAGTTGATATTGCTAAAGGAACAGGTCTTTCTGTCGAGGAGATCGAAAAACTGTAATCAAGCATTTTAAAGTTTATAAATAATGTTGAAGCCATTTCTAATCAGGAATGGCTTTTCTGTTTGGATAGCTGTAAGGTCTCGAAAAAACTCCCTATCATCGGGCGGTGGTAGGGGAGTTGCCTTTTTTATTAACCTAATTTGAAAAGTATTTATAGATCTGTGTAAACGTTGTATTGACTTTATGTGGATTTAAAATAAAGAGGCTACCAAAGACAATCTCTCCGCCAGATATTAGCATATTTTTATCGGCATTCCTATAATTGCATATTCTGGTGATATATACCCCACCTGTACCTATCTAGGTACAAAGTTTATCCAGCTTCACTCGCGGTGGGCCAATTTAGGTAAGAAATGTACCCGATCTGTACCTATCTTGGTACAAAGTTTACCAGCTTGCCTCGTGGCCGGCCAATTTAGGTAAGAAATGTACCTGGTCTGTACCATCTATGTACAAAGTTTACCCAGTTGCACTCACGGTCAGCCAAGTTAGGTAAGAAATGTACCCCAACTGTACCTTTCTGGGTAAACTGTATAACTATTTCAGGACGGCTCGAAAAAGAATTCCCCTATCATCGGGCGATGCAAGGGGAGTTACCTTATTTATTAACCTAATATTATGAAAAGTATTCTTGAAAATTCAACGATGATTTAAAATAAAGCCTCCAGATGTAACTCAGGAGCCTTAGTTAGAGTTGGTTTTACTTTAATCGGTATCACTTATATAGTGATAAGAAATTTAAATATCAAAAGTTTTTGAAATAGTCTTGTGCTTTAACGCTCGTTATCAGTACGGAATTTACTAGGAAGGAATAATGCCAATCATTGGACGTGGGCCATCACGGATGCTTAGATTTGACTTCCGAAATTTTTCCCATAGCTTATAATTGGTATGGATAAAAATCGACTTCATCATTTATATTTTTTTCTGCTTTTATAACTTCCATTTGACAAAATCGCAGAAGCTATATCTCGATCAGTTTATGATGCCTGATACGAAAGCTGCTAATTTTAAATGAGCGCTATTTTTTGTTCGATAGCGATTCAATTAGTGCTTTTTGAGTAGCTATAAGTTCCTTTTGCGTTTGTATTGTTTCCTCTTGAATAGATATTGTACGGTTAAGTTGATCTAATTGCTCTTTCAAAGTTTCGATCATATTCACAGAAGTGTTATTTTCTTTTTCGTAGAATGATTTGAAAGGTTCCAGATCAGTATAGTATTTTAGAAAATTGTGGTTTAGTGCCGAGGTATACAATGCCAATTTTTGGATTGATAGGGTTTCTTGCTTTAAGTCGTATTCAATGTTTTGTGAATTTTTTACATTTATTTCCTCCATTAAGCGAGCGTTGCTAACACCTTGATTTTTTGCTTCTGTTTTTATTATTTCACCAATATGAATTTTCATAAAACTATCTCTAGATTTACCAAAAACATCTTGGATAAAAACAAAATATTTTTGGATATTAATGTGTGTTTATTTATATTTGTATGGTAATCAGTTCGCTGATTGAGTCTCGTCAACTAAAACCAGCAATTTTATCGACGCGAGGCCTTTAGGAGCATATTATCCCAATTTTGTATATTTGTACAATCTTTGGGAAAAGCTCCTACTGGAAACCGCGTCAGGTCCTTGCTGGTACCATGTTGGCGGTGGAAGGTAGGAGCTTTTCCTATTTTGTAAGTTGCTACCTCCCTCGAGACTCTTGTTGATAACCCAACTATTAAATTATGAGACAAAAAGAGTCATTAACCACACCAAAACGACGGCAGATCAAGGATCAGCTTAGCCGTCTTGCAGTCATCCTGCTCATTAAGAACAAATACTGTGCGCCTGAGTAGTATTAAACAAGATTAAAATCAACAACGACCGATATCATATGGTGCCGGAATACGCATAAAAAAGCCTGTAAGGCTTGCTTATAGCATTAACATTGTTGGTTTTGCCGACCGTTTTTTCAAGATTAATGCCCGACAATTGCACTATTCTGATTTCTTTTATTCTTAGCAGCTTAAAAGTACGGATTTTGCAATTCATAAGCAAAGATTTTAGAAAAAATAAATATAGATTTACTATACAATAGGTCGGTTTTTCATTTTTCCAACTGATGCGGTATCGTCTCTATCAAATCACCTGTAATTGTCAAGCACCGCATCTGAGAACCTATTAATAGTTCTATTTATTTACTGGAGTGACCTAAGCAAGGCTTAGGAATCTGGAAAAACTGATTTAACTCGGAAAGGGAAGCGATGTGTTTTGGTCACTCTTTAAACACCTAAAAAATGAGAAATATTTTTGGGGCAGGAGAGGTCTTGCCCAATCCGAAGACAATCAAACTGTATAGTGCCCTACTATCTATCCTATGGTTTTCTATGTTTAGTTTATCGGCTCAGACGCCCCGCAAGGACAACGGGGCCGATGGGCTTGATACAGTGCAGCAGGTACTCGTTGGAAATAGACTGCCTGCCGATTTCTGGGCCCGAAAAGTAAAGATTTATAACCAAGGGGATACAGCAATTGTAGACTTGGCCCAATTCAAAGGAAAATCCTTTATTCTGGACTTTTGGTCGACCACTTGTGGCGCTTGTATCGCTGCTTTTCCGGACTTGGTGGAGATCCAGAAACAGTTTGCTGATGAACTGAATATCCTGCTGGTAAATTCATACAGTAAAAAAGATACGTTTCAACGGATACATCATATGCCGGATGATGTGCTGCGTACTAATAATCTAACATCAATATATGCTGATGACTATCTGATCAAACTGTTTCCACATGACGTATACCCATTTTATGTATGGGTAGATGCTAATGAAAGGGTAGCAGCCATCACACTCAAAAGATCGGTTATCCCTACTCATGTGAATGCCTTTCTAAAAAACTATTATCGCTATGATAAGGCTAATTAGTTTATTCGTCACAATAGTATGTTGTGCATCGGTATTTGCCCAGGGTAAATACCGTGGAAAGGTCATTGATCAGGATCATAAACCAATTGCTTACGCTACGATTAAAGTGGACGGAACAGCTGCTAACTATCGCACGGACTCCCTCGGTAGATTCGAATTCTATCCCGACAATGCTATTAGATCTGTCACAGTTTCGTCCGTGGGCTTTGAACCCCAAAAAATAACATGGAGTAGTGACGATGCAGACAAAACTGTCTTGTTGCATAGAATAGAAAATAGACTGGATGAGGCGCAAGTCAATACAGGATATCAGATTATCCCGAAAGAACAGTCTACCGGGAGTTTTGGAACTGTATCCAATAGAGATCTCAATACGATTCCGAGTAAAGGACTACTCGACCGCATCGAAGGTAAAGTAGCCGGTCTGCAGTTTGACAGACGCTCAGGAAAATCCGTGCTAAATATAAGGGGTATCAATACCTTTTCTGAGATGGCAGCCCAGCCCTTGATCGTTGTCGACAATTTTCCTTATGATGGTACACTTGATGATCTCAATCCGAATGACGTCGAAAGTGTTACCGTACTTAAAGATGCGGCTGCATCCAGTATCTGGGGGGCTCGTGCAGGCAATGGCGTAATCGTGGTGACCACAAAAAAGGGAAAGCTCACAGATAAACCTGCAATCAATTTTACCACGACTACCATGATAAGTAGTAAGCCCAATCTATTCTATAATCAAACGATTGACAGCAAGGACTTTATTGAAGTAGAGCGTTTTCTTTTTGATAAAAGGTACTATGACGAGTCTTTTAATAGCCCATATAACCAAACGCTTATATTTTCACCTGTAGTAAATATGCTATATGCCAATAAGGTTGGAAGCCTGTCTGATAGCGAAATGGATGAACGAATCAAGTCCTTCGTAGGAAAAGATTATCGTAATGATCTCATGAAATATGTTTATCAAGCAGCTGTAAACCAACAGTACTTTTTGGATATAACTACAAGTTCTGCTATCAATAGAAATCGCTATTCATTAGGATATGACCGGGGAACAGCGGATACGAAAGGGGCTAATAATGATCGGTTAACCTTGAGGACCACAAACAGTTGGCAGTTGGGCAAAAAACTCTCCATAGAAAATACGCTTTCCTTGATAAATAGACGGGATAGGATGTTCTCATCTACGCCACGATATCCCATGGTTCCTGGCGGAGGGAAAAATAGTTTATATCCTTATGCTTCACTGGCTGATGAGCAGGGTAACTTGCTGTCGATCCCGAGATTTTATAATGCCTCTTTTCTCGAAAGGGCAAATACCGATGGATTATTGGATTGGACTTACAGCCCCTTGGAGGATCGGGATAAGTCAACTTATAAATCCTGGAATCGACATGTTTACTTAAACTTTAACCTGCGGTATGATATCCTACCGTTCTTAAAAGCGGATCTGATCTATGGCTACGAGAATAGCTCCAGTAAATCTGAATCCCTCGCGGGCGAAGATTCTTTTGAGGTGCGGGATTTGATCAATAAGCACACATGGATTGTTGATGGCGCTAAACAGTATGATTTTCCTTTCGGAGCCATATTGCGCCGCAGCAATAATGAGATGCAGTCGCATCGCGGAAGGGCCCAAGTGAGTCTCAACAAAACTTTTGGAGCTGAACATCGCGTAAATGCACTGATCGGTACGGAACTGTACACGAGAAATATGGACCAGCAGTCTTCGGGATCTTATGGATATAATCCCCAGGTGCTCAGCCGAAAAAGCATAGACTACAACACGATATATATGTTGTATGGTGGGCTCGGCTATGGGTTTATTACGCCGTTGGATGCCTATTCGGGTACATTGTCACGAACGGTTTCTATATATTTTAACGGATTATATGAATACAAGGTTAAATATGGACTTTCTTTCTCTGCTAGAAAGGATGCCGCTAATTCCTTCGGTACAAATGTCAATAGTCAATGGAATCCATTATGGTCGACAGGGTTATCTTGGCAGGTCGGCAAAGAAAAGTTTATGCGGCAGATGGAATGGGTAGATTACTTAAAACTACGGTCGACATTTGGTTATGGCGGGGTGCAGCCTTCTGGGGCACTCAATAAAACCGTGATCGGCTATGTGGATAATTCGAGATATACCAATCTGCCCTATGCTCTTATCGGAAGCCCGCCAAACCCAGGGCTAAAGTGGGAAACTGTGCGTACATTAAACTTTGGGATGGATTTTTCACTCTATCGCGGAAAATTAATAGTCAATATAGACTATTATCGGAAGAAATCGTTCGACCTGCTTTCTGATGATCCCTTTGATCCGACTTCAGGATATTCGCTTTTGACAAAAAATGTAGGCTCCATAACAACTCATGGAATTAATTTAGCGCTGTCCTCAAATGGGCAATTCGGAAAAGGCTATTGGCAGTCTTCCATCAATTTTTCCTACAGCAAAAATAAGGTGACAGAGTTTAGAGGGGCAATAGGAACGACAAGTTTGTATCTGGATGGTGGACAAATGCTCTCGCCTTTATTGGACAGATCGCTGTATCCTGTGTTCTCTTATAAATCTGCTGGATTGGATCCTGCCAATGGCGACCCCAGAGGATATAAAGATGGTGAGGTGTCAAAAGATTATCAGCTGCTGACGATAGATTCACTACAAAACTTGAATTATCATGGTACGGCTCTGCCACCCATATATGGGGCATGGAATAATACCATCGGCTATGGAAAGTTTTACCTAAACTTTAGTTTGCTTTTCAAATTTGGCCACTATTTTAGGAATAAATCTATAAACTATGGAAATCTGTTTGACTCTTGGGATGGACATGCGGACTTTGCCAAAAGATGGCAGAAACCGGGCGACGAGTTGGTTACAACTGTTCCTTCAATGCAGTATCCCAATAATAGCTACCGCGACCTGTTTTATCAAAATTCAGAGGATAATATAGCTCGTGGGGATTTAATCCGCCTTCAGAATATAAGGCTTGGATGCAACTTTGGGTTAGGTGATAGCAAGATGAACGGGCAACTCTATATTGGAGCTAATAACGTGGGATTGATCTGGCGCAAAAATAAGGCTAATCGCGACCCCGATTACTTAAGCCTACCTGCTCCAAGGGTGATTTCAGTCGGAGGGAATATTAATTTTTAATAGTGAAACCATGCGAAAATACATTTTTATACTTATCATAGCTGTGCAATCAGCAATGACTTCCTGTAATAAATTTTTGGAGGATAAAACAAATAAAACAGCCACAGTACCATCAACACTGGAAGATATGCAGGCTCTCCTTGATGCGGGTAATCAACTTAACCTTGGAAGCTATCCATTTTTTCTGGAAGCTTGTACCGACGATTTTTTGCTTACGACTTCGGGGTATAGTCAGCTTGATGCTTTTAATAAACAGGTGTATACTTTTCAAAACCCAGAGTCTTATGCAACGATCACTAAATTGGCTTTATGGCGTGACGCTTATAAAGCCATTGCTGTGGCTAATACGGTATTGGATGGACTTCTGGATATTAAAATTTTTAAAGGCCTTGATCCTCATAATATCAAAGGGCAGGCGCTTTTTCACCGGGCATTCATGCACTTTACACTCTTGCAGATATATGCTGCGCCTTTCGATCCGAAAGACGATAATAACGGACCAGGAATACCACTCAAGTTGGCCGCTGATATCAATGATAAAACCAAGCTTTCAACAATCAGCGAGTGTTATGATGCTGTTATCCGAGATCTGGAAGAGGCCACCGAATTGCTACCGAGCGAACTGGGCATATTGACCAGGCCTAATAAAATCTCAGCGCATGCTGCGCTCTCGCGGGTTTATCTGGCCATGGAAGATTATGTGCAGGCAAAGGATTACGCCGATAAGGTATTGGCAAGTTACAAGACTTTGATGGATCTCAATACAATAGATGTGGATGCAGCTTATCCTTATCCGGCAATGAATGCTGAGACATTGTTTTTTGCTTACTCCAATGGGTCAACGATGTTTAATGGAACTAGAGGATCGTATTTGACCATGGATTTGCTCCAACTATATGATGAGCATGATTTGCGTCTTCGTGCTAACTATAAAAAAGGAACAGATGGCTTCTCTACATTTAAAGGGCAATATATGGGGACCGGTGCAGGACTCTTTTTTGTAGGCATGACGACTTCTGAAGTATTATTAAATGCTGCTGAATGTAATGCACGATTGGGAAATACTACCAGCGCATTAGAACAGCTAAATTATCTTCTCAAACACCGTATTGAGAAGCAGTTCTTTGTGCCCATAACGGAAAATAATCCATACGCTTTATTAAAAATAATAATTCAGGAGCGGCGTAAAGAGTTAGTCCGTAGGGGAGTAAGATGGTCAGATTTGAGGCGTTTGAATAAAGATGAACGTTTTAAGAAGGAAATTGTCCGTGAGGTAACCATTGACGGTAAAACTCAACTGTTCAAACTTTTGCCCAATAGTAGCGATTACGTTTTTAATATTCCTGTCGAGGTTAAGAATATGACCGGTATGCAGTAGTCATGGAAAAGTAGCGCGGAAATTTCCCGCACTACTTTCTTTGAATTGTATAAAGCATTAAAATGGTCTAAAATCTGTGACTGTCTCATTCGATACTTTGCTACTTTGTGCAGCGCTGATACGAAGTGCGATAGTCGTTGGTGTCGATGATCCAGATGGGGTAACAAGTGCCGTCATATCCGGTTGTGATGGATTTGATGGATTGGCAGGGGCACTGATTTGGCAAATGGTTTCCTTATCATCTCCGCACTGATCACTTGGGCCCAAACTGTACTTACTCGGATCTGTAGGCGAGTCTGATGCGTTACCATGGTAAGACCACACCTGATTTGCGCGCACTATTATAGGCTCTTTTTCACCTTTAACGTCTTTTTCAATTTTAACACTCTGCGCATTCGCGCTCAACGAAATTCCTAATGTCATAACACCAATGCTCATGGTGCCGATGATTCTTTTTGCTAATGTTTTCATGTTTTTGTTTTTATATGGTTATACTTTGCTTATCCTTATTATCCTCCTGGATCAGCCGTGGAGTTGTTCCTATTGACCAGCGGGAACTACATGAGCCTGGCTGATCTGTTATCTGATACCAAAGTTAGCGCAGTAATCTTCCATAGATGTTTGACTTTTAGGTAGGCCGTTGTATGGATTTTAATCTTAGGGATAAAAGTTGCAATTTCGGGAATGAATGCTGAAGGGTTGAGTGGCTTTTTATTTATATTCACTCGGACAGACGCCCGTTTGCTTACGGAAAAAAGTCGAAAAATTTTGCTGCTGTCCATACCCACAATAATTGCTGACTTCTTTGACCGAGTGCCCCATCAGCAGCAACTCTTTTGCTTTTAGAATAAGATGCTTATTCCAGGTCAGCTTCGGACTTTCACCATAGATGACTTTATAGATTTTGTTCAATTTGCTCTTGTCTACCTGCAGCTGTTCGGCAATTGCCTGAATGGAGCAGCTGCTGAAAGTCTGCGTGGCCTGATCAATAACTATCTTCCTAGCAAGCCTTGCCAGTGATTGATCCGGATCTATCTTTTCATGCAGATCGAAATTCTTGTCAATGGCGATATCAAAAAGGTCATAGACCACTTTGATTGCAATGATCTCATTCTCTTTATGATACTTAAATAAATACGCTTCAATGTAAGATAGCTGATATCGTGTTCTCTCTTTAATAGGCCAGATGGCGCTTTGGTAGAGTCGCTTTTTATCTCGTCTGTGTGCTGCTCTAAATTCGGATAAAAAGTGGTTTTCCTTATAAATGGCTGGTCGAATAAAACCGATATCGACCAAAACTCCATAAAGCAGGTATGTCCCTGGGATTAGATTTATCTCTAGCTTGCCTTTTGGGATATAAACATAGCTGTGGTATTGAGGAGGCAGCGATACCTGGCAATCATTCTTGGGCTGCTCGATAACAATCTCTTGAGGCGATCCGAGATTATAAAGCAGGTGATAATCTGTTTTGACTGTTTCAATGGACAGCCTGATAGGCTGCCGGACATGGGCCTGCAACCGGTAAAAAATGACGCTATGATAGTCCATGTATTCTTCGACAAGCTGAATGCCTGTATCCTCATACCGCTGTAGCGCTGAATTGGCCAGCTTGGGCAAAAAGGCTTTTACCTGATCAGAAAATGTGCCAACCTCCGGCAGCTTAAAATGGAATGTTTTTTTCATAAATAATTGGCTTTTGGTTATTTAACGTGGTTGTTATTACCTCCTTCCCTTGTATCGAGATCCGCTGTCGCCGTTCGCACCTGTAACGTTGGCTCGGTGGTCTCAAGAGGTTTTATAACTAGCTTGGCAATACGATGTAAGAGAGGATGATCCCAGGCACAGAGGTTGTACCAGATCATCAGACAGGAAAAATGGATCAACCCCATGGTCAGTGCAATACCCAAATGCATTAAAATAATGCCGGTACTGATATAGATACGGGCTCGGCCGTTGATCCATAGCAATCCATATCCCAATTCTAAAAGCAATGTGGCAATTCCTAGTCCGGCCCAGATGGTCGCAAACTGCTGAGCGGATTGCGGAATAGTAAACAATGCTGGGCCCAGGGGTTGCTGTATAGCTTTCCAAATGGCTTCGCCATTCCACCAAGTGGGGCCAATGGCTTTACCCAAACCGGCAAAAAAATACACGACAGTAAGCTGCAACCTAAATACTGTGGACCCAAGTCTGGCCCATCTTTGGTGACGTAATCCACGACTTCCGAAACAAAAGGATATGAAACCGGTAAACAAACCTGCCTGTGCGAGATAATCTGCTCCGTAGCTCCAGGTATAGTTGGCGATAAAAAAAAGATAATGCAATATAATGAGTCCCAGCATTGCGACTTTGCGATAGTGGTCAAAAAACAAGGCTAACCCACAGATGATGTACAGCAAGCTAAAGAAATGGATCCATTCTAGGCTGGCTAGTGTGTTCTCCGGTAAATTGGCAATCAGGGTGTGGATGGAAAGTGTATCTGGCCTTTGCTGCCATGAGATGCTGTGCTCGTCAAGGAAAGTACCCTGGCCAAATAGCATACTGAGGTCTGGCCATAACCGCCACATGTCTATGGCCAATAGCAGACCCAGTCCCCTAGACATAATAGGTAGGATCGTATCGGTGCTTAGCTGTTCTTCCTTGTTCATAACCTTAATTTTTGATATACTCAAAAAGAATAATGTACTGGGATGAAAGGAGCTGCTCACGTTTTTGGCCTAATGCTGGTATATATTTCGTTATTAAACGACATGAAATGCTGTCGGCAGCCACAATATCGGACAGACTGCCCGTTAGGTTGCTGATTG
Organism: Sphingobacterium sp. GW821-FHT03E03; assembly: GCF_059420745.1. Classification (NCBI taxonomy): domain Bacteria; kingdom Pseudomonadati; phylum Bacteroidota; class Sphingobacteriia; order Sphingobacteriales; family Sphingobacteriaceae; genus Sphingobacterium; species Sphingobacterium sp. GW821-FHT03E03. The sequence goes on from NZ_JBWKUH010000005.1 coordinate 258,512, forward strand.
ATGCACGCACCTGATCTTGTAGGTACGATTGACTGCTGTCAACAAATGATGAACCCAATTGCAGGTAACTGTTGAGCCGGAGCATTCCGGTAGCACTTTGTATGCGCGGTTCGCTCAGCAGAGTTGCTTTACCCTTTTGATATTGGATATATTCAAGCTGTATCTGCATTCCTACGCTGGGGCCATAGAAAGTATAGCCTCCACTCAGGCCTGCGAGGTCCTGATATAGGCAAGCGAACTCGAATATTTCTGGCAAATGATCAGGAAGTTTAAAAATGATCCGCAGATTGTAGGCTGATGCCATACAGAAATGTATGGCACAGCCTAGGGCAAAAATCAGTCTTAGCATAGGTTTCAATAAGGCAACTGTCGTTATTTCGAATGTTTTGTGAACTGTTCTTTGGGTGAGGAGGGAAAGAATAAGCGGGTAGATAGTCCATCTTGAATGGGATTCTCCACCGTTTTCAGGTGTATGTAATTTTTGTTGTTTATTTCCTGCCCGGGCATGATGGGATTAGGTGTGACATTCATCGCAAAAAAGGGGGCTGCGCAAATGAGATAGCTGAATAACTTGGGTTGTTTCATGATATAAGTATTTTTTTGTTTGTTTCTTTAAATTGTTAAAATCAAGGGATAACTTGGGGTTAACTATTTGTTTATACCGATGTAATTATTTACTTTACGGCTATAACTATTTTTGTGATCAATCAACATAAACCTATTATGAGCAAATTTCCCGTTGTTATAATCGATGATCTATATGGTGCGCTGGAGGATACAGCAGCTGTATTGGAAGAACTTGGCTTATTTCAGATACATGGTAAATTTACCTCGGTAAGAGATGCCGAATTGTATTTTTTAAATGCGGAGGAGAAAGTTTATATTATATTCTGCGATATTGAGATGCCGGAATATTCGGGATTTGACGCGATTGAGCGAATCCGCTGTTACTGTTCTCATTTTGTTTTTATCACCGGATATGCTGATAATTATGCTTTAAAGGGCTATAAAGTGCATGTTGATGGTCTACTGTCCAAGCCCGTTGAAGTGGATGAATTGCTGGGCTTGTTAAAGCACTTACAAAGTAAGGCCTCCACCAGTAGTGCTGATCGGTCCCCCAAGACCGAACCGACGATCTTTCTGGATTTTGTTGACCCAAAAAGCGAACTGCATCTTGCACGAAAGAATGGTCCTCCAATGCGAAAGAATCCTGAAAATAAAAGGGAATATGCAAAAGTCCCGGTCGCACTTGCGGAAATTGCTTATTTAGAAAAATTATATAATTACATTCATTTTTACGCGCTTAAGCCAAATGATCAATTTGTCTTGCTGGGGGTGCTCAACAAAAGGATGATAGACATGGAAGATCTACTCCGCCAAGATCCGAGATTTGTTCGGGTCGATCAGTCTGTATTCATTAATTTAAACTATGTTAAGAAAGTGGGCCTGGAAGGAGTCACTGTCGGACCAAAGTTTCTATCTGTTTCAAAACCACGTGCTGATGAACTCCATAGAAGATTGAAGATGATGGATATTCGCAACAAATTGTAAGGTCATGCCAGCAAGAAAACAATTTATGCTTACCTGGCTCAAAAATATCGTACTGAGCGCTGCGATTGTCTTTGCGCTGGCTTATATTTTTCTTATCATACCTGCGGCATTTCAGGATTGGCGGGATCAATTGACTGCCATGGGCCTGACCAGTATTATATATGTAGTGGTTAGGCATCTGATACTCCCCAGACTATTTATATGGTCCAAGTATAATGCCTGGCTGCTGATGACTTTCGTCATGCTGCTTTTTCTGTTTTTTTGTTCTATTCCAATCTTGATTAGCCTGTCTACGGGTGCATTGAAATGGACACCGGGAGAATGGAATATTGAAAATTTCTGGCCTGTGATATTTTTAATCATTCCGCCCGTACTGGTAGCTTTCTTTATGTATAGCTGGCAGTTTGGTGTTGATAAGTGGTTAGCCTATCGGGAAGCGCAGCAGCGGCTTAACGAAATCGAACATATATCCATAAATTGGGAATTAATTGCCCTGACAAAAGATCTCAATCCTCATTTTATAACAAATAGTATGGCTACCATCCGGGCATTGATCCGCAAATCACCAGCAAATGCATTGCTCGCTGTAGGTATATTGGGTAATATAGCCAAGGTATATATGAATAATCATGATACATGGTTTGACTTAAGGAGGGAGATGGAAATGGTTGATAAATTGGTACGTATGTATGAATTTATAAAGGGACATTCAATTTCGCTACAAGTGGAGAATATATCGGACGGAGCTTATAGGATTCCCAAAATGCTCCTGTTTAATCTGGTCGAAAATGCATTGCAATACGGTGAGACATCCATAAGGAAGTACCCAATACAGATAGTGATCACCATGGCGGAGGATCATAGGATGAAGCTGCAGGTATCAAACCGCATTGCCGCGAGAGCGGTGGCAGGTAAGGTAAGTCACAATACGACGCTGGAAAGAATAGCGCGTCAGCTGCGGTTGCTGGATCCGCAGCGTGCTGCAATAACGGTAAGTAATGATGATTCTATATTTATGGTATCAGTCTCATTCCCACAAATCATTGACAGAAGCTAACAGATCAGAAAAATGTGTAACTTAAGGTAATTATAAACCTTTACCATCCGTGGGTATTTTCCTTTATTTCGCAGGGCTTGGCAGACCTTGAAATAGAACTGATTTTTCTTTGTCCATGGAAATAACCCTACCTGTGCGTCGATGGTCTTAAACCCATAGACCATGAACCTAAGTGTATTCTTACATACATTAATAGATCGTATAGAAAAATTGACTGAAATTTTAGTGGCGATATACCGCCTGCTGGCGACCCTGATCCTCATCCTTAAAATAAAGAAAGTAGAACAAAAGCCACTGCGCGAACGTAAGCTTTGGACACATACCGAAGTGACTGCATACCTGGGGATCAGCGTTTCGACCTACAAGCGTCGTGTGCAGGAGGGGTTGCTCAATCCGATGACACTCACCGGGGATGACCGCTACTTTGAAGAAGATCTGACCGAAGCACTCGAAAGGAGCCGACTCAAGGGGAAAATATAATTTTCTGGCCCCAGCGGTTTGATTAGGTGCGAAGGAACTGTGACTTCGCGCTGTGCCTTTGCGGTCTTCCCGACCAAAAGTATGAAACAAACCGTTGACTGTTTGTTTTTTGTCCAGGACAGAAACGTGCAGTTGGTAGTCTGAATGAGAAATTCCCCTGACTGCTTGGAGCAGTCAGGGGAATTTACTGTTCAGTCACACGGAAATATGAAACAGTCACCCATCTGTTTCATTTCCCCGCCCGGCCAAATGAACTTTTCACTGGTCTGTTTGTGTCAGTCCTTGGATTGCGCGAATATTCCAGGGGAGGGAACCACTATTATATTGTGCGAAACCGAGCAGTCACCCCACAAAATCATTCTTTTCTGGCGTACTGTCGATCAGGTTGGCTCAATTACGTTCAATCTAGGTCAAAACTTCATTTTCGGCCCATTTCCAGACTATGTTTGTGTCATTAAATGATCTCGCGAGGAAGATTTAATCGTTAACAAACAGATTTTTAAACCGACACTGTCAAATGCCAGATAGCATTTACAGGTCAATAAAATAGAAGAAATATGGCGACAAAAATGAAAGCCCTGATCGGATTTGGAAAAATGAAAGATGATGAACTGGTCATCAGCTGCAATACAATTATCGGTGCAATGATCGGCAATGCTAAGTACCCGACACCGGCGCCCACATTGGCGGATATACAGACCTTGCTGGATGATTTCACGGCCAAGCTGGCTATTGCCCGTAAACGTGGTTCGCCCGAAGATACCGCTCTCAAAGATGAGAGCCGTAGCCCGCTTATTGTGGTGATGCAGCAGCTGGGATACTACGTCAACTCGGTGGCCCAAGGTCATCTCTCTACCTTACTGAGCTCGGGATTTCCGACCAATAGTACCTCCTTTGCCAATCAGGTGCCACTCAAAGTGGATAATGTGCGGCTCTCGGATGGACGGCAGTCCGGGCAGGTGAAGCTGGACTTTGCGCCCCAAAAGATAGCGACGATCTACGAATACCGCTATCGCATACGAACGGATATTCCGATCGAATGGGGAGATCGATTTACGACCACTTCGTCCAGGAGCAATATTATTGCTCCGTTGGAAGTAGGCAAATTCTACGAAGTGCAGGTGCGCGCGATCAATACCCAAGGGGTGGGCGACTGGAGTGATTCGGCTAATATCCTGGTGCGTTAATGAATATGCTGCTCAAAAGGGTCAGACAGGGGAAGAATAGTACCCTGTCCGAATTGTATATAGATGGCCTATTTCAATGTTATGTCCTCGAAGACAGGATACGTGACCGTAAAATCAAGGGACAGACTTGCATTCCGGCCGGGAGCTATTGTCTGGGGGTTAACTATTGGGGCGGAATGAATATCACTTATAAGAAGCGTTTTCCGGATATGCATCAGGGCATGATCGAGATACAGGATGTCCCAGCTTTCAGTAATATCTATATCCATATCGGCAATACGCATGCGGATACTGCCGGCTGCCTATTGGTGGGGACTTACTTCCATCGAGACAAAAACCGCGAAGACTATGAAGTATATCAATCACAGGAGGCTTACCAGAAGTTATATCAAATGGTGATCGACCATGTAAAAAGTGGCAAGGTCATCCTGGCCATCGAAAATAGGCTAACGGGAGGGAACTATGCCAGTTTGAGCCGGGACGTGTAAATCAACGAAGGCAGCTAACACATAATAAAAATTTATACGGATGAAAAAGATAATCAATAAAATAGGAAAGGTACTGGGACTAGTACTTGCAGCACCGATAAAGCTGCCCGGGAAGGCATTAAATATCGTTCGGTATCTTGTGCTGGGGCTGGGGATCATCGAATCGGTCATCAACGAAGATGATCAGATGATCAGTGAAGGGGAGAAGGATGAAACAGGCCCGGAAGATAAGGAGGGGCGGCTAGGGGAACAGGCACTAGATATGCAGAGGGTAAACCCCGCGGAGAAAGGAGCGATTGATGAAACTTAGTGATATGCGGTTATCGGCAATCGGTGGCACACTCTGCGGTATCTGGGCGTCTTTTTCAGTAGGCGACCTGCTTAACGGAGCATTGACGGCATTGATCGGAACGCTTGCGAGTTTCTTATTGAGCCGCGTTTTAAATCAGGTATTTAAACGAAAGTGAAACCAAGGGCTTCTGTTACTGCAGAAGCCCTTCGCTTGATGTATACCTGACCGACAGGATAATCTTTAAAATCAAATACTAATATTATTAGTATTTTTATAATATTTTATTTATATTTGCTTGATAACCAATATTTAATAATTATGGGTAAATTAAAACGGCATATTGGCAAATATGTAGACCCTAGTACTGATTTCGGCTGGAAGCTTTACTTTGGGCGCGAGGAAAACAAGATTCTACTAATTGAATTTTTGAATAGTCTTTTCGAAGGCGAGAAAATTATTGCTGACCTACGATACAAACCTGTTGAACATGACGGTGATTATGAAAATATGCGAAGGGTGGTCTTTGACTTACACTGTATCGGTAATAAAGGCGAAATATTTATTATTGAGATGCAGCAGTTGTTTCAAGAGTTTTTTAAAGATCGCGCGGTATACTACACATCACGTTTAATCAATAAACAACTGCCCCGTGGCAGTAAAGGGAATAATTATTGTCTACCTGAGGTTTATTTTATTGGTATCTTGGAATTTAATATGATGGAGAATGGTAATGTGCCATTACACCAGATTTCCAATAGACCGTATTATCATGATGTGGCCTTATGTGATAAATCAACCAATGAGATCTTCTATGACAAATTGGGATATAAGTTGGTCTCCCTACCTTTGTTTGATAAGAGGCCCGAAGAGTTAGTGACAATTATGGATCAATGGCTATATTTACTTAAACACTTGAGTACCATGGATAAATTGCCTTCGTTTTTGGATAAGCGGATATTTGGTCTTATCTTTGAAGTAGGGGAGATAGGTAAATTAACGAAGGAGGATATGATGTCATACGAATCGAGTCTAAAACACAAACGTGATGCCGAGAGTGTATTTAATTCAGCATTACGATCCGGAGAAGCCTTGGGACATGCAAAAGGTCTTGAAAAAGGTCTTAAAGAAGGACTTAAAGAGGGTCGTGCAAAAGGTCGTGCAGAAGGTGAACACAAGCAAGCTATCGAATCCGCTCGCAAGATGCTAAATAAAGGCTATAGTAAAGAGGATGTTAGCGAAATTTCTGGCCTCTCTATCGAAGAGATCGAAAAATTAAAATAATTTTAACATTTTATAACAATTTCTTTTAAACGATTCTGGTTATAGGCTGTTCTATTCATAAACAACGAAAGGAAAATAGTATGAGCGAATTAACTTGGAAAGGCCGTTGGAATGAGATTAAAGGCAAAGTAAAACAGCAGTATGCCGATCTTACGGATGATGATTTACTGTATGCAGAAGGCAAAGAGGATGAATTGGTAGGTAAACTTCAGAAGAAGACCGGAAAAACACAAGATGAGGTGAATAGTTGGTTGAACGGATTGTAGAAATAAGTGTTTTTTTGTGATAAGGAAAAACGGATAGCAGTAATGTTATCCGTTTTTTTTGAAATAAATCCGGCTAGGTAAAATGTTTTGATGTTGCTATTATCTACAAAAACTTGATTCAGCCTCAGTAATAACGAGAAACCGCTCTGCTATTTAGGCCAAATTCGATAACTTTAATAGATAACTTAAATATAAAATCCAAAAGCATGAACCAGCATAATTTTATGAGCGCTATCGACCAGAGCATTTCTGAAGGCGTTAAAAGAGGTATACTTCATTTAACTCAGGAAGGTAATCTGACAACCGACAACCTTATCCGCATCAATGACTCCGAGTTGGTGAACTTTACATCTTGCAGCTATCTTGGACTGGAGCATGATGAACGTTTAAAACGTGCTGCAATAGCTGCCGTAGAAAAATATGGTGTGCAATTTTCCGAATCGAGAGCATACGTTTCCATTGATTTATATAGAGAACTGGAAGATCTGATGAGCAGGATTTTTGAAGTTCCTACCATTGTTGCTCCTACGACAACACTCGCACATTTGTCTGCCATACCTGTGATTCTGGACGCTGGAGATGCTATCATCGTCGATCAGCAACTGCATAATTCGGTACTAAGTGGTATAAATATATTTAGGGCGAATTGGCCAATTCACTTTGAAGTCCTCCGACATAACCGCTTAGATGTACTGAAGGAACGCATCGAAACACTCCAAAAAACGTATAAAAGGGTTTGGTATTTTGCTGATGGGGTATATTCCATGTTTGGTGATCGCTGTCCTGCTGATGAGATCTTTGATTTGTTGGATTCCTTTCCCGCATTCCATACCTATATCGACGATGCACACAGTATGAGTATAATGGGTAAAAACGGGAAAGGATACATACTTAGTAATCATACCATACACGATAGGATGATCATAGCCTCATCGATGGCCAAAGCCTTTGCTACAGGCGGCGGTATTTTGATTTTTCCGAACATGGAAATCGCCAGAAGAGTGCGTGCCTGTGGGGCGCCATTCAATTCCTCTGGTCCTTTGCAGCCAGCGACCTTAGGTGCTGCGGTTGCCTCTGCAAAGATCCATTTAACAGACGAAATATATGTACTGCAAACCGAATTGGCAAATAGGATAAAATACGCAAACTCATTATTTAAAGCAACCTTATTGCCATTAATTTCGAATTTTGATTCGGGAATATTCTTTGTTGGTACATCGAGGGCCGAGCTTGCATATAGTATTATGGAAAAAATGATCAAGCGCGGATTTTTGTTGAACATCGGGGTATTTCCCGCTGTATCCAAAAACCATTCAGGTATAAGATTTACAATGACAACGCTGCAATCCTACGATCAGATCGAAAGAATGATAAAGGCGCTGAATGAAGTGTTTTTTGAAACTTTAGGTGAGCATCAGTATTCAGTCGATCAGATCTATAGTGCATTCAAGGTCGTAGCCCGTTTGGAGGATCGTTCAGCCGGCGAATTCATTAGCGAACATAGCCCTGAAAAAGAATAGCGCATACCATACCATTTTCTGCTAAACGGAAAAGTAAGGGGGATATTGCTATCCGGCAGGCTCCTCGACTGAGTTATAGGCCCACCCTAAAATGTTCTTGATCGAAGCTCTGATCCTGTTCAATCCCTCTGGGGTGGAGATGTCTATTTCACAGACGGTACTTTTTGTATGTGCAGCATGAAGAACAATATAATAGATTCCTGCAACCAGAATAGTGACAACAGCCCTGAGGTCGAGGTCCTTGCCTTGAAGTTCTTTATCTGCAAAGGCAAAGAATAGGGCACTCATCTTTTCCCGTTCCTGTGAAATCTCAGACATGAGTGCAGATTCCTCGCAGATCTGCCAGGCCAAAATCTTTTGCATTTCTGTATTGGTAAGAAAATCGTCAAACTGATTTAATAATAAAGATTCCAAAAAACCTCTTGACCCTACCTCGGGTGCATTCCCAAAATATCCCACAGCGTTCGTTGTCGCAGTAAGCCAATAGTCTTTGCCCCTGATGTAAGTTTCAACCAGCTTGTCTAGTGTGCCGAAGTATAAGCCAATGAGCTTGCGGTCAACACCTGCCTCTTTTGAAATATTGGCAATGGTGAGACCAGGATAACCTTTTTCTTCAAGTACTTTGCCAACGGAAGTAATTAACTTCCCCATGGTTCGTTCTTTATTATTTTTTTCTCCCTGATATTTTTTTCTCGACTGTTGTTTATCGGTCATAATACTGCTTGAAATCGAAAGATTTAAAGATTAATATCAAATATAAAAAAATTAACTTAGCATACAGCTAATTAGTTAAAGAGTTGTGAGGTATTTAAACGATTGGTTACAAAAAATGCTACATATAATGTTGAGATACAGTACCCATACAATGCTTTACAAGAGATGAAAGCATTGTATGGGTACGGCTACGATCCTTTATCTCGGTGCCATTTTCACACGGGAATATGCAACAGTAAAAGGCATACCTATCGAAACAGCTGAATTTGCCGTACATGTGGAAACACAGGAGATTGAACGCAATGTGGCAGCGGTCCCACCGGCTCCACTTGGACCTGATACAAATGTATTGCTATAAATAATTTGGTATGCAGTACTGTATTTGTACGGGTGATGTGTATTTATACTTCTTTTGTTTCAATTGATACGGATCTTATTTTGCACCTGGGGTAATGGCATAAAGTTTGGATTTAACCTATCGATTTTTAATAAAAAACACATTAACGATGAGAAAATTTATTCAGACATTGGGACTAGGGATGCTTATCTTGACAGCAGTAATCAGCTTCATTTCATGCAGCAAAGATGATGACCCGGCAGACAACAATCTTTTTATCGGCAAATACGAAGGGAAGATTGCGTTTGACGATCTAAAGGATAATAGTAAAGATGTACCTTCTGCCGACGGAAGCATTACCGTAACGAAAACTGGCAATACCTATAATTTTGCTTTCGGCAATAGTATTCCTAATCTCAATGGCGTTGATTTTGAGGAGAAGGATAACGTGCTGATCAATATAGGCTCGGCCGGTACCGGAGTGATCCGTATTGATGCAGGCAAATTAACAATCGGTTACACCAAAGATGACAAAGTGTGGACAGTTAATTGTCAGCGTAAATAACAGCAATTTATTGAATCTTTTGAGCCATTGCCACAGGGGAATGGCTCTTTCTTTTTTGGTCATCACCTCAATTAATTTCTTTTGGCGTAACGAGGCTTCTTCAATATATTACGCAGTTCCTCTTCGGTGTACCGCTTATTGCCGCTTTGGAGCAGTTTGAATCCACAGACAAGCCGCAGTCCATTCATCGAAAAAAAACGAAGTTCATATATATCCCTGGAGTAACCGGTAAGCTCCATCAGTTTGCTGCGTGGCATTCCGTTTGGATAACCATGTTCGATGCTTTTGGATTTATAGCGTTCCGCAAGCTGCTTTTTGCTGAGCTTGCAGCGCTCACGCGTACTATAAGCCGGCTTTTGGCCGAAAGATTCGATCAAGCGATTTAAGCGCTGGCCGGTTTTCCAGACCATCGCCCCGGCAGTGACGCCCATTTTGGCTTCCAGCTCTTTGGTGGTAGGTGTTCTACCGAGTTCCTTGGCTAAGCTGAGGTAATAATCTTTGATGCTAAACTTGGTAACGGGTATTTTAGTCCCGGCGAGATAACATAGGTTGTTCCAGCCAAATTTTTCTTTCAGATACCAAACCGAGGGATAATTTTCGGGCTTTAACCGTTTGTAGTCTTTATAATATTTGATACGGTGCTTTTTGATCAGCTTGATCACTTTCTCTTTGGCTTCAGCTTCCGTCATCGTTGTAACCCGAAAGTGAGGTTTTAACTTGGCATACTCCAGTACATCAGCCCAGCTGTCGACTTTAAAATGTTTGTAATAGGATAATGAATTATAGAGCCCATTCTTTTTGGTACAATCCGATATGTTGGGTGAGCGCCCATGTTTAAGGTAAAATTTGACCAGTGAATTTTTTAGTTTCCCAATGGAAGAAATTCTGCGGTCATTGGGGGCAAATCCGGCTGCTGCAATAAACTTGTTCCAGGATCCGAAAATTTTATTTATACTGGATGATTTTGCAGAAAATTCCCTGCGCATTGGAATCCGACCGTTAATTTTATAAAAGTCGTTTACCAATGCCAGTAGTTCAGCTGTAATCTCTTCTTTGGACCTGTTTATATTGGGCTTTAATCCGGCCGCAAGAATAAAGTTATTCCAGGAACCAAAATAGCGACGTGCAATTGTATTGATATTTTCCATCTCCCGGCGGATCGGGGTTCTGCCATGCTTGCTGTGAAATTCACGCACTATAGAAAACGCATCGGCAATAATATCTTCTTGTGTTTGTTTCAAATTATTTCACCTCCTCCTACGCCAGAATGCTATTGCGGATCCAATTGTAACCAAAGATTTTCTCAGGATCTTTTAAGAGGTCTTTTTCATTCTTGAAATAGATCCATATACGTTTTTGTCTATGATAACCTATACCATAGTCCCAGGGTGTTTGATGTTTCTTGATAAATCCTTTCGCTATACATTGTTGTAGTATCGCTTTGAGCCTTTCTGGTGTAGTGTTTATATCGTAATCGACCGAGAAATCTACAACCATTTGAAACAGGGTCCTTGGGCGTAAAAAGTAGTCGGATGTACGGGTGATATTGGTAATTTGATCGCGATACTCTTTATTCTTTTCACTTTTTTCTTGCTTTGCGAGACGGATGACTTCCGCTGCATTATCTGACGGTTTTTTGAATTTATTCAGTTTTATAGGAGAGGTTATGGGTGGTTGTTGTCCCTTTAAACTTAACTTTTTGTTAAAATCACAGAAATCATGGAAATTGATTGATAAGGCTGTGCAGATTTTTAGGATCGATTCCAGTGTAATGGGAATGCCGCCGGCCTGATAACCCCGCAAAGATCGGATATTGATACCAGAAGTGCTGGCGAACTCCTGGATAGGAAGTTTTGTCAAACGCAAAATCTCATCGATACGACGTGATACTGACTTTGAAAGTTCGTTTTTCGGTTTCTTTCCCATAATAATATGCTTGAACTAGGTTTGTTTTAAAGCAAGATAGAATAGCTATTAATATAAAGATAATATCTTTTCTTGAATTTGAGGTATTTATAACATCTTTGTTGCTCTGACAGTGTACGTTTAGGTCTAAAGCGATGGATTCGCTACTATCGGTAGGCATGGATTTAAAAAAAAGCCTGTTCTACTAAAAGAACAGGCCTAATGTATAAATGTAGGGGTGATTTACTAATTTGCGGTCAATGCGACTGCATTAAGCTGTCTGGATGTCCCATCGGGGCCAACTGCTACGATATTATCAAAGATAACACGAGTGCCTGGTACAATGCCATTTAATGCTGATGACATACTGGAGCTTAATTGTCCACCCGAGGTGGAAAGGACAATCGCGTCAGCACGTGGCTTGGCGAGGATCATCGTGAACTTGGTGACCTTGAAGGATGCATCAAAGTCAAAGTTATCCAGTTTCGCAAACAGTGCATTTTGTGCTTTCAGCGCTACTGTTGCCATAGATCCACCGGTTTTACCTGCAAATTTGGCAATTGGATCCGGGATTCTTTTGACACGGAATTCGGTTGAACTCAAAGTCTGTGTTTTACCAGGAGCGACTTCAGCCGATACCGAGATGCGAGCTGTGCCCGGCGAACTTACCCGCACATTATATTTACCTCCACCTGCGCTAGATATGCTGCCACCGCTCATGCTTACCCGTACTTTATCTGTAGGCGTGCCTGGAGCTGAAACCGAAATTGGATTATTGACACCGATATACAGCACATTCATTTTATCTGGTGATACAACGGCCGAAGGACGTGCCACCTGATAGGTCTGCTGTGGCGTCCGGTATTCTTTATAGGAACCATCAGTCTGTTTAACTTTAATTACCCCGGTCCAGCTAAAAATACCCTCCCGATTTGTCGGTACGGAGTATACGCCCTTACCGTCAACAATCTGTAGGGACGAGCCATTGACAGAGATCGCTGGTTCGGACTTGGAATCGGATGCGGTTAAAAAGACTTCGGCTTTGTAGGGTTGTCCCTGTACGAGGTACGAGGTAGGCGCCACGGCTACAGCTGCAAACTTGTCCAGATTGACCACTGCCTGATCCATTTTACCTAAGATAATCTTAACAATATCTGACTCTGCATTTTGTGCATCCGTTTGGATTTTTGTCAGAATAGTCATTGCTGCTGTAAGCGGCGTGCCACTGCCAAAATTAATTTCTTCCCATGATTTTTTGCCATTCACCGATTTCTCAGGATTCTTGGCTTCCAGTGAAAAGGAAACCATTTTCTGTTCTTCTGGTGTTAGCAATGCCAATAACTTGGCACGGGTGTCATTGATTTTGTCTTTGAGGACGGTTCCTTTTTTCTCATTGATCATCAGATTGGGCGAAATGTCCTCATTTTCCCGTTTGACAAGATCTCCTTTTTCTTCATCATAACCACCGCCCTGTTTGACAAATTCTTCTTTTAGGGATAGAATATATTTATCCAATTCGCCAATAATGGCTTGTGCCTTTTTAGCTTTATCGTAAATAGGCTTGGCACGTGCCGGTTCTTCTTTTAACTTGGTATTTTCAAATGCAGCGAACAGCTGTTGTACAGCTGTATTGACATTTGACTTAGATGTTTCGAGACTGTTGTTGATATTTTTGAACGCATCCAAGATCGAATCTGGTACATTGAGTGCCAATAAAGCAAGCAAGACCAGATAAAGGATGCCAATCATCCGCTGTCTTGGCGTTTCTCTTCCTAATGCCATTTTTTCTAATTTAAGTAATACAAGGGTAAATTATACGCGCGGCTGGTTCATGGCACTAAGCATATTGCCATAAATGGCATTTAACGCATTCAGATTTTTCGCCAGTTTGCCTACTTCTTCTTTAAAGGCTTTGGAGTCATCCAGTGATTCGTTGAAGTTTTGCATGGTATAGCTTAAGTTCTCATAAAACTTATTCATGGATTGCAAATGAGATGCTGAGTCGCGGAGTTCACGCTCGTACATGGCATTCAGCTGACCGAGGTTGCTGGTCAGATTTTTGACCTGATCGTGGTAATTTGCTGTATCACCGGAGGTGTTGGACATGGCCACGAGGTTTTCCGACGCTTTTTCGAAGGCTAAGCTCAGGTGGTCAAATTTTGATGTAGCTGTGCGCAGCTTTTGTGTAAACTCTTCGGTTGCCAATGACACGTCAGATAGTTTGTTGATAGCGGATACCTTCTCACTGAAGTCACGCAATCCACGGCCCAAGTTTTCGATACTTGCCTGCTCAATATGGGCATCTGCAAACATTTTGTCCAATGCTGCTGTTGCCGATGGTCCTGCCGGCTGTGCTACAACTGCTTTGCCACGTACAGGAAGCTCACCATTGAAATTATCGTCCAATTCAGGATAGACACGGCTCCAGTCTGGTTCTGGCGCTGGGGGATTGAAACCCATTAAAAAGAAAAGTAGCGCCTCAACCCCGAGCCCGATACCGATCATATAGTTGGCAGTGCTGCCGCCGATATGGAGAATCTTGAACAGTACCCCAATGATGACGATACTTGCGCCCCAGGATATAGCTACATTTAGCCATCTTGAATTGTCTTTTTTCTTGCTCATAGTTTTTATGTGTGTATTTGGTCTAATTTTTTTGATAGTTTTATTTGACTTTATCTGTATAAAACGGTTTTGTCTATTTAATAGTATATCGTGTTGACGATGGGACTTCCATTTAGTGTTGATTATTTGATAGATCTGCTTGTTTCAAAAAATATACCAAAGATCCCGGTAAGTCTAAATTTTACTTTCTTGTTCGGCTCATTTGAGGTTGGACATAGTCATTTTCTCAAAATAAAATAAACGTTCGTTGGTCCCAATAGTTATACTGATAATAATTAGATCTAGGATGATAGAAAAATTGTAACTTTTCTTGTGGGATCTTTCTATCGATTAGGAGATAGGGGGAAAGTCTTACTCAAACAATATCTTTGTGAAATAATTTTGAAATCAATATGCAGATTTTATTTCTTGTTTTATCAGGACTCTTGATTATCCTTAGCTTGCTGCCGTTTATCCGTTGCCAGCACTGGGTCTTTCGTGTGGCTGAATTTATTAAATTGCAGCTGCTGGTTTTTCAGGTGCCCGTATTGGCCTGGGGCTTTTATCTGGTGACGGAATCGCCCTGGATATGGAGCATCCAGATCGCGCAGGCAATATTGATTGGCTATCATGTATTTATCCTGGTGCGTTATACTAAATTTTGGCGTAAGGATAAATACGAGAAGGGAAAAGATGCTTCGGATAGCATCAAGCTGATTTCCTGCAATGTGCTGCAATTCAATATAGAGTACGATCGTTTTATCGATTTGATTCGGAAAGAACAACCCAAGATCTTCCTGACCATGGAAAGTGATGCGGAATGGGAAAAGAGCTTGAAAGTGTTGGAATCAGACTATCCGAATGTTGTCAAGGTAACGCTAGACAATACCTATGGTATGCATTTTTATACCAAGCTGAAAGTCAATAAAAGTAAGGTTCACTATTTTGTTGCAGATGATATTCCAAGTATTGAAGCCGAATTGGAAACTGAGGATGGCCATCGCTTTGTCTTTTTTGCGGTACATCCACCACCACCAAGTCCTACAGAGGAGGAAAACTCCAAAGAACGGGATGGCGATCTGCTCAGTGTGGCAAAAAAGGTACGTGATTATAAAATGCCCGTAGTAGTTACGGGGGACTTTAACAATGTGGCTTGGGCGAGATCCTCAGTGCTGTTTAAGAAAACCAGCAAGCTGATCGATGCACGTATAGGACGTGGGATCTTATCTACTTTCCACGCCAATTATTGGTTTTTCCGGGTACCCTTGGATCTGTTATTCCATAGTCCCAATGTATTTATAGATAAATTGTTTATCTATCCTTCTATTGGATCTGACCATTTTCCGATGGGCTGTACTTTTTTCATTGACCGTTATTCAGACGAACAGGCAGAAGATATCGAGCACCTCGAACAAGGAGAAATGGATGAAGTAAACGAGCTTATCGTCGAAGGTCGTAAAGAAGAAAGCGATAATCGGTAGTAAATTTTTTTTTCGGACAGCGCTTTGATTACTGCCCGATCTTTAATTGATATTCTTTTACTGACGCGACGGAAAAGTAGCCCAATGCATTGTTGGAAATATTGGATTTTGGGTTGCTGGGTGCGGCATTGCTAAGGTTATTATTTTGGTATTCGTTCCAATATTGATAAGTTTTTTCGTCAACACAATAGCGACGAACAATCACACCATCGCCGGGTACTAAGTTTGTCCCTAAGTCAGAGATGTAATGTGTCACTTTCAATCCATCGTTGAACTGGTCAGATTGTGCATTGGCAAAGCGAAAGGGGCCATCATTGATCGATAATGTATAGCTATAATAATTGGAAACTTTGGCTGGATCTTTAAAAGTCAGTGTTGCAAAAAAATAGGTTTTACCAGTGAGACTTTTTTCTGAAATGCCAGTGGAGTCCACGGCGACATAGGCTGGCATCTGGCAGCTTGAGCTGTATTGCTGCTTTTGGACAGCAACATTCAACGTATAGATCCGGCCGGCAACGGGCTTAAAGTTGCTATGGATATAATAGCCGTCTTTCTCATATTGAAAAGAGTAGTGCCTATTCTCGTTGTCTTTGACTGATACCGTTGCTCCCTTGATCCCGGAAGTATTGATCGGATCGTCAAATCCCACAGAATGTGAAATGCGGATCCGCTGAACTGAACTGGCATCGGATAGTTGGGCATCGATGACAACGCGAGCTGCAGCTTTATTGAGATCAAGGTCCATTTTTTCCTCACAGGAGTAAATCAGCAGCAACAGACCGGATAGGGTAAAAGATTGTCTAACATGCATGGTGTTTAAAATTTAAAATTCCAAGTGACGGATGGAATAATTCCGAATAAAACAATTTTGTAAGCTTCTGTCAGATTTGGGTTAGTCTTAGCCTCCCGAAAGTCGATGGTATAAGCATTTTTTCGATTGTAGGCATTATATACACCAATCGTCCAGCTCGAATGAAAACGTTTGTTAGTTGTGTGTGGATCATAGGTTGCTGACAAGTCAAGGCGGTGATAGTCGGGCATACGATAGCCATTTCGCGCGGTATAGTAGAATATGGATTTGCCGTTGATAAGGTATTTCCCGCTGGGAAATGTAACGGCATTTCCGGTATTGAAAACAAATGTTCCGCTGAGTGTCCAGCTATTGGAAAGCGCATAATTCGCTACAACGGCGAGATCGTGTGTACGATCCTGGCGTGCATTGAACCATTTCCCTTCATTGATCCCGTTAAATTTACGACGGCTTTTGGATAGAGTATAGCTGATCCATCCCTTTAGACGGCCGCTGTTCTTGCGCAGGTAGCCCTCCAGGCCATACGCACGCCCGACACCAAAGAGCAACTCCCCTTCGAAATAGGTATTGGCCTGTAAGGTAGCTCCATTGCGTACATCAATCTGATTACCAAGCCTTTTATAGTAAGCCTCGACCGAAAAGTTATATTGCTTGTTCCTAAAAGTACGAAAGTATCCCAAGACAGCCTGGTCCACACGTTGCGGCTTGATGTTGGGACTGCTGAGTACATACTGATCGGTGGGTAGACTTGCCGTGGTATTGGTCAGTTGATGTAGGTTCTGCACAATACGGTTGTAGGAGACTTTTAAGCTGCTTTGTTCATTCAGTACAAGACTGGCTGATATGCGTGGTTCCAGATTGATATAATGTTTAGCAATCCGGCTGTTATCACGTTTTTCGGAAACAGGCTTTCCGTTTTTGTCAAATTGATAGAAAGTCCTTTTGCCTAGCACTATAAAATCATGGACATGGACACCATACTGTAGGGACAGGTCGGTTGTAGGTTTCCATTCATGAGAGATATATCCCCCTAGATCAATCCCGCGCTGGTTTTCAATGGTGGTTGGATTGACTGATTGATTTTTATCGGAGGAGAGATTGGCTGGCTTGATGGATTGCGCCAATGCACCTACCCCAAGCCGGATGGTATTATTGGCATTCGCATAATAGGAAAAATCCTGCTTTGCATGCGCGTTTCGGATTTTGGAGGCGACCTGAAAGTCAATCTGTTGGCTGGAAACCCCAGCCTGATAGTTAAACCCACTGTAAATAAGGGATGTGTTACTGGATATTTTATCATTAAACTGATGGTTCAACCGGGCCGTTGCAGTGCTGTTCCCCCAAGCAATATGAAATAGGTCGCTGTACTTTAATTTGTCTTTGCCATGATAGCCCGATAAGTATAGGCTGGTTCTCTTGCCCAGATTAATACTAAGCTTGGCATTCAAATCATAAAAATACAGACTATTGTTATCCATATCTTTACTTTTTGCCAGTTTTAAAAATGAATCTGCATAGGATCGGCGGGCGCTGAATAAAAAAGAACTCTTATCTTGTGTGAGTGGTCCCTCAAGTTTGATCCGGGAAGCAATAATCCCAAGCCCGCCTTCACCGGAGAACTGTTTTTTGTTACCATCCAACATGGAAATGTCTAATACAGAAGAAATCCGTCCGCCAAACTGGGCCGGTATGCCACCTTTGTAGAGTTGCACATCCTTGATTGCATCGGAATTAAAGATGGAGAAAAAACCAAACAGATGCGAAGCATTATAAACTGTAGCCTGATCAAGCAGAATCAAGTTCTGTCCACCATCGCTACCACGTACATGAAAATTGGTCGAGCCTTCACCTCCACTTTGTACCCCCGGCAAGAGTTGTATGGTTTTTAAGAGGTCTTTTTCACCAAAAAGAACGGGGACATCCTTAATATCTTTCATGGTGAGATGGACTGTACTCATGTGTGGATCATCGACCGATTCACCCTTCTCTTTGGCGGATACCAGCACCTCATCCATTCGATTGGCAAAGGGCTTCAGTTCAAAATTTCTTTCACGGGATTGGAATAGTTCAATAGTAATTACTTGTTGTTGGTAGCCGACGTAACTGATCGCAAACCGATGTGTTCGCTGAGGTAGTTTTATGCTGTAATGCCCCAGTAGGTCTGAGGTGGCACCTATGCTGTCATTGACTGGGATAATGAAAGCGCCATTAAGAGGCTTTCCGGTACTTGCATCACGAACGATGCCGCTTAGTACAGCTTCTTGTGCTGAGACAATGAAAGGGGATAGTACAAGAGAAATGGGAATAAAATACTGAATTATTGGGCGCATTTTTAGCTCTTATCTGAATTGATTTGTATACAATAGAAAATGGAATGATGTATTAACCCTTTATTAATATTTGTTGTGATAGTTTATGTTAAGCTGGCGGCATAATGTCTCCTATTTTAGTTCGGTTTAGTTATTATGTAACGCTTTTGGTACATTGAATATTGTCCCAGATGTCTTATTTAAGCTCCTGTTCTGCTTGCATTGTATATGTTCAAATTGGGTGAATCAAAGGAGATAATGGATATTTAATTAGAAATGTGTAATTTAAGGGCACCAAAACGTAATTTAAATCTAACTAATGGGTAAAGATTATCTTTATAAAATGTCTGGCGATGAACTGCAGTCAAAGACTATTGATTTTTTACGCTTCCCTTTGATTGTGGGGGTGGTATTTATCCATACGGATTTTTCGGATATTGTGATGGCCGGTGTAAAGCAGATCAGTTTTGCTAGTTATCCTATTTTTTCGCACATCTTTTTCTTATTCTCCAAAGTTATTTTCGAGGTCTGTGTACCGCTTTTCTTTTTTATTTCGGGCTTTTTATTCTTCTATAAAACAGCGACGTTTTCCATCGAGATTTATCTTCAAAAATTAAAAAAACGTGTTCGATCGCTTTTGATTCCTTATATTTTCTGGAACCTGTTGGTCATCTTATTTCTTTTGCTTGCGCAAACGTTTTTATCGGGAAGCTTGGTTTCTGGTAGAAACAAATTAATAACAGATTATAGCTTGTTGGATTGGCTTTGGTCCTTTTGGGATACTTCACAAGTAAATCCACATGTGAATAAATCCTTACCCATTAACTCTCCCTTTTGGTTTATTCGTGATTTGATGGTCGTGGTGCTGTTTTCTCCAATAATCTTTATACTCATTAAAAAGCTGAAAACTTATGCTGTGATTATAATGGGACTGCTTTGGATTTTTAATCCTTTTTTTTATTTGCCAGGGCTGAGTGCAGTTTCGTTCTTTTTCTTCACTGCAGGGGCGTATTTTAGTATCAACAATAAAAACTTTGTCAGTGGTATGCGACCGATGCTACCAATTGTCTTGCCATTGTATATCCTGCTTGTCGCGGCACAGCTATTTTTCCTAGGGTCAAGGTGGTGGGTTGACTTGTATTGTGCCGGAATTATCATAGGTCTTATTACGACTGTGTCCATAGCAGCTCATTTTATAGGAAAAGAAAGCTGGCGGACAAACACCTTCTTGGCCAATAGCAGCTTTTTTATTTTTGCCTACCATCGATTACCTTTGGTTTTTATTATCAAATTTTTATTTAAGGTACTCAAGCCACAGTCTGAGGGATTATTGCTGTTCTTATACTTGGCATGCCCCACGATTATAATTGTATTGGGTTTGGTAATTTATAGTTTATTAAAGCAGTTCTGGCCCCGGTTTACAGCAATGATCAGTGGCGGACGTTAATGGGGAATTATGAAAAAGTATAAAAGGCTAATCATTATTATTCTTGTTTTGATTATTGGAGCATTGCTTGCGACATTTATTCGTAAAATGCTCAATAAAAATAAATACAAGCGAATCAAAACTGAGTATGTATTTACGGATGTCATCAACCTGGGATGCACTTCGGTCAAGCAACAAGGAGCATCAAATACCTGTTGGTCCTACACTGGCAATTCATTTTTGGAGTCGGAGATGATCCGTATGGGAAAAGAACCTGTTGAAATTTCTCAGGTCTTTACTGCTCGAAAGGCTTATTTGGATAAAGCACATAATTTCGTACGTCTCCATGGTGGACTGACAATGGGTGAAGGCGGACAACTACATGACGTATTGAATGTATTCCGTAAATATGGCGCGATGCCTAGATCAGCCTATGCTGGTCTGCCTGGTAATCATAGCTACAATGATTTCAGAGAGATGACGCCTCTATTAAATGCAATGCTCAAAGTATTGGTCAAGAGTAGACCCTTGACTCCCAATTGGGAACAAGCCTATGCTGCCACACTTGATACACATCTAGGGGTAGTGCCCGAAAAATTCGACTATAAAGGAAAGGTGTATACGGCACGCACATTTGCAGATCAGGTGATCGGGATTGACCCGGACGATTATATTGGCTTTGCTTCTGTAACAGATCAACCTTACTATAAGCCTTTTGTGCTATTGGTACCGGATAATTGGTCATTTGATAGTTTTTATAATCTGCCCATGGGGGGGCTAACGAGCATTATTGATAGGGCGTTGCAACAAGGCTATACGGTTGCATGGACGACAGATGTTTCTGAAAAGGGATTCTCCTGGCAGTACGGTATTGCTTACGTTCCTGAAAAACCATTTGACAAGATGTCTGACAACGAAAAGAAAACCATGTTCGTAAAACCAAGTACTGAGAAGAAGATTACGGCCGAAGAGAGGCAACAAGCTTTCGACAACTGGGCTACCACCGATGATCACGCGATGCATATAGTCGGACTTGCCAAGGATCAGCATGGAAAAGAGTATTACCTTGTTAAAAATTCCTGGGGTAAAGCCAATGATTTTAAAGGATATATGTATGTCACTAAGGAATTTGTCAATTATAAAACCATCACGTTAATGCTGAATAAAGGAGCGCTTGATCCATCCTTACGAGCGAGGCTAAAGATCTGATAAGATAGCAGCTATACATTCCCAATTGTTTCCATAATTCATTGGGAGGTTTGTTGTATGAAAAACAACAACACAATCATACAATTTTCTGGAGCTTTCCTGATGGGCTGGATGCTACTGGGGACAACGGATGCGCAAGCGCAACAAGGGCGATCTATACCTGATAAAGTACATCATGCTGAACCCTTATATAATGATCTTGTTCGTGATTTGGGTGCAAGGAAGGGCGAGAAGGAGTTTAATGTTGGTGCAGATATCAAAAAAATGGGCAAGGCAGATGAATATGGCTATTTGGCTGAATATGAGTTTGCGCCCATAGATCGATTGGGGCTGGAAGTAGAGACAGACTTTGCCTATACAAAAAGTAAAATGGCCGATGTTTCCTCGGGCAATAAACTCGAAAGGTTAAGGTTGTCCTCACAATATTCCTTCTATGTTTCGAAGAAACAGGCAACAACATTAGCTGTTGGCTATACGCAGATTTTTAACTTCGCGGACTGTGGCACTACATTTAATCCTTTTTTTGTGGCCGCTAAAAGTTGGCATTCAAACTGGCATACCTTGATCTATACAGGTCCGGAGATTGCTTATCATTATAAATCAGGTAAGACGGGAATGAATTGGCAGATCAATACCTCCTTCCATTATGCATTGCCACAAACAGACCATTTTATTGGACTTGAAGTCAATCAGGAAGTTGCGTCGGGCAGTTTGGAGACGACACTTCGACCACAAGTAAAACTTGGCCTAAATGATAAATTAGCCGTCGGTATGGCTGTCGGTTTTCCAGTAGGAGGAAAAGAAAATGCGATCAGTTCATTTTTTAGATTGATTTATCAGCTTTAAAATATAAATCTATCTTTAAGAGAATGTCGAGTATGCTAGACTGGATTTAAGTTAATTTTTTGTAGAGCGCGATAAGTGATTTGAAGTGTATTTAAAGTGTTGATTATTAGTTTGTTGAAAATAAATGGGACGAACGCCTTCGTCCCATTCTATCCATTAATATTATCAAGTCGAACGCAAAAAAAATGACTTGACGGCCCAAATGTAGAAAATATTGTTGGAACTTATTGTGTGGCATTTGAAGATATTTATGTTAAAAATTGTGAAAAAAATTTGTAGGGAGTTGGCCATAATAAAAAAAGGCGGCCAGGTAATACCTAGCCGCCTTCTGATATGAGGTGTTAAAAATACCTTATTATTTTAGTTTGCGCGTATGCAGCGAACGTTTTTAAAGGTTGAGCTTAATACATTTAAACCTAAAAGGTCAACATTCGATAAAAGTTCTGCTGTACCTTGGGCTCCTTTGAAATTTACGCCAAGGAGTGTTGTTTTGTTTGCTGCATGGTAGCCCCATCCGCCAATTCCGACTAGTCCTAATAGATTAACGCCCTGTTCATTTGTCCAGTACGCAGTTTCTCTTCCGTAGCTGGTTCCTAAGTTCAAGTTCACTAACCCATTTGATCCGAAGTCAGTCAATACATTGACGTTGTTAATTTGACCATTGTGATAGAATCGAAGTACGTTTGATTCCGCACCGAATGCAGCATTACCGCCACCTCCGTTTGCAGCAGCAAGAGGATATTGAATATAATTCGAGCCAAGACCAGTTGCACTAGGTGCTGGTGCAGAAACTAGCATTTGTAAAATATTACCTAAAATATTGGTCAATAAGCCATCACTAGTAGTGTATGCTGAAAAATTAGTATGCGCTGGTTGCTTCCAAAGACCTTGTGGATAAACTAGTGCACAAGGGTCTTGTGGTGGCGTGCTGCTTGATACAAATTTACGTGGAATTGCACTTCCGAAAGCGAAATAACCTCTGCCGTCTGTCTGCACGGTTTGTGTATTGGTGCCGTAGAATCTGTAAGGATTGTGGCCATTATTAACGCTCGGGTCATAATATAGATTTGATCTAGCCCATTTTGTGCTATTAAGACTGGAAGTCAAAGGTGACTCCACAATATTTGCTAACAAACGGTGGCTTTTGCCCAATTCTGGAGTAATGTTAAATGAAATATTAATTGGTGCTGTAGAACCAAACGTGCGATTCACATTATCAACGTGGGTAACGGCTAAGTTTGATACAGATACGACAATATTGTTTAACGTTGATGTACCTGCTGTATAAGCATATGCAATCTTAGCATCGGAATACGCCGGATCTATATTTGTAAAGCTTGACCAGTTAATCGTTGGTGTAAATGTCGTTGCTGCAGGTGTAAGTGCGCCTGTTGCCACATTCAGTGTTCCGGTTCTCAATGTCAAACCAGAAACAGATACTGTACCTGAGTTCATTGGACCAAAGACACCCATAGAATTTAATTCAATCGCTAAACGGGAGAATACATGGTTAAACGTGATTGGCAAGGAAACATCGGATCCTGGCGCACTTGGAATAGTAACATTGCCAGATGCATACAATACGTCTTTATTTTCAGGTAGCACTAAAGAAGGGCTGCCAGTTGTAATCGTTGGGATAGCGTCTTGGTTATTGTAAGACAAAGCAACCCATTTGTAGGTTTGTCCGGCGCTTACAGGGACTGTAACAGTAGTTCCTCCGACCGTAAATTGTTGTGATGAAAGTACCTGACTACCATCCGCTGAAAGTAAGTACAGACGGTAGATAACACCGCTTGGTAACGCTGCTGCACGTAAACTGTTATTGGCTGCAGCTGCTTGACCTGAACCGATATTTTTTACCGTAATGCCTGATGCGGCTGTGAAAGGTACATTGTTGTCTACTGCAGTTACTACGTCAACATCTGCATAAGACTTTACGTTGAGTTTAGTCTTGCCAGTAGTTGATGAAGCTTGTTTTACGGAACTGTCTGAACCTTCGTTTATTCCATTAATGGATAACACTAGGTTTGTTCCTTCATGCTGATCTGTCTGTTCAACAGGGGCATTTTTGTCTTTGGAACAGCTCGTCGCGAGCATTCCAGAAGTGGCTAATATAACAGTAGCGACAATCCAATTAGCCTTCTTAATTGTTAAAAAGTTCATAAATTTCTTGAAATTGTTAATTTAAAATACTCTTGTCAGATTTTCTTGGCTAATGGTTATCCTTCTCCGTTACCAACACCACCCGTTCCTTCGGTTGGGTCGTTGACATCTGGAGATCCACCTGGGGTTACACCTGAACCTGCAGCAATGCCTTGCTCAAGCTCTACAACGTGCTCCTTAATGGACGGAGCAACGTACATTTTTTTTGCGTTCTTATTCATGATAATATTATTTGGATAATCCATGCTATTGCTAGCATGGGGTTTAAAATTTAATGGACAATTTAATTCTTCATTGTTAAAAATTAAAAATTAACATTTTGATAAGCTGCTTGTCTCTGCGTACAGACAAGTGTTGTTGTTGTCGCTGTGTCAATTTTGTTATAATATTCCTGTTAATGCTATTATAAATTTATATATGTCTACTACTTTTTTCTAGTTTGGCTAAAACACTGTATGCTTTCGAATTGTAATATTACGACTAAATATCAACTTGTGCAAAAAAAATATTGTAAATTATTTTCTAACATAAAATTCATTTGATATTTAAAGATGTCTCCTTTCCATCGCTTTATTGTTTACTTTTTTTTGCATAACTGTCATTTAATGTGAAATAGAGATGTATTTTAAATACTTTTTTATTGTATTATATGACTGAAATACTTTGCTTGAACAAAGTTGTTTGCCTTTTGTTTTAAATTTGAATAAAATTTTTTTGGTAAATTTTTGTTTTATAATTAATGTGTTTGAACAGTTACTTTCTTAATAGGCTGTATTTATACGTATACGTCAGTTGTTGCTTTATTTCTGTATTATATTGTATGTTTTTAATATCGATAATCAATTTCCTAATAATATTCACTTGTTTTTGAAATAAATATTTGTCATTATATCTCTTTTAAGATTTATTGAAAAACAGCAATAACGGTTTGTGTTTATTGTTTTAGAGAAATATATATCTATTTATGTTTTTTGTTTTTAGCATTGTTTTGTGTTTTTGTTTTCATAATAATTAATGTGTTTATGCAATCAATGGATTTTTGACTCCAGATTTTAGCTCAATGATAGACCTCACACTTTAGTTCTTTCTAAAAATTAACGAACACTCTTTTTGATGGCCATGTTTTCGTGAATCTGACCTTAATTCTCATGGAAATGTCATGTAAAAGGCCTGTTTTAGGCTGACTTGTAGTATCTTAGTTACAGGAAAATAAACATCAACCGAATTCCTTTGGCTCCTTTCGAATATTATCTACTTTCGTGCAACTTCTGATTTGGGAGTGTCATATTATTCTATACTAAAGGTCTTGTTATTAGTTAGATAACGTCTTTTTTGTGGTGTGTATAAATTACACAAACATAAATTGCTTTAGAACATTTTAAAAATATAAGAAATGAAAACGAACAATGAAAACTTGGCTAACCTAGATGGCCGTCTTCCTTATGAAGCTCCTTGCATGAACGTACAAAATGTCGCACTGGAATATAGCATTGCTGCTGGTTCTGTAAACAGTTCGGTAACCGAATCTTGGCAGACTGAAACGCAGACGCAAGAAATCGATTGGTAGTATATAAGGTGGTTTAATTAATTAGTGATATAAACAATCATTTTCATGAATAAGTTTACAATAAAATTTGGTTTTGCTTCTATCTTAGCATGTGCATTATTTATCTCTTCATGTAGTAAGGAGAATAATAACATGATCATTCCAGATGGACCGACCGTACGTTTAAATATAGGAGAGGCCTTTGCAGCGGCAGGTCCGGTAAAAGCGGCTTCAGTTGGCCGTGCCTATGCTTCGGCAACACAAACAGTAGAAATTCCATTTGACAATCAATATACATTGGTAGCGACCTTGACAGCTGAAACCTCAACAGCACAGGGCTTAAAAGCATCTAACCGGGCGGCTACCGTTTCAACTGGTACTGATCAGAAAGCATTGAAACAAGGGACTGTCTATTATGTTGCAATTTTTGATGCGGCAGGTGACTATAAGGAAACAAAAACTTTTACGCAGGGAAACAGTGGACAGGATTTTGCGATTGACAAAGGAAAATATACTTTCGTAATCTATGCGTCTGGTACAAACAAGACATTGCCTTCCATTGCCGCTGGAGCGAAGTTGAGCACCGTGAATTTCGCTGGTCTAACTGCTGATAAGGACTTTATGTTGGATCAGGTTGATTTTGAGGTCAAAGATGGACAGAATCTATTGAATGCCGATCTAGCGCATTTGTTTACACAAGTAACACTGAAATTTGATGCTTCCCAGTTGGGCTCAGTAAGCAGTATTGCGGGCGCGACAATTGCTCCTTCCAATGCAGCGGTTGATGTTGCGCTTACAAGCGGTGCATTGACCTTTACAGGGGCTGCAAATCCCGTAGCTTTCAATCTTAAAAATACAACCGGAAAAGTTATCAATTCAGATTCTACTTTTATCACAACGGCTGCAACAGCAAACGGTACAATTGTATTGTCTGGTGTTTCGATTGCCGGAAGTGCTGCAAAGAACTTGACAAAAGCGGGCTGGAATCTTAAACCGGGCGTAAAATATCAACTGGACATTACCTTGAAGAAACCGTTTGAAGTGAATATCGGTGATGAAGTCTGGGCTTTAGGAAACTTGACCTATACTACGGATGGTAATGGTAATCCAGTGTATGGATTTGCCAAAACAAATGATACTTATGGTAACTATTGGTTCAACGGCTATGTAAAACCGAAGGTTTTTAATGTCAATAATCAACGTCCGAGCAGAGATATTAATAGTGTGGATGGAGATCCTTGTGCATTGGTGCTACCGGCGAATACCTGGAGGCTTCCAACAGCTGCGGAAATCAACCAATTGATCAACAACACAAATAGCGGCGGCAAAGATAATCCACATGATGTCAATGCATGGGCACCGGCTCGTTATGTGGATACATACGATGGTACAGCTGCTACCAATTTGGGGATGTTCTTTGGTAAACAGGGTAATCCCGGCGCTGATCGCTATAAATTCCTTTACTTACCTTATGGGGGATCTTACAATGATAATAACTCGGGTGATGGAATGGGAACGCAAGGATTATATTTATTGGCTGGTAATCAACGTCTTCAAATGACGGGTGCAAAGGGAGATAGTGGTTGGTCTATTAATGTAGGACCTGCGGAGGCAAATTATGCATATCAAGTGCGCTGTGTAAGAAAATAGTTCTTCACCTAAACATTGTAAAGATAATTTACTTGGATAATAAGTTTAATGGAGGCGCATTCCCCTAATCAGGGAATGCGTTTTTTTATGCTATTTTCTTCATTTCGTATTATCTGTTGTTCGCTATATCATTTGACCTGTCTTGAATAGAAAATAGGACAGTCCGATTATTTAGCCAGCTATTCCCTGGGATTTATTGCTGTCCAGATGATCCAACAGGGTCTGATTTAAAATAGGGGAGGTTTTTAGCATATCGCGGACGGGATATTTTTCGGCTATATTCTTGATGGCTTCAAGATGTCGCTCATGGTGTAGGTCCGTGCCAACAAAATCATACATGCCCGACTTGAGTAATGTCATGGCGATTGCTTTACTATCCACACCATAATAGCGGCTAAGTGATAATAAGTTCAACTGCAATAGACAACCTGCATCCTTGATCTGTTTGTAAATATTGAAATTTCCATGATAATAGTTGTATCGCTCAGGATGTGCAAGGATAGGTTTGTAGCCAAGTTTCTGGATCTCTAAAATAGTGTGAAAAAGTGCTTTGGATTCGGATAGGTAGGACATCTCGATCAGGACATAACCACCGGGCATCACACAGAGTTCATCCTGTTTAATAAGTGAGGTCAGACCATCATCGATGATGTGTTCGGCCGCAGCAAAAATATCGGCTCCGTTGCCATTCTCTTTCAACCCTTGAACAAGAGCAGTCTGCGCTCCCTCGATAGTTGACTTGGTGTTTGGATGTACACCCGCCATAATATGGGGAGTACAGATGAACTTCTTTAAACCCAAACGCTGTAATTCTTGAATATATGCAATAGAATTTTTTACAGATGTACTGCCGTCATCTATTCCGGGTAACAGGTGGTTGTGCATGTCCACTTCCAGAAATTCCAGCTGAGCCAGGGGCCGGATGGATGAAGGCTTTTTATTTTTAAACAAATTGGTTAAAAAATTCATAATATATAATTCAGCTATATGGTTTTGTCTGTCTTACAGGATGTTTTACAAACAATATGCCAATTTTGGTGTTCATTAAAAAGGATAAAATATGAACAAGGGAGAATCTTATTGAACAACAGTAAATGTTGGTTGCCTTTTGTTCGTGATTTTTAACTTTTATCATTGTTTGTAATATTTTCGGTATAATAGTTGCTTAGTCCACGATGATATGGAGATGGGTATATGGCGCCTGTCATTATCGATATTTTAGTAAAAAGACCAAATGATTGTCAAATTTTAAGTATCTTGGTCATCCTTTACAAAATTGAAATAAGCCATATGCGTTGTGCTAACTCCATAAAAGGAATACGACGGTAAAATAAATAAACTAAAACGTGAAGAAAGCTATGATGGGATCTCTATGGGATTTAAGAAAACGGTTACGGAAGGATAATCCTCGATGGGTCATTTTGCTGATCGATATGTGGTTTGTATTCGCAAGTTATGTGTTTTCAAATTATGTAGTAAATAATTTCAAGGGTGTCTTTGATGTAGCACTTATGTTGAAGAAGCTTATACTGGTTTTGCCTGTGTATTTTGTGCTATTTTTGTGCTATAACACTTATAGAGGTATCGTACGTCAAACAGGCATCCGGGACACCATTAAAATCTTTAAGACTGTTGCATCTGCATATGTTATATTGATGCTGTTAACTCTGGTCGTTAAAGCTGTTGTGGAAAAGGAGACAATAGCGGGAGATTACCTTCGTCTTTCCTATGGTGTCTTAACCATGCAGGCCTGTATCCTTCTTGTAATTATGGTCGGCGCACGCGTGGTATACCGAACGATTTTTGAGTATTTATTCTTACCCGCACGAAAAGGTGAAAATGTATTGATTTTTGGAGCTTCGCGTCCGGGACTAGTGTCTTTCTCCTTGCTGAAGGAAGATCCCCGAATCAAGTATCAAGTTGTCGCCTTTGTAGAAGATAAAGTCTCACGTATTGGCAAACGTCTTGCAGGTTTGAAAATCAAAGATATTACTGAAATTACCAAGGAATATATCAGCAAACATGAAATCACACAGGTGATCATTGCGGTGGAAAACAATGACCCTGAGCGGTTGGAATATGTATCAGACTGGTTTCAAAATATCGGGCTTGAACTCAAAATCATGCCACCTGCCCGCATCCTGCTCAATTCTGGCGCTAAACGGGAGATCAGACCGCTGAAGATAGAGGATTTGCTTGGACGTAAGCCTATTAAACTGGATCATCCAGAAATCGAGGAGGAGATGAAGGGCAAGGTGATTCTGGTCACTGGTGCCGCAGGTTCCATTGGCTCGGAGTTGGCACGTCAAATTGCAAGGCGTTATTATAAAAAATTAATTCTATTGGATCAAGCGGAATCCGCCTTGTACGATATCCAGCAGTCGATAAAAGCAACACAGCCCGAGCATTTGCATTGTGTCGTCGGTGATGTGCGCAATTATGCTTTTATGCAAAATATATTTGCGCAGTATAAACCGGATCTGGTATTTCATGCTGCGGCGTACAAACATGTGCCATTGATGGAAGCAAATCCTTATGAATCCATCCAGACAAATGTACTTGGAAGTAAAAATGTCGCCGATCTTTGTATGGCCTTTGGCGCTAAGAAAATGGTCATGGTTTCGACAGATAAGGCAGTCAACCCTACGAATGTGATGGGAGCAACCAAACGGATGGCGGAAATCTATGTGAGTAGCTGTAGCGGCAGGTCGGAAACGAGCTTTATCATTACACGATTTGGTAATGTTCTCGGTTCTAACGGTTCGGTAATCCCACTTTTTGAGAAACAAATGGCAAATGGTGGTCCATTGACCTTGACACATCCTGAAATTACACGTTTTTTTATGACCATTCCTGAGGCCTGCCAGTTGGTACAGGAAGCTGGTGTGATGGGAAAAGGTGGTGAGATATTTGTCTTTGATATGGGCAAATCGGTTAAAATAATGGATCTTGCCAAACGGATGATCAAGCTGAAAGGTTACCGCTATCCAGAAGATATAGATATCAAAATTGTTGGTTTGCGTCCCGGAGAGAAGATCTTTGAAGAACTTTTGGCCAATAATGAAAATACGGTGAAAACGCATCATCCGAAAATTATGATTGCAAAAGTAAAACACGATGAATTGATACTGAAAGCCGAACGGATAAATGCTGTTTGTCAGCAAATTATTGATGGTGATAGACAGTTGCCGGATTTTATGACTTTGGTTGCCGCAATGAAACAAATAGTCCCTGAATTTAAATCTCAGAATTCTGTGTACGAAGCATTGGATAACAACGAAGCTCATGAATTCATGGACGAGGTCCCGGTATATTCGCTTATAAAAAAGATTTAAAAGTAACACAAAAGAATATAGCCATATCTATATACAAATGTCCCAGTAATGGGACTTTTGCATTTATTATGCTTTCTCAATCGATTAAAACTTGTCAATTCGCAAAAATCAACCTAATTTTAGCGAACTATTTAACTAGAGTAATAATTTTGACAGATTAGCTCGTGCGGTATTCCGTCGATAAGCAACGTATATGAATAAAAAAATTTTAATCACCGGAGGTGCAGGATTTATTGGATCCCATGTCGTCCGTGAGTTTGTTACAAAGTATCCAGACTATCAAATTATTAATCTGGATGCACTAACCTATGCAGGCAATCTGGAAAATCTGAAAGATGTAGAAGATCATCCGAATTACACTTTTGTCAAAGCAGATATTACGGATCAAGCAGCAATAAATGCTGTTTTTGAACAATATCAGCCGGATGGTGTGATTCACTTGGCGGCGGAATCCCATGTTGATCGCTCCATTTTAGATCCTACCGCATTTGTGATGACCAATGTGATCGGGACAGTCAATCTGTTGAATGCTGCCCGTGCAATCTGGAAGGATAATTTTGAAGGCAAGCGTTTTCATCATGTCTCAACTGATGAGGTCTTTGGTGCGTTGGGTGAAACAGGCTTTTTTACAGAAGACACCAAATATGATCCACATTCACCATATTCAGCATCCAAAGCAAGCTCGGATCATTTTGTGCGTGCCTATCACGATACCTATGGTTTACCGATTGTCTTAACCAATTGTTCCAATAATTATGGTCCCAATCATTTTCCTGAAAAATTAATTCCATTGTGTATTCATAATATCTTAAATAACAAACCGCTGCCAGTATATGGCGATGGAAAGTATACGCGGGACTGGCTCTTTGTAATTGACCATGCAAAAGCGATAGACTTGGTTTTTCATCAAGGTAAAAATGGCGATTCTTACAATGTAGGTGGTTTTAATGAATGGCAGAATATAGATCTGATCAAAGAACTATGCCGACAAATGGATACCAAATTAGGCCGTGAAGAGGGGACAGCTGCTTCTCTGATTACTTTTGTGAAAGATCGACCTGGTCATGATCTGCGCTACGCGATTGATGCAAATAAAATAAATACGGAATTGGGTTGGAGCCCATCGGTGACATTTGAACAAGGCTTATCGCTGACAATAGATTGGTTTCTGTCCAATCAGGAATGGCTGGATCATGTGACTTCGGGTGACTATCAACATTATTATAATAACCAATATCACGGCGCTTAAATATGAAATATACTGAAACTAAACTATCGGGTTGCTTTATCTTGGAGCCTGCTGTTTTCGAAGATGAGCGAGGTTATTTCTTTGAATCGTATAATGAAAATAGATTGGCCGAAATATTAGGACATAAACCCCATTTTGTACAGGATAATCAGTCGAAATCTCAATTTGGTGTGGTCAGGGGATTGCACATGCAAGCAGGTGAGCATGCACAGGCAAAACTGGTCCGTGTGCTAGAAGGTAGCGTATTGGATGTGGCAGTTGATGTTCGGCCCAATTCACCCACCTATGGACAACATGTTGCTGTGGAACTCTCGGCTGAAAATAAAAAGCAACTATTTGTACCGCGGGGATTTTTACACGGATTTTCCGTATTGTCTGAACAGGCCGTATTCTCCTACAAATGTGATAATAACTATAACAAAAACGCTGAGGATGGCGTACATCCATTAGATCCGCAATTGGCTATTGATTGGCGGATTCCAGTCGATCAAATGATCTTGTCGCAAAAGGACAAAGAGGCACAAAATTTTGCTGCATTATACAATAAATTGAAATAACAAAATAGAGCGACTATGTGCTTTAAAGCTTCTGAGTGGGAGAAATAAACATATTAGGCTTATACCATAAAAAAGATTTGATGAGAATTGTCATTACAGGCGCTTCTGGACAGTTAGGTTCTGAATTAAATGAACTATTGGCAAATGATACCGAAAAAGAGTGCTACTTTTTGGATCGTAAGCAGCTGCCGCTGGATCGGGTTCTCCTGATTCAGGATATTTTGGCGATATATCAGCCAGATTTAATTATTCATGCGGGCGCTTATACCGCGGTCGATAAGGCTGAGGAAGAACCTGAGCTGGCAAATTTGGTCAATCATCTAGCATGTGATGAGATTGCGCAATACTGTCATCTACATGAGGTAAAGTTGATTGCTATTTCAACGGATTATGTGTTTGATGGTAATTCTGCCGTTCCGCTAACGGAAGACGCACCAACAGCACCGATCAATGTCTATGGGAAGACCAAACTTGCTGGCGAGAATGCTATTCGAAAATGGTGCCCTGAGGCAATTATTATCCGGACCTCCTGGGTATATTCTTCCTATGGAAAGAATTTTGTGAAGACAATGTGCCGCCTAATGGCTGAAAAGGATGAAGTAAATGTAATTAATGATCAAATTGGTAGCCCAACCTATGCAAAAGATTTAGCGATAGCGATTTTGAAAATCGCTGATGCAGCAAATTGGGAAGGGGGAATCTATAATTACAGTAATGAAGGTGAAATCTCCTGGCATGATTTTGCTGTAGCAATACGGGATTTCCGTTCGTTTGATTGTCAGGTAAAACCAATTCAGACGAGTGCATATCCGACGCCAGCGCAACGGCCAAAGTACTCACTGCTTGATAAATCGAAGATTAAAGTGGTCTATGATGTGGTGGTGCCCGAATGGAAGGAGAGCTTAGCGAAAATGCTAGCCGAGGAAAATAAAAAATAATAAAGAGATTATTACGCTGAAGACTTATATAACTAGAGTCTAAATACTAAAATCTCAATACCCAATACTCATTACTCAATACTATAAAATGAAAGGAATTATATTAGCCGGTGGATCTGGAACCCGTTTGCACCCGTTGACACTTGCAGTAAGTAAGCAATTAATGCCAGTATATGATAAGCCAATGATATACTATCCCTTGTCTACATTAATGTTGTCCGGCATTCGCGAAATATTGATTATCTCAACTCCACAGGATTTACCAAACTTTCAAAAACTATTGGGCGATGGTTCTCAACTTGGCTGTAGGTTTGAGTATAAGGAACAGCCAAGCCCTGATGGCTTGGCGCAGGCATTTTTGTTAGGCGAGGAATTTATAGGTGATGATAAGGTCGCGTTAATTCTGGGTGATAATATTTTCTATGGCTCGGGCTTGTCAAAGCTATTGCAGTCTTGTGCCGATCCTGATGGTGGCGTTGTATTTGCATATCCTGTACACGACCCTGAACGTTATGGTGTAGTAGAATTTGACGCGACGAAAAAGGTCATCTCTATTGAGGAAAAACCGGCACAGCCGAAATCGAACTATGCTATCCCAGGAATTTACTTTTACGATAACGATGTTGTTGCGATCGCAAAAAGTATCAAGCCTTCAGCACGTGGGGAATTGGAGATTACAGATATCAATAAAGAATATTTAAAGCGTGCAAAATTAAAGGTGGGTATATTTGACCGAGGTACAGCCTGGCTAGATACTGGTACCATCCAGTCACTGATGCAAGCCGCTCTATTTGTGCAGGTGATTGAAGAGCGTCAGGGAATGAAAATAGGTGCTATTGAGGAAGTCGCTTTTCGAATGGGCTACATTAATGATCAGCAATTGTTAGACATTGCCAAGCCATTGCGTAAATCTGGTTATGGGGAGTATTTATGTCGTATAATTAAGTAATTTTAGTATTTTTGTAAAGATTAAGGTTTCGCTTTAAATTTTTTAACACCTTGAGAAGGATACAAAAAAAACTATCCTCAAAATGATATATTATAAACAGCTATTATATTCGTTCGGACTAAAAGAAATGTGCTGTTAAAGAGATCATAAATGATTTTTTCAAAGAGAACACAGACTGACGAACCAAAGATAGGAGAGTTATTAGAAAGATGACAGACAACTTAAATGAGTCGCTTTCTTAAAGGTAAATGAATAACAATGACTACAGCTTCAATAGTATTATATAAACAGACATATTCCGAAATTGAGGATTTATTGAAAGGGTTGGACGGGCCCGAAATTGATGTCCTATTTATAATAGATAATTCTCCATTAAACTCAATTGAAAAAGAAATTCGAGATCATCATGCTCGTTTTAAATATATTCATCAACCAGACAATCCTGGTTTTGGAGCCGCCCATAACATTGGTATGAGGAAAGCAATGGCCATGGGGAGTAAATATCATTTTGTTGTTAATCCCGATGTCCTTTTACTGGATAATACCATAAACTTGATGGTAGACTTTATGGAAAATAATCTCGATGTGGGGATGGCCATGCCACAAATTTTGAATCCAGATGGAACAATTCAGTTCTTACCCAAATTGCTGCCTAACCCGCTGTCATTTTTAAAAAGGATATTGTATCGAAAGTTTCATATTTTTCTATCTTCGGTAGAAAAATATGAGCTAAGAAATGTATCGCCTCAGCTCGTCTATGATACGCCTGTTCTTTCAGGATGTTTTACATTATTACGAACATCGGCTTTAGATGAAGTGGGATTATATGACGACCGCTTTTTTATGTACCTTGAAGACTGGGACTTATCCCGAAGAATGAATATGAAGTATAGAACAGTCTATTTTTCGAAGACATCCGTCATACATGGATATGCCGCTGGTTCAAGTAAAAATTTTAACTTATTCAAAGTTCATATCCGATCTATTCGCGCATATTTCGGAAAATGGGGCTGGTTTTTTGATAAAGAAAGAGTTGCGGCCAATCGGAGGACACTACAGCAATTTAAATAGCTATTGGATCCGCCATATAGTTCTAATTTTATAGGATGGTTTAAGAAGTCTGCAAAACGCAAATTATTTTTGAGTTTTGCAGACTTTTTTATTGATTCTTTCTAAAAAAAACTATCTTGCATATAAACCATCTTATTATACACAATATCCACTATGAAAATCTTCTATTCTCGTTACGTGCGGGAAGTTTTTACCGATCTCTACGACATAGAATGATTGCTTCTAACCCAATTCTGGGAGTTTGGATAAGGGGTGACCAATGCGAAAAAAATTTCTACTATATTTATGTGTTTTTCTTTTATAAAACAATTCTTTTCTAATAGTTGTTTTTTAAGAAAGTAGTAACTATATTAAGCTTGATTCAGATTTTGCACATAAGATTCGAATTGCTGCTAGATATGCTCGAAAAGATAAATATTGAGGCGTGTATGACTGATTATAAAACGGAATAATAACAAGCACATGATTACTGTAGGCATTATTGATAGAGACGAAGGCGCAAGACTAGAAACCCAGCGTATACTTTATGAAGAAAATGAAGTGGGAGCACATAGAATCGAAGTTCTTTTTGATATAGGCAACGGACGTGTGGATAGAGCCATGCTTGCTCCTGATATATTGATTGTTGATATTGAAAATCAGGAACCTTTAATCGTTGAACACGCAAAAAATGTCTTTCCAAAGACCGAAATTATTATATTAACTGAGGTGGCTGATGTAAGGACTGTGCGTAACTGCTTCCGATACGGTGCCGTTAGCTATCTATTAAAGAAAACTTGCTTGGAATCATTGATGTCTGCAATCAACATTACCATGAATGATGGATCATTTGTAAGTCCCAGCATAAATAGGGCCCTGATCGAACAAAGTTTTAAATCAAAGAAATATGAGGACCTGCTCACAGCACGGGAGCTCCAGATTGCCAATGGGATTATCGAGGGATTGAGCTATAAGATGATTGCTCAAAAGTATACCATTTCATTGGATACAGTACGCATTTACATCAAACGCGTCTATCGGAAGCTCCAGATCAATAGCAAAGGCGAACTGATCGCCCAACTGACAGCCTAAGATTTCGTTACATGAATATGTGACGTCTTATATTTTAATCTCATAGAATTTAGCCTGACTTTTATGGATATTTGAATCGTATACTATGCCAATAAGAAGCCGCTGGATTTTCCTGTTTCTTTTCTGCTATGCTGTTCTTTTCTTGTCCCAAGCGAAAGGTCAGCAACAATACGATATTGCGTATTATTTTGAACGTGATACAATACAAATTAGATCTTCACAAACATTCTCCAATAAATTAAACATCAGTAATCACACAGATAGACCAATTGAATTAAAACCTGCTGCGGCTAACACTGCCGCTCTCCAGGGCTTAATAAAGTTACCTGGGACGATTATTTTAAAGCCCAAAGAAACGAAGGTATTTCCGCTAAAATATATGGCTGATCGAAGGACAATTGCTGCGGGAACACAGACCTTTACAATCGGATTTGAATCGAATGATCCCATAGTAAAAATACAGGAACCTGAATCCTTTTACACACAGTTGGATATGGAACAGTCTTTCCTTATACAGCCTGAACAATCGGAATATTACCTTGATCAGGCTACCGGTCAGACGCAATTTTTAGTACGGGCTGTCAATCGGGGGCTGGTACCGCTTACCGTTCAGTTGCGTTTTCCTAACCTTTCTCCTGACCTGGAGATTATTGGTGAGACCTTGCCATTCACACTAGCCGCTGGGGGACAGTCATTGTTGACTTTTACTGCCCGTTTGCGTAAGAAAAATACAAATATGGATTTTGATGTTGATATACAGGCTGTCGAGGGCGGTGGTAGTGTTTTAGCCACCAATCGTATCCGTATGATGACAGTGGGTAGCGTAAAGCGTTTCTTTTCCAATATGAATTTGCAAAACCAACCCTTTGACAACAGAGTTGCTTTACGTTATATCAATATGGGGAAAGATATTTCGGTTTACCAGTTACAGGGAGATGGCAAAATTGATTTAAGCGATAAAGATAAATTGAGCTATCGCATGAATCTCGATTATTATCAAGATCAACGTACCTTTAATCTATATGATACCTACCTGGATTATGATACAGAAAAATGGGGCGTGAAACTGGGTAATATTTATGAAAATCTTGATCAGTTTATCAATGGACGTGGTATAAAAGGGACCTACAAATTCGATAAACGGCGTTCCCTCAGTCTGTATGCAATTCAGAACAATTACATGTTGTTTACAGAAATGGATAATCCAATCCCTGGCGGGGAAATTGTTGGTGTTAAATATGCCATTCAAACCGAAAAAAATCAAGAAAACAGCATCGCTTACTTACATAGCAATAATGATTATCGCGGCGTGCGCAGTAGTCTGTTCAGTGGCAAAGGTTTTATTGATTTGGGTAATAATAATAGCCTTTTCTTGGAAGGAGGGACAAGTATTGAACAGGTTGAAAGCGGAAATAATAGGCTAGCAGTAGCAGGGGGGATAAATTATAATAACTCTTTTCGCAACTATCAGATTACAAGTGTCAATTATTATAGTTCACCGTACTATGTGGGGCTGCGTAGAGGTCTTACCCAAACAGATTCACGTTTAACGATGTTGTTGGCCAACGATCGAAATCTTTCTGCCCGGATCAGTTACATGGATAATAATCCAAAATACCTTGCCGGAGACAGAAACTATTTTTTTAATAATGCCTCTCGGATACAGATTTATGAGTTGGGATACCATACTGGTCTTGGAAAACTACAACTTGATCTTAGACCTTATTTTATGGCACAACATGGTGCCTACCAGAATTGGTGGGGAATAGCAACTAATCCAGTGAATTGGAAGTCAAATTCCCTTCGCACGGTAGCTGAACTTAATTTTTTTACCCAAGCCCATCGTTTCTCGCTACAAACGGATTATGGATATACCTATAAGAATACATCCAATAGACCGATAGCGCCATTTCATTCGGTCCGCATCAATGGTAATTACACGAATACATTTTTTGGATTTAATACATTTATCCAGATTAATCCGTACTACTTAAGTGATCTTTTGGCGACCAGCGTAAATTCGAATTACAGCATTTATTCATTGGGGCCAAATACACAATTTTACGCCTTTAATAACCAGTTACATGTACAATTATCCACCATGTATAGCTATTACGGATTCTCTCGAAGTAACAATCTTTCGGTAAATGGTAATGTCCGCTGGCAGATTAAAGATAACTGGAATCTGACAGCGGATATCTTTTACACGGCAGTCAGCGGAAAATCATTGCTTCTTGTAGATCCGAATTTACCGCCCGATCCTAATCCGCTCAATCGTTATTCTTTTGATAACAGACAGATTCGACTGGGAATAGAAAAGAATTTTGGCCGACGTGCTGGACAAAAAGGTCATAAGCTGGAGTTGACTTTTTTTGAAGATGATAACAATAATGGTAGGAATGATGATGGTGAAGCCAAAGCCCGGGCTGTGTTGGTGCGGATCGGAAAAGAAGTGGCGCTAACGGATGAGAAAGGCCATGTGAAATTTGTTGACATGGGGGCCGGTTCTTATATGGTCCAGGTGGAGAATAGCAAAGGTTGGGTTTCGCAGGGGCCGATAAACGTTTTGATGACTAAAAACCAACGGCTGGAAATTCCGATGATAAAAACTAGACCATTAAAAGGCCGCATTAAGGTCGTTGAAAATAAGTATCTAAAATCGAGACCGCAACTTGGTGGAATAAAAGTAACTGCCATAGATCGTCAAGGGAAAACCTACAGTACATTAAGTTCGGAAAGCGGTGAGTATGTGCTGTACCTACCAATAGGAAGCTATCGTATAGCTGTTGTTACTGAAGGAATGCCCTTCTCGATCGAAAATCAAAATTGTGAGATCGAAGTAAAAACGGATAAGGATTGTGTGATTCCCGATTTTAACTATCGGGATGAGCGTAGAAAAGTTGGTGTTAAACGCTTTTAAGGGGCGACAAAGCTAAAAACTATATTGGCAGTATAAGTGCCAGCAGGTTTATTGAGCAGTGCACCTGTCGCACTCGCGGGGATACTGTAAAGAATATTCAGATTACGGTCTATCACAGGGTCGGCATTCTGGATAAGCTGCTGGGCTGTGGTGGATAGGGTAACGGTGTTCATGCCGCTTTGACCAGCCATTGGACCAATGCGCAATACATTTAAAGGGATACTGTTGCCTCCTGAAGCAAAGCTTGTCGATGTCGCGCGCACGTAAAGGTTGTATGGCGTAGTTTTACTCACCTTAAGATGAGCGGGCATATTTAAATTGACACCATTCTTATAATCATTGGCTGTCGCAAAAGCAAGATTGACGGTTTGTTGATTGGCAACTATTTCGCCTAGGTCGCTTACGACAACAGACAGGTTTCCATTTGCTTGTGACTGTATGCTGCCACTGGGATAGGCTGATGATAATTTGTTCCAGGTGTAGGTCAATGGGACAGAATACGTGCCTGCCTGTATAAAATTTGTTTTCAGTTGGTTTAATCCAATGTTATAGGTATAGGTCAACGAGTGATTATTGTTGGTTGGAACGGCAATACCGGTGGTATTGGTTAAAGATTGATCTGTGGTGGATAAAGCGGCGGAGGTGGCATTCGCAATACCCGTTAAGGTTGTATTAACGGTTGATACAGGAGTGACGGGCAAGGTATTATAGGCGGCAGTGGTGCTAAAGCTAAATTGTGTGTTCCCTGTTTTAATACTTGGGGTATAAGGAACAGTGGTTGATAGGGGTATAACGCTGTTGCTACTGATGCCATTTGCAGCACGATAAAAGCTCAAATCATTGACTAAAATGCTGGTTGTACCGATACTCGTCGGGGGGCTTATAAATCCGGGGATATTGATCGTCAATACGAAGCTGGTCGGTGTAATGGATCCCGCTAAAATGCCCTGTGTGGAAAAGGAAACATTATTAGTATATGACCCCGCAACCCAGGTTTGGCTGGAGGTGGCTATACGGGCGTTAGCGGTTATTGTTCCCGAAGCTAGGCTGGCAAGTGCGGTATATAGATTTTGATTCGTCGTTGAAAGGGCAACCTCGTTATTTCCAGATAATGAAAGTAAAGGGACTGCTCCTATGCTCGAAAGCTTAATATGTACAAGATTTGTGGGGAAATTGCCACTGGTCGTACTGTTAAATGTAGATGCATCGGCTTTAACCCGAAAGGTAGGGAGCAAGGTCAATACACTAGTATATTGTCCGGCGGTAATACTTGCGGTATAGTCGGTTCTTGCCTGAATGTTTGCCTGGGGTACCGTCACGGTTGCCTGAGCCTTTACACTATTTGTATAGGAAACAGCGCCAATAAACAGTACGGCGAAACTTAATCTAGTATGTAATTTCTTTCTCTGCAATTTTTAAATCATATTGGCTACCAGCATCAAGTATCGCAACAGCGAGGTATCGACCGGGGGCAAGTTTACCAGGTAGGTCTACACGGACCCATTGTTCTGAATCTGGAAGCATTGCAATGGCGACGGCTTCCACAGGTATCTCTTCTCCAGTTTCTATATTGGTCAACTCAAACCGTACATAAGCATCCTTGTTGATCTGACCGGTGTTTTTAACCTTGACTTCCATTCGGTGAACGGCCTTACCTTCCTGGATAGTAACTGTTCCTTTATCTTCAAAGGCAAGAAATTCCAGATCGCCCGCTTTTAACCCGGTTGGCGTATGGTATATTTGGATACCAACCTCAATCAGAACGTTCATATGGAGTCCATTTGGCTGCAAAACTTTCTGTTCTTTAACCTGTGTAAAGAAAAGCATGCTATGGCGCTGCTGTTTTGTTGTCGGGTGATCAGGGATTGTCATGGAAAGATTCACCAATTTTGTTTCCCCAGGAGCTAGCTGTACTGTGTTTTCAGATAAGGTAAGCCAGGAGGCATTTGACCCGGCATTATCCCCGGTGGCATAATACCGTTTGCTGCCCAAGGAGTCACGGTCCCAATCTTTCAGATTCGCGACAAAGGAAAGATCACTAGTAGTGGTATTGTTGAACGTAATGGCTTGACTGACGGTTTGTCCAGCTTCACCAGTGAAAAATATCCGGGAAGGTGAAATGGAAATACCCTGTCCGTGGATCAGGGTATTGCATATCAAAATAATAAATACTGCTAAATAATATCTCACAAATAAAATGTTTAGTCAGGTTTTTATTGTTGCGTCGCCGTATAAGTTACTGTAGTGCTATAAGTCGATCCTGCAAGATTTAATAACGATGCCGGATTTGAGATGGTATAATCCACTGTATAGATTGCACCTGTGGATGCCGTAGATCCATTGACCAAAGGGGCAGCAGTAGTGCTAAGTGGTACATTGGCAACCGGAGTTCCGCCATTGGCAGTTGCAGCTGGTACAGTAACTGTAACAATATTTAGTGCAGGTCCACCAGCTGGTGTAAATGCTCCTCCAGCGGTTACAGTAAGGTCATAAGGCTTATTGCTGACCACCGTAAAATGATTCGCTTTCGTTACCGTTTTTGACGCTGCATAATCGGCCGCTGTGGTATAATCAAAATTGACTGTTGGATCGGCGCCCAAGGTAATGGAAATAGCATTGGTAAGATTAATGTTGACAGTGACGGGGCCCGATGTGGCAGTTTGCGCTTTTGCTTGAAAACCGAAGCATATGGCGGCGACGGCAATAAAGACTATTAATAGGTTCTTTTTCATAATTTCCTCGTTTTACGGATATTTAATGTAAGTAAAGTTAACCAGGATGCGATGGAAATACAATGTGCGATAGTCACATAATGATGTTATAAATTCGATGGTGCATTCACGATTGTAAGTCGAATTGAAGGTTGTAAATAATGAGGTTTAGCGTACTCTTTTTTGGAACCATTACCCGAAACTATAAATGAAACCGCCTATATTTGCGCTCAAATGTCTGAGTCCAAAAGAATCTATCAAATTGATCTGTTTCGCTTTATCGCCGCGTCCGCAGTGGTATTGTATCACTATTTATATCGGGGATATAAAGGGGGAAATATGTCGTTGCTGCGGTTTGATGAGATCGGCGAATATTTCAAGTATGGGTATCTCGGTGTAGATCTTTTTTTTATTATCAGCGGTTTTGTAATCGCCTTTTCCATAAAACATCGTTCGCTACCAAAATTTTGCTATTCGCGATTCAAACGTTTGTATCCAATGTACTGGATCTGTTTGATCATAACATTTGTGATCTCTTATTTCTTCGGGGCACCGCGCTACCTTGTTACATTCAAACAGTTCTTAGCCAATTTCACGATGGTCCAGGAATTGTTTGGTCAGGGAAATATAGATGGGGCCTATTGGTCTTTGTATGTTGAATTGAAATTTTACCTCATTATCGCTGTATTTCTTATCGTAAACCGTTTTAAGCAGATCAGTTTGGACTATCTTGTCTACTTTTGGCTGTTTTTGTCAAGTTTGCGCCTGTTTGTTGAACCATCTGAAATTTACGATGCTATTCACCACCTTTTCATTCTGGACTGGAGCGCTTATTTTATTGCAGGAATTGTATTTTGCCAAATTTTTCTACACGGTCCTGCGTTGAAGCATTTTATCGTATTGCCCTGGTGCCTGTACTTGTCCATAGATGGCGCTATTGGCCGAATCCATTGGTTAGCAAGAACTTTCCATAGCGATTTTTCCTCCTATATTATTGCTGCAACCATTGTTGTATTTTACATGGTCATGTTACTTGTCTCCTGTAAAAGACTGCAACGTTTCAATTCGCGTAAATTTATCAAAATAGGAATGCTGACTTATCCCTTATATCTTATTCATCAGCATATTGGTTTTATTATTTTCAATCAGCTTCACGAGTACATAAATAAATATGTACTTGTTTCTGCTGTTACTCTCCTGATGTTGGGTATTGCCTATATCCTGAGCGATTGGGTAGAGCCTCGTATCATGAGGTTCTTTAAGCGATAATACATTGACTTGATGCGCCCTATTATGGTTGTCGGATAAGCGCAATAGTTTCGATTGCGAGGGATGGGAAGGCTATAGTGGAAAAAAGCTCAGCATTATTTGATGCTGAGCTTTTTTCTGTTTTTCATGGTATAATGTAGGGGTTATTTTTTCCAGTAAAGTGCACCTTCATGGGCAAGGGCCATGGTTGGGGATATACGCGAAACGGCTTCTGCTGAACAGCTTGCGTCGATCAGCACAAACTTAGCGCTGTCATTCGCTTTGGGCCATTGCACCTTGCCTTTGTCATCCAATGGCAAGGTGTTGTGTGTTGCAAAGCGAAGTGTCCTGGATAGGTCAAACTCGGATCTCCAACCGTATATTTCGGCCATTAAATTGGCTTTTGCTAACATATTTCCAGGGCCAAAAGTGCTCCAATAATCCTGCACGTTGTCATTCCCTACCAACACTTCGACATCCTGTTTCAATAATATTGGGATAGGCATGACCAAATCGCCGAAAGGAATGGAAGAGACAATACCTACTTTGGCGGCTGCTAGTTTTTCGGCGATACGCTCCACTTCAGCTATTGGTAACTGGGCCAGCACAAAGGCATGGCTTACAAAGGTGCGTCCCTGTAGCTTCGGATTCTGAAGCGCTTGTTCGGCAAGGTATTCAATGGTGTGTATACCTTCCTTTCCACCATCATGCAAATGGATGTCAATCCCTTTGTTATTGTCAAGGGCTAATGCTACTGTATAATCGAGCACTTTTTCAATATTTTTATCTATCCCGTAAGGATCTACACCACCGATATAAGCCACATGATCTATCTGTGCCACATCTTTTATCAAGGGAGCGGAGTCTGTATAGAAAAATCCATGTTGCGGAAAGGCAACTAATTCTGCACTGAAACTCTCTTTGCGACTGTCTAGTGCTTTTTGAAGGTTTTCCAAAGAACGAAGTCCAGAAGTGGTATCGACGTTAAAATGTGTTCTGGCAAAAGTGGTACCATAGTTCTGCAGCAGGTCGATAAGTTGCGCTGATCGTGTGGTCGATGTTTGAAGTAATTCAGG
The DNA here is from genome assembly GCF_059420745.1 of Sphingobacterium sp. GW821-FHT03E03. NCBI lineage: Bacteria > Pseudomonadati > Bacteroidota > Sphingobacteriia > Sphingobacteriales > Sphingobacteriaceae > Sphingobacterium > Sphingobacterium sp. GW821-FHT03E03. The sequence continues at coordinate 303,325 of NZ_JBWKUH010000005.1, forward strand.
GATAATTTCCTGCTCATAAGCTATCATCTCAAGCACAGTTCTCTTCTTTGGAGATTGCGCTTGCCATGGAAGTCCATAAAGTGTTTTGTCCAGATGGACATGCATATCGCTGAAAGCGGGCAGCATCAAGTATCCCTTAGCATCAACTGCTGTAGCGAGCTTTGGATCATTTGGAAATATCTTTGTAATTCTTCCGGCATTGAATTCTATGCAGAAGAGTTCGGTTTTTGTTGCTTTTATCGCCCTTTCATCTGAAACAAAGCCAGTTTCAAGGAGGACATTTTTTAGTGTATACTTTCCCTTTAGAGGGCTTGTGTATGGGGTTGACATGATTTTCAATACTGTTTTAATAGCAATTGTATTTCACAATAGGGCAATCAAAAGCTTGTTTGAAAGCAATTGACCGCCATTGTTCTAAAAAATAGTTAGGGATAATATCCTTTGTCGGAAATCTAATAGACAATATTGCCCTGATAGATAAGGGATCCTACGGGCGAAATCCGTGAAATGGCTTCCGCCGAACAACTCGCATTGATGAGTACGATGTTTGCATCATCACCGGGTTTTGGCCATTGCTGTTTTCCTTTGTCATCCAAAGGAATCGGGCCCGCAGTCGCCAGTTTTAGCATGCGTGACAAACCATGTTCTGTGACCTGACCATATACTTGTGCAGCCATATTGGCTTTTTGAAGTACACTTCCTGTTCCAAAGGTATTCCAATGATCGACAATACTATCATTTCCCGTCATCACGGTGACGTTATTTTCCATCAGTGTAGGGATAGGCATAATTAGACCGGCAAAAGGAATGGTAGAAACGATACCGATCTGTGCTGCACCAAGCTTTTCTGCTATTTCCTGTTGTTTGGCCTTTTCCAGTCTTCCCAATACAAAACAGTGGCTGAGGTAGGTCTTGCCTTTCAATGCGGGGTTTTCATTTACTTTGTTGATCAGATACTCGACCGTTTTTAGCCCAGATTCTCCAGACTCATGTAAATGGATATCAATCCCTTTATTGTTATCCAGAGCCAGCTGAACCGTGAAATCCATTGTTTTCTCAATGGCACCATCGATGGTAAAAGGATCTACTCCGCCGATAAAATCAATATTGGTCTTTGCAGCCTCCTTCAGGTAAGGTACAGAATCCGTGTAGTATACGCCATGTTGGGGAAAGGCAACGAGTTCAGCTCCGAAACTGTTTTTTTTGTTTTCTAGTGCAATCTGTAGATGACGTAGCGAATCTAACTTAGATGTAGGCTCTATGTTTACATGGCTACGCGCGAAGGCAGTACCTTTGGATTGCAGTAATTCAATTAGTTTTTCCGCTTTATAGGTTGAATTTTTCAGCAGCTCAGGAAGGATCTGTTGTTCAAGCGCAATCATTCCTTTTACACCACCTGCACCTCGTCGTACAGCTTGCCATTTATCACCGTAGAATGTCTTGTCCAGATGAATGTGCATGTCTCTAAAAGAAGGAAGCATCAATCGGCCCTTTGCATCTATGGCATTTGCATCAGTACTGTTGGGACCTATTTTTTTGATTTTTCCTGCTTCGATCTGCACGGAGAAAAGACCCGTTTTTGTTGCGATGACATTGCCGTTTCCATCATACTCGAAACCCGTTTCCAACAGAACATTCTTTAGGATATAACTTTTTTTCCCCTGATGTCCGTCCAAAACATGCTGATGGGGGAGTTGGCCACCATCTTCTGCTAATAACATTCCTGGGATTAATGTTGCTCCAGCAAGTGCTAGGGCAGAGTTTCGTATAAATTCCTTACGTGAAAGCGTTATTGGTTTCATTTTATTTCCTATTTACGTTACGATCTAATTGACGATCAATAAAGTCGATCAGCCTTTTACAAAGGTATATACAGGGAGCTTTAGTATTACTGGGCAATTTCTGCCATTTCTTGTGCGATTTATCTTTTTTCTCTAAAATCACTTGGACTTACACCAGTCTGCTGTTTGAAGAAATTGGAAAAATAGGCTTGATCAGCAAAGCCCAATTCAAATGTAATTTCCTTAATGGAGGATTCCGTACTTTGGAGAAGGCGCTTTGCTTCAACACAAATCCGTTGGTGGATAAGTTGGGTGGCGGAGATTTTCAAGTGCTTTTTACACAGAATATTGAGATAGTTTGGAGAAATATGCAGCTTGTCCGCATAAAAGGCGACCAATTTTTGTGTTCTGAAAAATTCATCTATAAGCATGTTAAATTTGGCAAGCCGAGGGACGGATTGATAGACTTTAAATTCGGTGAAGACATGCTCTGCTTCTCTGCTGACAATAGCAGCGATAACACCAGCACGAGCCGTAATCAAGGGAATGAGTGAATGCTCTCTTTCCAATTCCTTTTTGACAGATTCAAATTCATAATGTAGCTGAATGAAGGCCTCCTTGGTCAGGTCGATTACGGGATGATTCTGATAATTAGTAAAGGAAAAGCGAAAGAAGGGAGCAAAATGCTCGAAAAAAGACCGTTCGATCATTAACTGGTAGCCGATAGTACCTGCATGGATATGCCATTTGTGCATCTGACCTGGGAATAGTACATGTACCTGATGGCCTTTAATGGGATAGTCTATCGAATCAATCGTATGTACACCAGAAGCTTTATCAAATAAATTGATAATAAAAAAATCATGCTTATGGGGCTTGTCTATTAGCCTTTCTCCATGTAATTCATTGAAAAGAAGCTCTTCACGGCCGGCGGTCTGTTCTTTGCGAAAACCGTCCAGTCCAATGACAGGCGCCCAGATGTTAGCATTTCGTTTGTCCATAGTAGATCGTATCAGACCTAAAATACGAAATGCGCTTTGTTTTTTCGCTAATACGTAAAAATAAACAGGCTATTCGATCTGCACGGTGTAGCTGCTGGCAACTAACAGTAGTCATTTTCCTAATTCTTTCCTAAATTCGGAATACATTTGTAGCAATGAGAGCAATATACTGGAGTTAAGTAATATGGAAATTTGGTAATAAAAAAAACAATGGTCCAATGAAAGTACTTGTAATTGAAGACGAAGCGGAATTGAGAGAAATAGTAAAGGAATCTCTAGTCAAAGAGGATTATATAGTAGAGACCGCTAGCGATTTTAGATCTGCGCTAGATAAGGTGTCGGTCTATGACTATGATTGTATTTTATTGGATATCATGCTTCCGGGCGGGAGTGGACTGCAGGTATTGGATCTACTGAAAAAGGAAGGCAAGTCGGATAATGTTATTATTATCTCTGCAAAAGATTCGCTGGATGACAAGCTAAAGGGACTGGAACTTGGAGCGGATGACTATCTGACCAAACCCTTTCATATTGCCGAATTAAATGCGCGGATTAAAGCAGTATTACGCAGAAAACAACGGGATGGCAAAAATACTTTGGAGATGGGCAATCTCGTGCTTGATCTGAACGAGCGTAGTCTTTCGATTAACGGCGAATCTGTCGCCTTGAACAGAAAAGAATTTGATATCCTCAATTACTTTTTACTCAATAAAAACCGTCTTGTAAGCAAGAATGCACTGGCAGAGCATGTTTGGGGAGATAATACGGATCAAGCAGATAACCTCGATTTTATTTATTCACAGATAAAGAATTTGCGAAAGAAATTTTTAGCGAAAAAAGCGAAAGTTGACTTTGAAGCGGTCTATGGAATAGGGTATAAACTTGTTGAAAAATGAAATTAGCCAATCAAACGCTCAAATATCTTTCTATTTCGGTGCTGGTCGTCATTGCGGTATGGTCGACCATCTTTTATTTATTTATGTTGGAAGTAATCCATGATAATATAGATGAGGAATTGGAGAATCAAAAACGCTTAATTATTCAGGAACTGGCTTCTGAGACACTTGTATCTCCGGACCTGGAATTTGGAATTAACAATTATAAGGTACGTGAAATTTCCGAGCAACAGGCGATTAAAATGCAGAATGTATATAAAGACACCTTGTTATATATGCAGGATGATGACGATCCGGAACCTGAATTGGAGCCCGTACGCATGCTGACGACTGCATTTGAGCATAAGGGGCACTACTACGAGTTATCAATTATCAATTCAATGATCGAGGAAAGTGATTTGATCAAGAACCTGTTTTATTCTGTCCTGATTTTATTTGTCCTCTTGGTTGTCAGTATTGTCTCAATCAATAAAGTTGTTATACAGCGATTATGGAGCCCATTGTATCGGTTTTTAGATCAGTTGACGAAATTCCGGCTGGGAAAATCGGACGATAAGCCAGCGATGAATACCAATATACAGGAGTTTAAAGATTTACAGCTCGCTGTCACGACCTTAATCCATCATAATGAGGAAACGTATGAACAGCAGAAACAGTTTATTGGCAATGCATCACATGAGTTGCAGACGCCTCTGGCCATTATGATCAATAAGTTAGAAATGATGGCCGAAACTGGCGGGCTACATCCTGAACAGTTGAATACAATCGCCGAAGTACTAAACACAGCAGAGAGACTCGTTCGATTGAATAAATCATTATTGCTGCTCAGCAAGATTGAGAACAAACAATTCCTGCACAACGAAGATCTCTCAATCAATCAGCTTGTCACACATATCGCTGATGAACTAGAAGATATTGCCGCTTTTAAAAATATTAAGATCAATGTCAGACAACAAGATGAACTTAAGGTACGATTAGATAGTGCTCTGGCCAATATCGTTGTATCAAATTTGATCCGTAATGCATTATTTCATAATATGGACGGGGGGGAGGTAAACATAGCGATTACTGAAAATACACTTATAGTTGCGAATACGAGCGGACAGACTGCTCTGGAAAATGAGCATGTGTTTTCAAGGTTCTATAAATCGGATGCCTCGTCCAAAGGTACCGGTCTGGGGTTGGCGATCGTTCAGGCGATATGTAATTTATACGGTTTTTCTATTTCCTATCATTATGACAAAAGTCAACATATATTTAAGCTAGATTTTCGCCCAGCATATCAGCATAAATAACATTCCCAAATCTTTACAGAATCGTGGGTTTACTTTGTAATACATTAAAAATAGTAAAGTCATGAACGGTAAAATGATATTAAGTGCATGTATTCTTGCACTCTCAACAATTGGAGCTTTTGCTCAGGATATTCCCCAAAGTCAGGTACCTGCTGTGGTGGTGAATAGTTTTCAACAGAAATTTCCAAAAGCCAAAGGGGTAGACTGGGAACTGAAAGCGGGACTATATGAAGCTGAGTTCGAAACAGGTTTGTTTGGAACAGATCATGAGGTATGGATTCAAAGTAATGGTAAAATTGTGCGTCACAAAGAAGAGTTTGCCAAAAATGATTTGCCAAAAGCTGTTATTGCAAAGGTGAAAAAGGATTTTCCGGGCTATCGTATAGAAGATGTAAAAAGGATTACTGAGGAACAAAAGATTACTTATGCATTCGAAGTAAAAAGTCAGACAGACGAATGGAAACTTGTCGTCGATACACAAGGGAATGTATTGGGTAAAATAAGAGATTAATCTGAATAGCGAGTTTGGTTTAGTAAAAAAAGCACTTGGTTAGCATGCGTAACCAGGTGCTTTTTATTTAAATTATCTTTCTCCCTAAATTAATCTTCGCCCTCTTCGGCGTGGAGTTCGAAAGATAATTTAATCACATCTTCGCCAGGATACCTGGTCACATAATCCGAATGGTTCCAATCGTCGCGTGTGATTTTGGGTTTGGTAGCAGAGTCGCTAAATTTACGAAGAACATAGACGACGTTCTTTTCCCCTTCATTGTCCTTACCAGCTGTAAAATAAGTAATAATACCTGTAGTTTCTAGGGCTCCATTAACAGCTGTGCCATCTTCATATTTTGTTTCCCTGGGTTGAAATATGGCTCCGCTTTCATTTTTACTTTTTGAATTTAACACAAAAGGTGCGTCGGTCAGGAATGCTTTGTAATAATCTGCCGTTGTTTTGTTCTTGATGTATTGCCCTTGGATTTCTTTGGAATTGGCGTCAAATTGTTTTAGCTCAATTTTATAAATTCCTGCCGGTTTAAGATGAGCATGACCAGCTATTGCTTTACCAGTATTGTCGAAGCTGATGGTAGTGGGTTCTACATTCTCTTTGTCGGCAAGATCATGAAAATGGTTGCCATGAGCCGAGCCTTTGACTTCTGTAAAAATCAGTTTATAGCTGGCTCTCGCCTCTGATGCCTGAACGGTCAATGGAGATTCTACAGTCGTTGTGTTTCCGGCCTTATCCGTCACTGTAAAGTGAAAATGATATTGACCAGCAGGAGCTTCAGATGGTATGTCGATGTGCTCATGAAAAGTCACATTTTTTTTGCCAACATATTTCTCATCAGTATAAATTTTGGAAAATTTGAAGGAGCCAGCTTCCTGATGGATTTCGATCTCAATCTTGTCGATAAGAGCTTCAGCGACGATATCACCTTCGAGATGGAGGTCTGTTCCGACCTTGACCGTCTTATTATTGCCAGATCCAATTTCTAGGGTCCCGATCGTAGGTTTTGTTGTGACAGGAATATCGGCGTTGTCTTTCTTACAAGAAGACAGGAAGCCGAAGAAAAGTGCTGTAAACAGTAATAAAAAGTTGATGTTTCTAGTTTTCGTGTTCATTGGATTTAAATTTTATGATAGAAAATAATTGAAGTATTTTGTCTGTTAGGGCGCTTTTATTCAGTGATACGTACGCTGATTCCACGTTGGATGCTCCAGCCGGATTGATCCGTCACTTGGATCATAAAGTGATAGTTTCCGGGATCGACGTCTGCAGGGACATCAATCTGAAATTGGGCATCATACTGTTGTGGTTGCCCCGGTATATTAACAGATTTGACCAGAACAAATGGTTTGATTGGTTTCTTGATCGGCGCTAATGTGCATTCCTCCACTTCGGTACTGTGTGAATGATGGTCAAAATTATGATGAACGTCAATACTGTAGCTGCCCAAAGCGACATTGTCGGATAGTTTTGCGCGGAACGTAAAACTGGATCCACGTCTGATTTGGCTGCATTGTTTCGGAAAAGCGGTCGCTGCACTGATATCTATTGTTGGTTTTTCGGTATCAATATTTTCCTTATCTTTCTTACAAGCGATGGTAGAGGCAGCTATGATGGCCATGAGCGCATATTTTTTGAGTGTTTGCATATGTATATTTATTTTTATCATGATGAGTTAGCACCTGTTTTTTATTGTATCAATGAGTTTGTTAGGTTCGATTTTGGGTTCCGAAAGGGATCCCGACAGATAGGATGATATTTCGTCCCTGTTCAGGGAGTGAGATCAGCCGGTAGAAACTGGTGTGATCCATATATCTTGTGTTAAAAATGTTCTGAACTTGTAAGCGCAATTGAAGTGCTGATTTGCCAAGGATCAGCTGTGTTCCTGCTCTGAAATTGAGAATTTGATAACCTTTTGTTTTTTCTTCTGGTGGGACAATATGCTTTTGGCTAGCTGTCCATTTGGAATCCAAGGAGAGGTAAGGCTCCTTAAAATAGGTGCTACTTTTGGGAGACCAACTGAGATCCAATACAAGTGAAGGGGCGGGAGAAAAGGGTAATGTATAACCTTTCTTGCTGCCTGAAAGTTGTTCAGATCGAACATATTCACCCAATAATTCTACTTTCCAATGGGTTAAAGGACGATATTCCACTTTTAGTTCGGCACCATAACGCCGTACTTTGCTTTGTGAATATTCAAATATTTGGTTGCCAGCACCATAGTACTGATCATAACCCGATGTAGGATTGAGGTAGATATAATTGGAAAAATAATTAAAAAAAGGTGTGAATGCGATGTACGTATTTCCGGTGCGCCGAGCTACAGATAAGTCCATTTGGTAGGATTGCTCGGGAGAAAGGGACGCATCCCCTTTTTCATAACTAAAATAATGATAGTTCACACCATTGGCAGCCAGTTCCTGCGCAATAGGTGCCCGGAAACTTTTACCAACATTCAATTTTGCTTCCCATGAACCCATTTGCCGTGTTGCACCAAGAGACCAAACGAGACTATTGAAACTACGATGAAGTTCGTCCGCCCGGAGGATATGGGCAGATTGATTGTTTTCCAGTTTGGATGCAAACCAGTCTTGATAAGGCGAACTGTGGATATTGCTGTGATCATAACGTAATGCACCATAGAGTGTGGTTTGTTCGTTGATCGGATATTGATCGTAGATAAATACACCTAGTGCTTTTTGTCTATAGGAAGGGATAAGGAAGCTCCAGCCATCGATGTTGTTACGTTGATATTCAACATTACCACCTATTGTGAACCGATGTGTAGCCAAAGCAAATTCATCTTTTAACGTCATATGATAGATCTCTTTATCATACAGTCGTTCGAGATTCATCGGAATGTTCATGTCCTGCGGGTAAGCGGGGGGCATATATCCATGAGCGGTGTAGTTGTTGAATTCCTGACGATAATTTCTTTGGTAACCAAGATCCATCCAAATCTTATGCGCGTCCTGCGCGATATAATTTCGGCTAATGAGTTTAAAATGATTAACATGCTGACTCGGATAAAGGATATCTCGATCAGAACGGTCATACAGTGCTGTATCTACACCCCGTGGCTCTAAACCATGTGCATTGGCGAAAAATCCGATTTTAGTATGGTAGTTGCTCAGATAAAAGATAGAGGAAAACCGATCGGAGACATAACCGCCTCGAAGTTGAAAACTGGTCTCTTGTCCTGCGGTATTGCGAACCCGCCGATCTTTTAACCGGACAGCATAGTTGTAAACATATACTGTGTCGGTTGGTACACGATAGTCGGCGTAACCCAAATGTGTTGCCCCGCCACCAAAAACCCAGTTACCATTTTTGCCCTGTAATTGTAAGGAACCCCCATAGGTGGCATTATTGGACCTGTTAAATAAGTTGATATGACCTTTCAAACCATTCTCTTGGAGTTCCGCTGGCGAGGATAGGCGTATGACACCACCAATAGCATCTGATCCATAGATAAATGAACTAGCTCCTTTAATAATTTCAGCAGTGCCAATGCTATATTGATCAATTTCCAACCCATGATCCAGGCCCCATTGCTGTCCTTCGTGCTTAATTCCATTTTCGACAGTGGCCACCCGATTAAAACCGAGACCCCTGATTTGTGGTTTGGATTGACTAGCGCCGATGCCTATGGCATTCACTCCAGGAAGTCGGCTTAAAGTTTGCATCAAACTGCCGGCCTGATATTTCTGTAATGAATCACTGGTTAGGACATCTATGGACATTGCACCTTCAGCTGATTTTTTGTAACGTCCCCCTTCAATGTATACCTCCCTTAGCCCAATTGTCTTTGTTGCTTTTTCTTGTGCACAAGCAGGGTATAAGATACTATACGTAAATAAGAGCGTGAGAATCGTGCGTCTGTTCATCAATTGAGCTGGGCTTTTTGTAAATTATATATTGCAATTAAGTTGCAACAAATATAAGTAAAGAAATGTTAAAAGCAACTATGTTGCACAATAAGGTTGTGATAATAAATCCCTGAAATCAGTGATAAAAAATACATTTGAACTCAACTATCTTTGGTTAAGTTAGTTACGATATTGTAGGTGAATGGGCCAATGCGGAAATGGAATAAGGAGTAAGAGACGTTTATAAACAAAAAGACAAGTAAACTATAAAATATAACAACAATGATGAAACAATTTATAACAGGCATCTTGACCGTAGCGGTACTGACGATCTCAAGTTGTGGTTCAGGAACGAAGGATCCTGCGACGTATAACAATTCAATTATCACTGTCATCAATGGAAGTGAAAAGCATATTGAAGCGATGAATGCTGCCATGAATGCTGCTGACTATGCAAAGGCAGAACAGGTACGTACAGAGTGGGAAAAATCTCTAAACGACGATATTAAGAAAGTAGAAGATCTAGGTGATTTTAAAGGTGACGCCAGCTTTCAGAAAGCAGTGCTCGATGGTCTGAATGGTTACAAAAAGATTGTAACAGAAGACTATCCAAAGTTGATCGAATTGCGTAAAAGCAAAACCTCTGATGCGACGACAGAATCTGCATTGCTTGATAATATCAATAAAGCCTTTGAAAGCATGAGCAATGGGGTGAACAAAGCTTCTACTGAATTCGAAGGTAAACATAAAGGCTAAGGTCTAATCTTAAGCGGATAAAATGAGCTGTTCCAAATATTTTGGGCAGCTTTTTTTATAAATCAGCATATTGATTGGTTGTAGCTATTCGCTATAAGTTTGTCTTTTACCATGGCATAATCCTGACAAGATAAAATAGCAATCACTCCGGGAAACAGATTTACTTAAGAAAGGTTAAAGCTGGAAGAATTATAGCTGAATCATGTATTTTTATGTAGCTTTACAGGTATAAATAGTGGTTTATGAGACTGATGTCAAATTTTAGGATTGTTTTTTTCTTATTTTTTTTATGTAGTTCAGCTGTAGTACAAGCGCAAAAGGATGAAAAAAAAGCAGATTATCTCGTATTGATGAATGCGGACACGCTGTATGGAAAGATCTCTTCAGTCAAGGATCGTAAGCTAAAATTTGAGAACCTACAAAAAGAAAAGTTAACTTTTACTCCCGATCAGGTGTTTCGCGCCTATTGGCAATCCAAAAAGAAAGTGTATGCCCCATCCTATGTAGAAAATGGACTGGATCCTGTGCCGGGAACTTCTCCACAGATCTATCAAGTCCGGAAGGCGCAAGACCTGGAACCGACTTTTGCGGAAGTGCTTGTCGATGGTGAAATTATGGCTTATTATGTCTCCGAATTACATTTTGGAGGTAGTGGCGGGATGATGATCGGTAGCGGTGGAGCTGCGCCAATGATTGGTGTCGGATTTACAAAGTCAAAATATGCCTATGCGCTCAAGAAAGCAACAGGTGAGGTGATTGAAATAAACAGTAATTCGAGTGGCTTATTTAGTGGAAACAAAAAGAAACGAACACTGACATTGGGGCGTCTGATCAATGATGAACCCGAATTATTTGCCGAATTTGAAAAAGAACAGAAATATAATTATGATGTATTTATCAGATATATTATGAGATATAATGAGTTACAGCGCGCGAAAGAATCTCCGTTGGATTCATCCAGGTTGTTTATTTATTAACGTTGATCTAGTTACATTTCGATAAAAAAGTGAATATGGAGCTTATTATTTTTATTGTACTAACCATTATCGCAGCTTATGGTTTTTGGCTTTTATTTGAAAAGGCAGGACGTCGTGGTTGGGAGGGTATCGTTCCAGTTTATAGTCAATGGATTCAGGGGCAGATCACCAATAGACCTGTTTGGTATATTGTGTTGTTGATCGTTCCCATTGTGAATGTCTTTGTCTTTTATAATTTATACCTCGATTTTATCCATTGTTTTGGCAAGAGAAGATTTTGGGAAAACTGCGCTGCGGTATTGTTACCTTTTATCGTATTACCGCTATGGGGAAGAGATAAAAACGTTCAGTTTCTCAATGGAATTTATGCTAAAAAGCTTAAAGCGGCAAATAGCGAAGGAAAAACAATGACAAAGGAGATTCAGCTGGGATTGCTACACGAATCCTACAATGAATTCAAAGTCAAGTATCCCTATAAGAAATCCATGGTCCGTGAATGGGCGGATGCGATCGTTTTTGCAACCGTTGCAGCAACACTGATCCGAGGTTTCTTACTGGAAGCCTTTATGATCCCTTCGGGCTCCATGCAGCAATCACTTTTGATCGGTGACTATTTATTTGTGAGTAAATTGAACTATGGGCCACGTATTCCCAATACACCTATTGCTTTTCCTTTTGCACATCATACAATGCCCGTTGTTGGAGGAAAGGCTTTTTCTGAATTGATTGAGCTTCCATACAAACGGCTTCCAGGTTTCCAGCAGATCAAACGAAATGATGTTATTGTATTTAATGCACCGGCAGGAGATACTGTGGCAATAGAGAATCAAGACCAGCCTTATTATGATCTGGTACGTTCGATGGGTTATGAAGCCGTACACCAGCAATTTACCATTAAAACACGTCCCGTGGATAAAAGAGAGCATTTGATCAAACGCTGCGTAGGAATGCCTGGGGATAAGATCAGTATGCAGGAGGCTGTATTATACGTAAATGACCAACCTGGTTTTGTCGCACCAGAAAGTCAGATGGATTATATCGTGATGACCGATGGAACAGAGTTGGATGAACAGCGAATGAAAGATATGGGCATCGAGATAAGGTTGCTTCAACCCGGAACTTATATTGTTTTTCTAACCCAAGAGCAGGCTCAAATGGTGAAATCATGGTCCAATGTCAAATCCATGCAGATGAACATCGGTAAACCTGGCGAAGCACAGATCAACACGTTTCCAAATGATCCGCAGTACAAATGGAATTACGATAATTTTGGACCTTTTGTGATTCCGAAAAAGGGTATGAAAGTTATTTTAAATGCGCAGACCTTGCCGCTTTACGAGCGCGCCATTCGGGTCTATGAGCATAACCGATTAGAGAAGAGGGCTGATGGCTTATACTTGAATGGCAGCAAGACGGATTCATACACATTTAAAATGGATTACTATTGGATGATGGGAGACAACAGGCATAATTCGTTGGACGCCAGAGATTGGGGCTTTGTTCCCGAGGATCATATTGTGGGTAAAGCCTTATTTACCTGGATGAGCTGGAATACAGACGGAAAAGGGCTTTCTAAAATACGTTGGAAGCGGATATTTAAAGGCATTCATTAAATGGACGAAAATAGAGTACATAGAAAAGGGGAGGATCGTGTAAGACCATCCCCTTTTCTATTTTTATATTACTTTTTCAAACAGTGAACTTGAACCACCGCATTTTGATTGAGCGATGCAATTTGTATAAAGCCAGTAGTAGCTGATGTTCCTGTTAAAAATAATTGGCCTAATCATGCCGTGTTTTTAGAGACAATCTTGGTAATTATGATATGATTCTTACTAAGATATGATTTGCTATTTAACTTTCGTTGAATTGCGATTTTTCCGTATTTAATTGATCTGAAATATAGCCTGTTTTTAGAGATTCCTATTTTAATTTAAAAATTACGATCTTGTTTGGAGTATTTATGTTATCCTAATAATTAAATATAGTATTTATTTTTA